>NZ_JBJGYO010000008.1:0-184940 GCF_054050035.1 Geodermatophilus sp. SYSU D00815 | reverse complement strand
CCCCCCCCCCCCCCCCCCCCCCCCCCCCCCCCCCCCCCCCCCCCCCCCCCCCCCCCCCCCCCCCCCCCCCCCCCCCCCCCCCCCCCCCCCGGGGGACCAGGTCAGTCGTCGGAGCCGTGACCGCTGTCGTCGTCGCCGCCGCGGTCACCGCCGTTGTCGTCACCGGGCGGGTCGTCGGACCCGTGGCCACCGCGGTCGCCGCCGTTGTCGTCACCGGGCGGGTCGTCCGAGCCGTGCCCGCCACTGGAGGACGAGGCGGTCGGCGACGAGGACGGGGTGGCCGCGGGCGACGAGGAGGACGACGACCGCGAGTCGTCGTCGCGGCCCTCGTCGTCGGTCTCGACGAAGAACTGCGGCGAGCCGGACGCGCAGGTCACGTAGACCTCGACCTTCTGCGTCGCGCTCTCGAACTCCACGTGGTCGGCGTAGTGCTCGACCGACCAGCCGGCGGCGGGGGCACCGGCCAGCTGCGGGACGCCGTCGACGCAGGAGGCGAGCACGGTGCCGCCGGCGGTCACCTGCTCCCCCGACGGGACGGCGGGCGGGGAGGCGCTCGGCGTGACCGACGCCGCCGACGGGGACGTCGCCGCCCCCGTCCCGGCCGGGCTCACGCTGACGCTGCTGGCGGCCGGCTCGGCGGCGTCGGCCAGGGACACGGCGAGGAATCCGACGCCGACGGCGGCGGCAACGGCCGCGAGCCAGACGCCGGCGAGACCCAGGGTGCGCTTCATGGGGCAGAGCCTGCGGGCGCCGGGGTTAAGCCCATCCCAAGGAAGGGTCATGCTCCGGCCGAACCTCTCCCCCGCGGCCCGGGCCGCGCCCTAGCCTCCGCACCGTGGCCCAGTTGCTGGTCGTCGAGGACGACGAACGCATCCGCACGGCCCTGATCCGGGCGCTGCGCGACCGCGGCCACGCCGTGAGCTCCGCCGGCACCGCGATGAGCGGTCTGCAGCAGGCCGTCGAGTCCCGACCGGACCTCGTCGTCCTCGACCTCGGGCTGCCGGACCTGGACGGCGCGGAGCTGCTGCGCATGCTGCGCGCGGTCTCGTCGGTGCCGGTCATCGTGGCCACCGCGCGCGACGACGACGGCAGCGTCGTCTCGGCGCTGGACGCCGGCGCCGACGACTACGTGCTCAAGCCGTTCCAGGCGGGGCAGCTCGAGGCGCGCATCCGGGCGGTCCTGCGCCGCGCGGGCGGCGGGGACAGCGGGCCCGCGGCGGTCACCGTCGCCGACCTCACCGTCGACCCGCGCAGCCGGAGGGTGACCCTGGCCGGCCGGCCGGTGGAGCTGGCACCCAAGGAGTTCGACCTGCTGGCCTACCTCGCCGCGCGCGTCGGCACCGTGGTGCCCAAGCGCGAGCTGCTCCGCGAGGTGTGGCAGCTGCCCTACGGCGGCTCCGACAAGACCGTCGACGTCCACCTGTCGTGGCTGCGCCGCAAGCTCGGCGAGTCGGCCGCCGCGCCCCGGCTGATCCAGACCGTGCGCGGCGTCGGGGTCCGCCTCTCCGAGCCCGACGGCGAGCCCGGGGCCGAGCCCGCGCCGTGAGACGGCGGATCACCCTCCTGGTCGCCGCGACCACCTCGGTCGTGCTGCTGGCCTTCCTGCTGCCCGCCGCCTCCCTGGTGGCCCGGGTCGCCGAGGCCCGGGCGCTGGACTCGGCGCGCCAGCAGCTGCAGTTCCTGGTGCCGAGCGTCGGGCTCGACGAGCGGCCGGACGTGCAGTCGGCGCTGGCCGGCACCGACGGCAGCGGCCGCCTGGCCGTCCGCTGGCCCGACGGCACGTGGCTGGGGACGGTCGGCAGGACGCCCGACGACGTGACCCCGCAGACCGCCACCGAGGTGGCCTCCGCCGAGGGGACGACCCTGGTGCAGCCGGTGCGGCGGGTGGAGGGCACCGCGGTGGTGGAGGCGTTCGTGCCCACCGCGCAGCTGCGGGCCGGCGTCCCCCGCACCTGGCTGGTCCTGGCCGGCCTGGGCCTGGTCCTCTTCCTGCTCGCCCTGCTCGTCGCCGACCGGCTGGCCAGGTCGCTGACCCGGCCGGTCACCGACCTGGCCGGGGTGGCGCACCGGCTCGGCAGCGGAGACCTCTCGGCCCGGGTGGAGCCGGCCGGTCCCCCCGAGGTCCGCGAGGTGGGGACGGCGGTCAACCGGCTGGCCGGCCGGATCGGCGAGCTGCTCGCCGCCGAACGGGAGTCCGCCGCCGACCTCGCCCACCGGCTGCGCACCCCGCTGACCGCGCTGCGGCTGGACGCGGAGGCCCTGCCCCCGGCGGACCGCGAGCGGGTGCTCGACGACGTCGACGCGCTCGCCCGCACGGTGGACGAGATCATCTCCGAGGCGCGCCGGCCGGTCCGCGAGGGCCTGGGCGCCACCGCCGACGTCACCACCGTGGTGGCCGACCGGGTCGCCTTCTGGTCGGTGCTCGCCGAGGAGGAGGGCCGCGCGCTGCGGCTGGAGCTCCCCGACGCCCCGCTGCCCGTGCGGGTGGCCGACCGCGACCTCGGGGCCGCCGTCGACGCGCTGCTGGGCAACGTCTTCGCGCACACGCCCGACGGCACCGGGTTCCGGGTGGCGGTGGTGGCCCGCCCCGACGGCGGCGCCGAGCTCACCGTGGCCGACTCGGGGCCCGGTCTGCGCGAGGAGTCGGTGGAGCGCGGCCGCAGCGGCGGCGGGTCCACCGGGCTGGGGCTGGACATCGCGCGGCGGACGGCGGAGCGCTCCGGCGGCGGGCTGCGCGTGACGTCGTCCCCCACCGGCGCCGAGGTGACCCTGGTCCTTGGGCCGCCGGCCTAGTCCGGCGCAAGTGCCGGCCAAGCGGGTCGGGGGACGGTGTTCCCGAGCGAGCCGCCACCCGGCGGCTCCGACGCGGAACGGAGACCCCATGCGCACCCCCCGACGGTCGGCCACCCTCGCCCTCGTGGCCGCGGCCGGCCTGACGCTCACCGCCTGCTCCACGACGGTGCGGGCGGAGGCCAAGCCGGTGGAGACGACCGCCGCCGAGGCCACCGAGCCCGCGGACCCGCCGGTGGAGGAGACCGGCGCCACCGCGACCCCGGAGCCGACCGAGCCGAGCACCCCCGCCACCGGCACCGGCGGGGAGGAGCTCCCGATCCCGGGTGCCGGGGTCCCCGGCGACGCCGGGCTCTGCCAGGCCGTCGCCGGCTGGTACGGCTACGTGGGACTCGCGCTGTTCGGGGTCGACGAGAACGGCAACATCGACCCCGCCGAGATCGTGCCGCTCCTCGAGCTGCTGCGGGACGCGCCCCAGGACCACCAGGACGCCGACGCCGCCCTGCTCGCCGCCGCCGACGACGTCTCCGCGGCCACCGACGAGGTGATCGACGAGGTCGAGGGGGGCACCCCGCTCCTCGACGCGATCGCGATCCTCGACCAGCCGATCACCACGTTCGGCGACGCCTGCATCGCCGCCGGCGTCGCGGTCTGAGCCGCGCCGGCGATCCCGCTCAGACCGGGCGCCCGCGCAGGACCCGCAGCCGCGGGCGGGCCAGCACGTCGAGGTCCGCCCGCGGGTCGGCGTCGTAGACGACGACGTCGGCGAGCGCGCCCTCCTCCAGGCACGGCAGCCCGAGCCAGTCCCTGGCGGCCCACGAGCCGGCCGCCAGGGCCGCCTCGGCGGGCAGCCCGGCCGCCGCCAGGGCGCGGATCTCGTCGGCGATGCGGCCGTGGGCGATCCCGCCGCCGGCGTCGGTGCCGGCGAACACCGGCACCCCGGCGTCGAACGCGGCCCGGACGACGGCCCCGGCCGAGGCGTGCAGCCGGCGCATGGTGGAGGCGTACGCCGGGAACCTCCGCTCCCCCGCCGCGGCGAAGCCGGGGAAGTTCTCGACGTTGACCAGCGTCGGGACGACGGCGGTGCCGCGGGCGGCCATGCGGCCGATGAGCTCCTCGGTCAGCCCGGTGCCGTGCTCGATGCAGTCGATGCCGGCGTCGATCAGGCCGGGCAGCGCGTCGGTGCCGAAGGTGTGCGCCGTGACCCGCGCCCCCTCGGCGTGCGCCGCCGCGATCGCCGCGGCCACCGTCTCGCCCGGCCACTCGGGCGCCAGGTCGCCGACGCCGCGGTCGATCCAGTCACCGACGAGCTTGACCCAGCCGTCGCCGCGGCGGGCCTGCGTGCGCACCGCGTCGGCGAGCCCGGCCGGCTCCACCTCCACCGCCAGGCCGGGGATGTACCGCTTGACCGCGGCGATGTGCCGGCCGGCCCGGATGATCCGCGGCAGCTCCGGGTCGTCGTCGAGGACCCGGGTGTCGACCGGCGAGCCGCAGTCCCGCAGCGCGAGGACGCCGGCGTCCCGCTCGGCCAGCGCCTGCGCCCGCAGCTGCGCGGGGTCCTCCGTGGGCACGCCGCCGGCGCCGATGCCGACGTGGCAGTGCGCGTCGACCAGCCCGGGCAGCAGCCAGCCGCCGCGGCTGACCGTCTCCGCGCCCGGGACCGGGTCGAACGTGATCCGCCCGTCGCGCACCCACAGGTCGCGGTGCTCGCCCTCGGGGAGGACGACGCCGGCGAGGTGCAGGCCGCCGGTGGTCACCGGCCGGGCCGGTCGTCCCTGAACTGGTCGAAGTCGAGCTTGGAGAGATCGGGCAGGCCCTGGCCGGGCGGGAGGCCGGGCATGCCGCCCGGCAGCCCGCCGGGGAAGCCGCCGTTGCCGCCCGGGAAGCCACCCGGCAGGCCGCCGGGCGCGCCCATGGGCCGACGGGCGGGCCCGCTCCTGCCCTTCCCCTTGCCCTTCTTGCCCTTCTTCGACTGGGCCTGCATCTGCCGGCCGCGGGCCTTCTTCGACATGGGGCCCATCCCGGGCAGGCCCATGCTGCCGGCCATCTGGCCCATCATCTTCTGGGCCTGGGCGAAGCGCTCCAGCAGCTGGTTGACGTCGGTGACGCTCACGCCGGAGCCGTTGGCGATGCGCACCCGCCGCGAGGCGTTGATGATCTTGGAGTTGACCCGCTCCTCGGGGGTCATCGAGCGGATGATCGCCGCCGTCCGGTCGAGGTCGCGGTCGTCGACCTGCTTGAGCTGCTCCTTCATCTGCCCGGCGCCGGGCAGCATGCCGAGCAGGTTGGCGATCGGCCCCATCTTGCGGATCGCCATCATCTGCTCGAGGAAGTCCTCGAGCGTGAAGCCCTCGCGGCTGACGAGCTTGCCGGCCATCTTCTCGGCCTGCTCGGCGTCGAAGGCCTGCTCGGCCTGCTCGATGAGCGTGAGCACGTCGCCCATGCCGAGGATGCGCGAGGCCATCCGCTCGGGGTGGAAGACGTCGAAGTCGGTGAGCTTCTCGCCGGTGGAGGCGAACATGATCGGCTGGCCGGTCACGTAGCGGACCGACAGCGCGGCACCACCGCGGGCGTCGCCGTCGAGCTTGGTGAGGACGACGCCGGAGAAGCCCACGCCGTCGCGGAACGCCTCGGCCGTGGTGACGGCGTCCTGGCCGATCATCGCGTCGACGACGAACAGCGTCTCGTCGGGGTGGACGGCGTCGCGGATGTCGGCGGCCTGCCGCATCAGCTCGGCGTCGATGCCCAGGCGGCCGGCGGTGTCGACGACGACGACGTCGTGCATGGTCCGGCGGGCGTGCTCGATGGAGTCGGCCGCGACGCGCACCGGGTCGCCGATGCCGTTGCCGGGCTCGGGCGCGAACACGTCGACGCCGGCCTGGCCGGCGACGATCGACAGCTGGTTGACGGCGTTGGGCCGCTGCAGGTCGGCGGCCACCAGCAGGGGCGTGTGGCCCTGCGACTTCAGCCAGCGGCCGAGCTTGCCGGCGAGGGTGGTCTTGCCCGAGCCCTGGAGGCCCGCGAGCATGATCACCGTCGGCGAGGTCTTGGCGTGGCGCAGCCGGCGGGTCTCGACGCCGAGGATCGCGATGAGCTCCTCGTTGACGATCTTGATGACCTGCTGGGCGGGGTTGAGCGCCTGGGAGACCTCGGCCCCGCGGGCCCGCTCCTTGATCGCGGAGATGAACGCCCGGACGACCGGCAGCGCGACGTCGGCCTCGAGCAGCGCGATGCGGATCTCCCGCGCCGTCGCGTCGATGTCGGCCTCGGTCAGCCGGCCCTTGCCCCGCAGGCCGGTGAAGACCTTGTCCAGGCGGTCGGAGAGCGTCTCGAACACAGCACGTCCTCGGAGGAGAAGTCAGGGCACGGCGCGGCCGCGCCTCCTGCACCCAGGGTAGTGGCCTCTCCCCGGGCACCGGGTGACGCGCTGGAGCGCCCCGGCCGCCGGGTCCGCCGCGAGCGGTGGGGCGGCGGGGCCTGGCTC
This sequence comes from Geodermatophilus sp. SYSU D00815, assembly GCF_054050035.1. NCBI lineage: Bacteria > Bacillati > Actinomycetota > Actinomycetes > Geodermatophilales > Geodermatophilaceae > Geodermatophilus > Geodermatophilus sp. SYSU D00815. Next base: position 178,666 of record NZ_JBJGYO010000008.1, on the reverse strand, counting down.
AGGCCGCGCGGCTCAGGGGCACCGCCGTCACGGGGACGACGTCGCCCACCACCAGCGCGGTGCCGCAGTCGGCGCATGCCCACTCGGGGCACGCGCCGTCGTCGGTGTGGCCGTCGACGCACGGCGGCTGCACGAAGTCGCGGTCCTCGCCGCAGGACGGGCAGGGCCAGGTCCGGGTCTCCACGAGGCTCTCCCCCCAGGTCGCAGGCGGGACCGTTCCGTCCCGCTCCCCCGACGGTCGCACGGGGCACCGACAGTCCGCAGGACCTCACCCGGCGTGTCGGCTCAGGGGACGTCGGCCGGCGCCCCGCTCGCGGCGTCCACCAGCGCCGCCTCCACCCGCTTGCGCTGCTCCGGGTCGATCGGACCGCCCTCGGGGTTGATCACGTAGAAGCTGTCCGCCGCGTCGGCGCCGAACGTCTCGATCCGCGCCGAGGTGACGTCGAGCCCCTCGTCGGCGATGGCCGCGGTGAGCCGGTAGAGCAGCCCGGCGCGGTCGCTCGCCCGCACCTCGACGATGCCGGTGGCCACGCCGCTGACCTCGGAGTCGTGCCACGAGATCCGCGGCGGTGCGCCGCGGCCGGCGTCCTGGCGGTAGTCGGCCTCGCGCTGCCGCAGCCGGTCGGCCAGCGAGAGCGTGCCCTCCAGCGCCGCGCGCACCCCGTCGGCCAGGATCTCGGGCACCGGCGCCCGCCCGAAGCGGGGCCGGACGGCGAAGACCGCCGTCGCCGCGCCGTCCTCGGACGAGACCTTCGCGGCCCGCACGTCGAGCTGGTTGAGCGCGAGCACCCCGGCCAGGACGCTGAACAGCCCGTGCTGGTCGGGGGCGCCGATGGTGACCTGCTGGCCGTCGGCGACGTCCTGGACCCCGACCGTGAGCCTGCCGCGGGTGCCGCGCGGTCCCGGGACCGGGGCGGTGACCTGGGGCTCGGTGGGGTGCAGCACCGGCTCCGGCGCCCCCGCGGTGGTGCCCAGGCGGGCCTGCACGCGGGCGACCAGCCCGGCCACGAGGTGCGCCTTCCACGGCGACCAGGCCGAGGCGCTGGTGGCCGCGCCGTCGGCCTGGGCGACCGCGTGCAGCAGCTGCAGCACCGCGGGGTCGCGGCCGATGGTGTCGGCGACCCGGTCGACGGTGGCGGGGTCGTCGATGTCGCGGCGGGTGGCGGTGTCGGGCAGCAGCAGGTGGTGCCGCACCAGCGCGCCGACCGTCGCGACGTCGGCCGGCGTGAAGCCCATGCGGGCGGCGATCCCGGCGGCGATCGGCTCCCCGACGACGCTGTGGTCACCGGGCCAGCCCTTGCCGATGTCGTGCAGCAGCGCCCCGACCAGCAGCAGGTCGGGCCGGTCGACGTCGTGGGTGAGCTCCGCGGCGGCCGCGGCGGCCTCCACGAGGTGCCGGTCGACGGTGAAGCGGTGCCACGGGTGCCGCTGGGGCAGCGACCGGACGCGGTCCCACTCGGGCAGCAGCCGGGCCAGCAGGCCCTCCTGGTCGAGCTGCTCCAGGACGGCGACCGCGGGCCGGCCGCTGGCGAGCAACCGCAGGAACGACCAGCGGACCTCCGCGGGCCAGGGCTCCGGCAGCGGCGGCGTGTGCACCGCGAGCACCTTGAGCGTGTACGGCGACAGCGGCAGGTCGGCCCGGGCGGCGGCCGCGGCGGCGCGCAGCAGCAGGCCGGGGTCGGCGGCCGGCCGGGCGTCGCGGGCCAGCACGACCTCGTCGCCCTGCCGGACCACGCCGTCGGCCAGCGGCTCGCGGCGGACCCGCCGGTAGCGGCCGCGGGGCCGGCGGACCAGCGCCGCGTCGACCCGCCGCCAGGTCTCGTCGGCGACGAAGGCGAGCCGGCGGCCGGCCAGGCTCACCTCGCGCAGCAGCGCGTCCTCGTCGGCCAGGCCCAGCGCGTCGGCCACCGGCCGCTGCTCCTGGCGGACCAGGACGTCGCTGGGCCGGCCGCTGCGCCGGCGCAGCTCGTCGCGGACGTCGAGGAGGAACGCGTAGGCCTGCTCGGCCTCGGCGGTGGGCTCGTCGGCGAGCTGGGCGGCCGCCACCGCGCGCAGCACCTGCCCCTCGCGCAGGCCGCCGTAGGCCTCCTTGAGGTCCGGCTCGAGCAGGAAGGCCAGCTCGCCGAGCTGGCGCGCGCGCCCCCGGCGCAGGTCGCGCAGCTGGGGCAGCAGCTTCGCGGCCGAGGAGCGCCAGCTGGCCAGCGTCGCCGCGCGCAGGCCGGCGGCCAGCTCGGCGTCGCCGGCGACGAGGCGGGCGTCGAGCAGCCCGAGGCCGGCCTTGACGTCGGCCGAGGCCACCGAGACCGCCTCCGGCACCGACCGCACGGAGTGGTCCAGGCGCAGGCCGGCGTCCCAGATCGGGTACCAGAGGGCGTCGGCGAGGGCGGCGATCTCGGGGCGGCCGTCGTGGACCAGCACCAGGTCGAGGTCGCCGTGCGGCGGGAGCTCCCGCCGTCCCAGGCTGCCGACGGCGACCAGCGCCAGGCCCTGGGTACCGGAGCGGGGCGGCGCGGCGCCCTTGCGCTGCTTGGGCGGCGGCGTCCCCGCGACCGCGTCGGCCAGCAGGCCGGTCAGCCAGGAGTCCAGCGCCTGCACCCGCTCGGCGCGCGACCGCCCCGGCAGCGCCTCGATGTCCAGCACGTCGTCCCCTCTGCGCGACCGGTCCAGCTCCGGTGGAAGTGCGTCGGCCGGGGCGGTGTCGGTCACCCACCGCCCCGGCCCCGCTGCCCCGGCCGACGGGTGTGCTCAGCCGCTGCTCAGAGCGCGTCGTCCCCGCGCTCGCCGGTGCGGACCCGCACGATCTCGTCGATCGTGGTGACCCACACCTTGCCGTCGCCGATCTGCCCCGTGGAGGCGGCCTCCACGACGGCGTCGACCACGCGGGCGGCGTCGAGCTCGCTGACGACGACCTCGATCCGGACCTTCGGCACGAAGTCCACCTGGTACTCCGCCCCGCGGTAGACCTCGGTGTGACCCCGCTGGCGGCCGAAGCCCTGGACCTCGCTGACCGTCAGGCCGGCGATCCCGATCAGCTCGAGGGCGTTCTTCACGTCGTCGAGCTTGAACGGCTTGATGATGGCGGTGACGAGCTTCACGCTCCGACCCCTTCCGTGCTACGGGTCGCGCCGCCGGGGATGGCAGACGCCTGGCCGACCACCGATGCTCCCCCACCGCCGCCGAGCGACGCGAAGTCGTAGCCCGACTCGGCGTGCACGACGGTGTCGATGCCGGTGACCTCGTCCTCCTCGGAGATCCGGAAGCCCATGGTCCGCTGGATGACGAAGCCGATGACGAAGGTGACGACGAAGGAGAAGACCAGGACGGCGATCGCGCCGACGGCCTGCCGCCAGAGCTGGTCGATGCCGCCGCCGTAGAAGAGCCCGTCGACGCCGGCCGTGGTGGCCGCCGAGGCGAACAGGCCGACCGCGAGCGTGCCCCACAGGCCGCCGACGAGGTGGACGCCGACGACGTCGAGCGAGTCGTCGTAGCCCAGCTTGTACTTCAGGCCCACGGCCAGGGCGCAGAGGACGCCGGCGATCAGGCCGACGAAGATCGCGCCGACCGGGGTGACCGAGGAGCAGGCCGGGGTGATCGCGACCAGGCCGGCCACGACCCCGGACGCCGCACCCAGCGAGGTGGCGTGGCCGTCGCGGATCTTCTCCGTGGCCAGCCAGCCCAGGGCCGCGGCGGAGGTGGCGACCAGCGTGGTCACGAAGACCTCGGCGGCCTGGCCGTTGGCCGAGAGGGCCGAGCCGGCGTTGAAGCCGAACCAGCCGAACCACAGCAGCCCGGCGCCGGCCATGACCAGCGGCAGGTTGTGCGGCCGCATCGGGTCGCGGCCGAACCCGCGGCGCTTGCCCAGCACCAGCGCGAGGGCCAGGCCCGCCGCGCCGGCGTTGATGTGCACCGCGGTGCCACCGGCGAAGTCGATCGCGAGCAGGCTGTTGGCGATCCAGCCACCGGTCTCGGACTCCGCGCCGTCGAACGCGAAGACCCAGTGCGCCACCGGGAAGTAGACGATCGTGGCCCAGATGCCCGCGAAGACCATCCACGGGCCGAAGCGGGCGCGGTCGGCGACGGCGCCCGAGATCAGCGCCACCGTGAGGATGGCGAACATGGCCTGGAAGGCGACGAAGGCCATCGACGGGACCGTGAAGACCAGCTCGCTGGCCGCGAAGCCGTTGTCGATGCCCTCGGTGCCGAGCAGGCCGGACAGGCCGAAGAACTCGAACGGGTTGCCCAGCAGGCCGCCGCCGACGTCGTCGCCGAAGGCCATCGAGTAGCCGTAGAGGACCCACAGGACGCCGATCAGCGCGAGGGCCCCGAAGCTCATCATCATCATGTTGAGGACGCTCTTCGCGCGGACCATGCCGCCGTAGAAGAGCGCCAGACCTGGGGTCATCAGCAGCACCAGTGCGGCGCTGGCCAGGACCCAGGCGGTGTCGCCGGTGTCCACGGCAACCTCCTGACGGGATCGGTGTGGTCCGGTCCTGGTCGACCGGCCACGGAGGACGGACCCGGGCGGCGTGCGCACCGGGACGGGTGGGGTGGGACCGGCGCCCCCGTCCCTGGGGGCGACGTGGCGTTCACGGTGCCGTCGGCCTGTTTCGTCCGGACGCGCGGCGCTGTTTCGGCACGGTGAACTCCGCGCCGCGTGTCCCGCGGTTGTGTTCCAGCCGTGTTGCGCGGGCCCCGGCCGGTGGCCGACGCCACATCCGCCGCTCGCCGATCGGCCCACCGACCGTCGCAGTTGCAAACCATGTGCAATAAGGTCGGAGCGCAGCAGACCCCACCGACCCAGGAGGCGACGTGCACGTCCCCGACGGATTCCTCGATGCCGGCACGTCGGTGGCGACGGCCGCGGTGGCCGCCGGCGCCGTGGCGGTGGCGCTGCGCGGCGCGCGGCGGGAGCTCGACGAGCGCACCACCCCGCTGGCGGGGCTCACCGCCGCCTTCGTCTTCGCCGTCCAGATGATGAACTTCCCGGTCGCCGCCGGGACCAGCGGCCACCTCATCGGCGGCGCCCTCACCGCGGTCCTGGTCGGGCCGTGGACGGCGGTGCTGTGCATGACCGTCGTCCTCATGGTCCAAGCCCTGCTCTTCGCCGACGGCGGGCTGACCGCGCTGGGCACCAACGTGACCCTGATGGCGGTCGTGGCGGTGGCCGTCGGCTACGGCACCGCCCGGCTGCTGGTGCGGGTCCTCCCCCGAACCCGCACCTCGCTGCTGGCCTCGGCCGGCGTGGGCGCGTTCCTCTCGGTGCCCGTCGCCGCGCTCGCCTTCGTGGGTCTGTTCGCCGTCGGCGCGGTCGCCGACGTCCCGCTGGGCACGGTGACGGCGACCATGCTCGGCGTGCACCTGCTCATCGGCCTGGGCGAGGCGGCGATCACCGTGGCGGTGCTCGGCGCCGTCCTCGCCGTCCGGCCCGACCTGGTGCACGGCGCGCGGCACCTGCGCCGCGACCTGGCCCTCGCCGAGCGGCCCGCCGCCCCGGCGGCCACCGGGGGTGCCCGGTGAAGGGCCGCACGGGCTTCTGGATCGCGGGCGTCCTGCTCGCCCTGCTGATCGCCGGCGTGGGCAGCTACTACGCCAGCTCCTCCCCCGACGGGCTCGAGTACAGCGCCGAGGAGACCGGCTTCGCGCACACCGCCGAGGACAGCGCGGTCGCCGGCTCGCCGCTGGCCGACTACGCGGTGAGCGGGGTCGAGGACGGCTGGCTCTCCGGCGGCCTGGCCGGGGTGATCGGCGTCGTCGTGACCCTGGTCGTGGCCGGCGGGCTCACCCTCGTGGTGCGCCGGCGCCGCGCCGCGCAGCCGGCCGACAGCAGCGCCTGAGGTGGGTGCGGCGCACGCCGGCGTCCTCGGCGCCGCCGCCACCGGGGACGACACCGTCGTCCACCGGCTGCCGCCGCACCTGAAGCTGGTCGCCGTCCTCGCGTTCGCGCTGGCCGCCGTGGCCGTCCCCGTGCACGCGGCCTGGGCGCCCGCGGCGTACGCCGCCGACCTGGTCCTCGTGCTGGCGGTCGCCGCGGTCGCGCGGGTGCGGCCGGGGCGGCTGTCCCGCGCGCTGGTCGTCGAGATCCCGTTCCTGCTCTTCGCGCTGCTGCTGCCGTTCGTCGCCCGCGGGCCGCGGGTGGAGGTGGCCGGGCTGTCGCTGTCGGAGAGCGGGCTGGCCACCGGCGGGGGCATCCTGGCCAAGGCGACGCTGTCGGTGCTCGCCGCCACCGTGCTGGCCGCCACCACCGACCCGCGCGCGCTGGTCCGCGGCCTGGAGCGGCTGCGCCTGCCCGCGGTGCTGGTGCAGATCCTCATGTTCATGGTCCGGTACGCCGACGTGGTCGGCGGCGAGCTGCGCCGCATGCGGGTGGCCCGCGAGTCCCGCGGCTTCCGCGCCCGGCACCTCGGCGCGCTGCGCGTGCTGGGTCCGGCCGCCGGGTCGCTGTTCATCCGCTCCTACGAGCGGGGCGAGCGCGTGCACCTGGCGATGCTGTCGCGCGGGTACACCGGGCGCCTGCCCACCGGCCCCACCGCGCCCGCCGGCGCCGCCGCCTGGCTCACCGCCCTCACCCTGCCCGCGGCGGCCGCGGCGGTGCTGGTGGCGGGGATGCTGTGGGGGTGAGCACCTCCCCGCCGTCGCTGCTCGTCGAGGACCTCGCGTTCGCCTACCCGGACGGGCACCAGGCCCTCTACGGCGTCGACCTGCGCATCGAGCGCGGCGAGCGGGTGGCGCTGCTGGGGCCCAACGGCGCCGGCAAGACGACGCTGGTCATGCACCTCAACGGCATCCTGCGCGGCGGGCGCGGGCGGGTGGAGGTGGCCGGCCTGCCGGTGGAGGGCCCGGCGCTGCAGGAGGTCCGCCGGCGGGTCGGCATCGTGTTCCAGGACCCCGACGACCAGCTGTTCATGCCCACCGTCGGCGAGGACGTCGCCTTCGGCCCGCGCAACCTCGGGCTGCCCGAGCCGGAGGTGGCCGCCCGGGTGGCGGCGGCGCTGGCGCAGGTGGGCATGAGCGGGTCGGCCGACCGGCCGCCGCACCACCTGTCGTTCGGCCAGCGACGCCGGGTCGCCGTCGCCACGGTGCTGTCGATGCACCCCGAGGTCCTGGTGCTCGACGAGCCGTCGTCCAACCTCGACCCGGCCGGGCGCCGCGAGCTCGCCGAGGTCCTCGAGGCGCTGCCGGTGACGATGCTGATGGTCACCCACGACCTGCTCTACGCCCTGCAGCTGTGCCCCCGCGCCGTCGTCCTGGACGGCGGCGTCGTGGTCGCCGACGGCCCGACGCGGGAGCTGCTGGCCGACCCCGACCTGCTCGCGGCGCACCGCCTCGAGCTGCCGTACGGGGTCGACCCGCGCGCGCTGCGCTAGCCGTCCCGCCGAGGAGGCACCCCGCGCCCGCCGTGCCGGCGCGCACCGGTCGCCTCCTCGGCGGGACGGCGGTGCGCTCAGGCGGCCCGGTCGGTCTCGGCGCCGCCGACCAGCGCCTCGGCGAACGCCCGCGGCTCGAACGGCGCCAGGTCGTCGGGCCCCTCGCCGAGCCCGATGAGCTTGACCGGGATGCCGAGCTCGCGCTGCACCGAGATGACGATGCCGCCCTTGGCCGTGCCGTCGAGCTTGGTGAGGACGACGCCGGTGACGTCGACCGCCTCGGTGAACACCCGCGCCTGGACCACGCCGTTCTGGCCGGTCGTGGCGTCGAGCACGAGCAGCGTCTCGGTGACCGGCGCCTGCTTCTCGACCACCCGCTTGATCTTGCCCAGCTCGTCCATCAGGCCGGACTTGGTGTGCAGCCGGCCGGCGGTGTCGACGACGACGGTGTCGACCTCGCCCTCCATGCCGGTGCGCACGGCCTCGAAGGCCACCGACGCGGGGTCGCCGCCCTCGCGCCCGCGCACGGTGAGGACGCCGACCCGCTCGCCCCACGTCTCCAGCTGGTCGGCGGCGGCGGCCCGGAAGGTGTCGGCGGCGCCGAGGACGACGCTCTTGCCGTCGCCGACGAGCACCCGGGCGACCTTGCCGACCGTCGTCGTCTTGCCGGCGCCGTTGACGCCCACGACCAGGACGACGCCGGGCTTGCCCTCGTGCCGGTCGACGCCGAGGGAGCGGTCGAGGTCGGGGCCGAGGACGGCGGTGAGCTCGCGCACGAGCAGGTCGCGCAGCTGCTCGCCCGAGGCGGTGGCCAGCACCATCGACTGGGTCCGCAGCCGCTCGACGATCTGCGTGGTCGCGGCGACGCCGACGTCGGCGGACAGCAGGGTCTCCTCGACCTCCTCCCAGTCGTCCTCGGTCAGCTTCTCGCGGGCCAGCACGGTGAGCAGACCGCGCCCGAGCGACGACTGCGAGCGGGCCAGGCGGGAGCGCAGCCGCACCAGGCGGCCGGCCGAGGGCAGCGGCGTCTCGAAGACCAGGCCCGGCTCGGGCTCGGCCGGGGGCAGCTCGACCTCGGGCGCCGCCTCGGGCTGCACGGTGTCGGGCGCGACCTGGTCGGCGGGGCGGGTGGGGGGCGGCGCGGCGGTCGCCCCCGACGGCCGCTCGGTCGGCGGCGCCTGCGGTGGGCGGGGCCGGGTCAGCGTCGTGCCGCTCGCGGCGTCGTCGTCCAGACGGGTGGTCCTGCGGCCGCGGCTCATGAGCAGGCCGACCCCGGCGATCAGGGCGATCACCAGGATCGCGATCGCGATGAGCACGAATTCCATGCCCCGATCCTCCCAGCACCGATCAGGTGACACCTGGGCGGAACACGGGTCGGTAGGGAAAGGTGTCCGCTCGTGACCGCACCCCGCACCGACGGCCCCGCCCTGCTGCTCGGCCCGCTGCTGCGGCACGTCGACCCCGTGTCGGCCACGGTGTGGGTGGAGACCGACCGCGCGTGCGAGGTGTCGGTGCTCGGCCGCCGGTCGCGCACGTTCTGCGTCGGCGGCCACCACTACGCCCTGGTCCTCGTCGAGGACCTCGAGCCGGGCAGCACCACGCCCTACGAGGTGCACCTCGACGGCCGGCGCGCGTGGCCGCCGCGGGCGTCGTCGTTCCCGCCCAGCCGGATCCGCACCCCGGGTCGCCCGGGCCCGTTCCGCATCGCGTTCGGCTCCTGCCGGTACGCCTCCCCCACCACCGTCGACGTCCGCCAGGGCATCCCGCCCGACGCGCTGGACGCCTACGCGACCCGGATCGCGGCGACGCCGGAGGACGAGTGGCCCGACGCGCTGGTCCTCCTCGGCGACCAGGTCTACGCCGACGAGCTGACGCCGCACACCCGGCGCTGGCTGCGCCTGCGCCGCGGCGAGGAGGTGCGCCCGGACGCGCAGATCTCCGACTTCGAGGAGTACACCAGGCTCTACGCCGAGTCCTGGAGCGATCCGCAGGTGCGCTGGCTGCTGTCGACCATCCCGTCCTCGATGATCTTCGACGACCACGAGATGATCGACGACTGGAACACCTCCCGCGCCTGGCGCGACGAGGTGGCGACGTCGGACTGGTGGGAGGAGCGGATCAGCGGCGGGCTGGTCAGCTACTGGGTCTACCAGCACCTGGGCAACCTCAGCCCGCAGGAGCTCGCGGAGAACCAGACCTGGCAGGCGGTGCGCGCGCTCGGCGACAGCGGGTCGGACGACGCCGAGCCGATCCTGCGCAAGATGGCGCACCAGGCCGACGCCGAGCCGGTCGGCGTCCGCTGGAGCTACGTGCGGCACTGGGGCAGCGCCCGCATGATCATGATCGACAGCCGGGCCGGGCGGGTGCTCGACGAGCAGCACCGGCGCATGCTCGACGACGACGAGTTCGACTGGGTCGAGGCCGCGATGCGCCGGGCCGTCGAGGAGGACGTCGAGCACCTGGTGATCGGCACCTCGCTGCCGTGGTTGCTGCCGCCGGCGATCCACCAGCTGGAGCGCTGGAACGAGACGCTCAACGTCCGGCACGAGGGGCGGCCGCTGGGCCGGCTCTCGGAGAAGCTGCGGCAGGCCGCCGACCTCGAGCACTGGGCGGCGTTCGGGGCCTCGTTCGAGCGGCTCGGGGCGGCGCTGGTCGCCCTGGGACGCGGGGAGCACGGCCGGGCACCGGCCAGCGCGCTGGTCCTCTCCGGCGACGTCCACCACGCCTACGCCGCCGAGCTGGTCTCCCCCGGCGGGCTGACCACGCGGGTGCACCAGCTGACCGTCTCGCCGCTGCACAACCAGGCCCCGCACCCGATCCGGGTCGGGTTCCGCATCGGTTGGAGCCGGTGGGCCCGCACGCTCACCACCGGGCTCGCGCGGCTGGCCCGCGTCCGGCGGATGCCCTACGAGTGGCAGAAGCAGGCCGGGCCCTTCTTCGGCAACCAGCTCGGGGAGCTGGTGCTCGACGGCGGCGACGCCCGGTTCGTGCTGTGGCTGACCGACCACGACGGCGGCGGCCGGGAAGGGCTGCGCCGGGTGCTGGACCTGCCCCTGACCGGTCCTGACACGCTGGAGGCATGACCAAGCCCGCCCCCGGTCCGGACCAGCCGCCGATCCCCGTGCGGCTGGTCACCTTCAACATCCGCCACGGCGCCGGCAGCGACGACCGGGTGGACCTCCCCCGTCTGGCCAGGGTGCTGCAGGCCGCCGACGCAGACGTCATCTGCCTGCAGGAGGTCGACCGCTACTACGGCGAGCGCAGCGAGGACGTCGACCAGGCGCTGCTGCTCTCCCGCGCGCTGGACATGCAGCTGGCGTGGGGGCCGGCGATCGACGAGCCCCGCACCGGCGGGCGGCCCGACAAGGAGTACGGCAACGCGCTGCTGTCGCGGCTGCCGATCCTGATCAGCGACGTCCACCCGCTGCCGGGCACCGGCGAGCCGCGCAGCGCGCTGCGCACCCTCCTCGAGCTCGACGGCGGCACGCTCTGGGTCACCAACACCCACCTCAGCCGGGGGTCCGGCGAGCAGCGGGCCGCCCAGCTGGCCGCGATCGCCGCCCTGCACACCGAGCGGATGGAGGGCGGCGTCGTCGTCGGCGACTTCAACACCTCGCCCGACGCCCCCGAGCTGGCGGCGCTGCAGCCGCTGTTCACCGACGCCTGGGACGTCGCCCGCGACCGCGCCAGCCGCCCCGGGTGGCGGTTCTGGCAGCACGGCGAGGGCTTCACCCACCCGGCCGGCTCCCCGCACCGGCGGATCGACCAGGTGTGGGTCACCGAGGGCGTGGCGGTGGCGTCGGCGCAGGTGCTCGACGGCCAGGGCGCTTCCGACCACCTGCCCCTCGCCGTCGACCTGGAGGTCCGCTCCGGGGTCTGACCACCGAGATGGCCATCTCGGTGGGGCCGTCAGGCGCTCTCGAGCTCCGGTTCGCGCAGGCGCTGGCTGATCACGCCGGTGATGCCGTCACCGCGCATGCTCACGCCGTAGAGCGCGTCGGCGATCTCCATCGTCCGCTTCTGGTGCGTGATGACGATCAGCTGGGACGTCGCCCGCAGCTGCTCGACGAGGGTGAGCAGCCGGCCGAGGTTGACGTCGTCCAGGGCCGCCTCGACCTCGTCGAGCACGTAGAACGGCGACGGCCGCGCCCGGAAGATCGCGACGAGCAGCGCGACCGCGGTCAGCGACCGCTCGCCGCCCGACAGCAGCGACAGCCGCTTGACCTTCTTGCCCGGTGGCCGGGCCTCGACCTCGACGCCGGTGGTGAGCATGTCCTCGGGGTCGGTGAGCACCAGCCGCCCGGAGCCGCCCGGGAAGAGGACGGCGAACACCTGCTCGAACTCCCGCGCCACGTCGGCGAACGCGCCGGCGAAGACGTCGTGGATGCGCTCGTCGACCTCGCGGACGACGGTCAGCAGGTCGCGGCGGGTGGCCTTGAGGTCCTCCAGCTGGGTGGCGAGGAAGCCGTGCCGCTCCTCCAGCGCCGCGAACTCCTCCAGCGCCAGCGGGTTGACCTTGCCCAGGGTGGCCAGGTCGCGCTCGGCCTTCGCCGCGCGGCGCTCCTGGGCGGCGCGGTCGTAGGGGGTCGGGCCGGGCTCGGGCTGCCCCGCCGCCTCGGCCGCGGCGAGCCGCTCCGGCGTCGGCGGCACCGGCGCGGCGGGGCCGTACTCGGCGATCAGCGTGGGCAGGTCGACGCCGAACTCCTCGGCGGCCCGGGCCTCCAGCGCCTCGATCCGGTAGCGCTGCTCGGTGCGGGCGACCTCGTCGCGGTGCACCTCGTCGGTGAGCCGGTCCAGCTCCGCGGTGGCGGCGCGGACCTGCCCGCGCACCTCGAGCAGCTCGGCCTCGCGGGCGGAGCGGGCGGCGGCCAGCGCGTCGCGCTCGGTGGCGGCGCGGGCCAGCGAGATCTGCAGCGCGGCGAGGGCGGCCTCGGCGTCGGCGCGGACGCGGGCGGCCACGCGCGCGCCCCGCTCGCGGGCGGCCCGGGCGGCGGCGGCCCGCTCGCGGGCGGCGCGCTCCTGGCGGGCCTGCCGGCGCAGCGACTCGGCCCGCCCGGACAGCGCCCGCGCCCGCTCCTCGGCCGTGCGGACGGCGAGCCGCGCCTCGGTCTCGGACTGCCGGGCGGCGGCCACCTCGAGGCGCAGCCGGTCGCGCTCCTCGGTCGACGGCTCCTCCTCGACCGGCTCGGCCTCGGCGGCGGCCAGCCGCGCCTCGAGCTCGGCGAGCCGCGCGGCCGTCGTCTCCAGCGCCTGCTCGGCGCGCACGCGGGCGGCCGCGGAGCGCTCGGCCTCCGCGGCGGCGGACCGCGCGGCGGCGCCCAGCTCGGCGAGCGCGGCGGCCTCGGCCGACCGGCTCTTCTCGGCCGCCTGGCGCGCGGCCAGGGCGGCGTCGACGTCGGCCGAGCGCGCGGTGGCGACCTCGCGGGCCGCCGCCAGCTCCTCCGCCAGCTCGGCGGCGCGTGCCGCGGCGTGGTGGAGCTCGGCCTCCGCCTCGTCGACGCGGGCCCGCACCTCCAACCCCGACGGCGCGTCCTGCTGCCCGCCGACCGCCCAGTCGGCGCCGACCAGGTCGCCGCCGCGGGTGACCGCCCGGACCCGCGGGTGGGTGCGGACCAGCGTGACGGCGGCGTCCCGGGTCGGGACGACGGCGACCCGCTCGAGCGCCCGGGCCAGGGCGGGGCGCAGGTCCTCGGGCGCCTCGAGCAGGTCCAGCGCCCACCGGACGCCCTCGGGCAGCTCGGGCCACCCGTCCCGGGGCACCGGCGGCAGGCCGGCGGTGACCAGCAGGCCGGCGCGGCCGCCGGCCGTCTCCTCCAGGTGGGCCAGCGCGGCGGCGGCCTCGGCGACGCCGGCCACGACCACCGCCTCGGCCATCCCGCCCAGCGCGGCGGCGACGGCGACCTCCCAGCCGGGGGCCACCGACAGCTGCTCGGCCACCGGGCCCAGCACGCCGGGCAGGCCGGCGGCGAGGACGGCGGCGGCGCCGTCGACCGGGGCGAGCCCGAGGGCCAGCGCGTCGCGGCGGGCCTGCCAGGAGGCGCGGTCGCGCTCGGCGCCGCGCTCGGCCTCGGCCAGCTCGGTGACCGCCGCGGCGGCGGCCCGGTGCGCGGCCACGGCGTCCTCGTGCGCCGCGACCAGCGCGACGTCGGTGCCCTCCTGCTCGGCGACGGTGCTGCGCCGCTCGGCGAGCCGATCGGCCGCCACCTCGGCGCGGTCGGCGGCCTCCCCCGCGGCGAGGGCCAGGCGCTCGATCTCGGCCTCGCCGGCGCCGACCTTCGACCGCGCGGCGGCGACCTCGCCGGAGAGCCGCGCCAGCTTCTCGCGCCGGTCGGCGATCGCGCGGGCGGCGGCGACGACGGCGCGCTCGGCGTCGGTGAGCGCGGTCTCGAGCGCGGCGCGCTCGGCGACGACGGCCGCCAGCCGGCCGCGCTCGGCCTCGAGCTTCGCGGCGAGCTCGGCCTCGGTGGCGGCGACCCGGTCGGCCTCCGCCTCGAGCTGGTCGGGGTCGCGCCCGGTGCCGGCCACCGGCGGCGCGGCGGAGAGGTGGCGGTGGCGCTCGGCGGCCAGCTGGCCGATGCCGCGGAAGCGCTCGCCGAGGGCGGAGAGGCGGTACCAGGTGTCCTGGGCGGTCTGCAGCCGGGGCGCGTCGGCGGCGAGGGCGGACTCCAGCGCCGACTCGCGCCGGGACACCTCGGCCAGCTGCGCCTCGACGGCGCCGCGCCGGGCGCGGGCGGCGGCCTCGTCGGCGACGTCCTTGTCCAGCGCGTCGCGCAGCTGGACCAGGTCGTCGGCGAGCAGCCGCAGCCGGGCGTCGCGGAGGTCGGCCTGCACGCCGGCCGCCCGGCGGGCCACCTCGGCCTGCTTGCCCAGCGGCTTGAGCTGGCGGCGCAGCTCGGCGGTGAGGTCGGCGAGCCGGTCGAGGTTGGCCTGCATCCCGTCGAGCTTGCGGAGCGCCTTCTCCTTGCGCTTGCGGTGCTTGAGGACGCCGGCGGCCTCCTCGATGAAGGCGCGGCGGTCCTCGGGGCGGCCGGAGAGGACGGCGTCGAGCTGGCCCTGGCCGACGATGACGTGCATCTCCCGGCCGATGCCGGAGTCGCTGAGCAGCTCCTGGACGTCGAGCAGCCGGACCTTGTCGCCGTTGATCTCGTACTCGCTCTCGCCGGAGCGGTACATGCGGCGGGTGATCGACACCTCGGTGTAGTCGATCGGCAGGGCGCCGTCGGCGTTGTCGATCGTGAGCGTCACCTCGGCCCGGCCCAGCGGCGGGCGGCCGGCGGTGCCGGCGAAGATGACGTCCTCCATCTTGCCGCCGCGCAGGCTCTTGGCGCCCTGCTCGCCCAGGACCCAGGCGATGGCGTCGACGACGTTGGACTTGCCGGACCCGTTGGGCCCGACGACGGCGGTGATCCCCGGCTCGAGCCGCAGCGTGGTCGCCGACGCGAAGGACTTGAAGCCCTTCAGCGTGAGGCTCGACAGGTGCACGAGATCGGGATCTTAGCCGCGATCAGCCCTCCGACCTCGCTCTTCCGAGGGCGGAGGGTGCGGTGGTGCGACTGTGACGGACGGGTTCAGGCCAGCGCCGGCTCGGCGCTCTCACCCGCCAGCTTCATCAGTTCCTGGGCGATGTGCGCGTCGCGCTCGGCGCGCAGCTGAGCGACTTCCTGCTCCAGCCGGCGCACCTTGGCCCGCAGGACGGCGTTCTCCTCGACTACTCGGAGCTCCGCGGGTGCGACGACGTGACCGAACAGGGCCTTGGCCATGACTGGGGCGGCCTTTCCGCAGCGTGAAGACGGTCCCTGCGCCCCGGGAAGCGGTCGGCGCGGGAGTGGTGACTCCAGGGTGACAGGGCAGGACACGCAGGTCAACGCCCAGAATGCCTACTCACCGTGTCGTCGTGGTGTCACGTTTGTCACAGCACCGTGAAGCCGGAACTCCCCCGCACGGGCTCGCGCCGGACGTCGACGCGGGCCGGGCTGCCGGGCGCGCGCGGGCCGTCGAGCTGCGCGATCACGCCGCGCACCGTGTCGTCGGGACCCTCCAGGACCACCTCGACCCGCCCGTCGGGCAGGTTGGTCGCCGAGCCGGTCAGCCCGGCCTCCGCGGCCAGCCCGCGCACGAAGTAGCGGTAGCCCACGCCCTGCACGTGGCCGGAGACGACGGCGACCGCGCGGACGTCGGTCACCGGCGCGCGGCACGGGGCCGGGGCTGGCACCGCGGGCAGCTGTAGCTCGACCGGTTCATGAACGCCTCGCGCCGGATCGGTGTGCCGCAGCGCGGGCACGGGCGGTCGGCCTGCCCGTACACGGCCAGGAAGCGGGAGAAGTACCCGCTCTGCCCGTTGACGTCGACGTACAGGGAGTCGAACGACGTCCCGCCCTGGGCCAGGGCCTCGCCGAGCACGTCGCGGACGCCCTCGAGCAGGGCGGCCACCTGGGGGCGGGTCAGCTTGTCGGTGGGCCGGGCGCCGTGCAGCTGGGCGCGCCACAGCGCCTCGTCGGCGTAGATGTTGCCCACGCCGCCGATCAGCGTCTGGTCGAGCAGCGCGCGCTTGACCTCGGTGTGCCGGCGGCGCAGCCTCTCGCTGAACCCGGCCTCGTCGAACGACGGGTCCAGCGGGTCGATCGCGATGTGCGCCAGCCGCGCCGGGATCGTCTCGCCGTCGGACTCCTCCACCGCCAGCCCGCCGAACGTGCGCTGGTCGACGAAGCGCAGCTCGCGGCCGCCGTCGGTGAAGGTGAACCGGGCGCGCAGGTGGGTCTCGTCGGGCTGCGAGGGCTTCTCGACCAGCAGCTGCCCGCTCATGCCGAGGTGGCCGACGAGCGCGCGCCCGCTGGGCGTGCCGTCGGGCTCGGCCAGCGGGAGCCACAGGTACTTGCCGCGGCGGTGCGCCGCGGTCAGGGTGCGGCCGGTGAGCGCGGCCACGAAGTGGCCGGTGCCCTCCAGGTGCCGGCGGACGGCGCGCGGGTGGCGCACCTCGACGGTGGCCACGGTGCGCCCGGCGACCCACTGCTCCAGCCCGCGACGGACGACCTCGACCTCGGGCAGCTCGGGCACGGGATCAGCCCTCCGCGGAGATGGCCCGCCACGCGGCCTCGGCGGCCTCCTGCTCGGCGGCCTTCTTGGTGCGGCCGGAGCCCGTGCCGTACACGGTGCCGGCGAGGAGCACGGCGGCGGTGAACGTCTTGGCGTGGTCGGGTCCGTCGTCCTCGACGAGGTAGCTGGGCGGGCCGAGCCCGCGGGCGGCGCCGAGCTCCTGGAGGCTGGTCTTCCAGTCCAGGCCGGCGCCACGGGTGGCCGCCTGCACCAGCAGCGGGTCGAACAGCCGGTGCACGATGGCGCCCGCGGTGTCCAGGCCGCGGCCGAGGTGGATCGCGCCGATCAGCGCCTCGAGGGCGTCGGCGAGGATCGAGTCCTTCTCCCGGCCGCCGGTGGTCTCCTCGCCGCGGCCCAGCAGCAGGTGCGGGCCGATGCCGCCGTCGCCGAGCGAGCGCGCGACGCGGGCCAGGGAGGTCATGTTCACCACCGAGGCGCGCAGCTTGGCCAGCTGTCCCTCGGGCAGGTCGGGCTGGCTGCGGTACAGCTCGTCGGTGACCACCAGGCCCAGCACCGAGTCGCCGAGGAACTCCAGGCGCTCGTTGGTGGGCAGGCCGCCGTGCTCGTAGGCGTAGGACCGGTGGGTCAGCGCCAACGCGAGCAGGCCGCCGGGCAGCACGACCCCGAGGGCGTCGTGCAGCCAGGCGGCCGCGCGGTCGGCGTGCTCCCGCCCGGCCGGTGAGGTGCCGGCGTCGGCACCCGCGGGCGCGGACGGCTCGACGACGGGGCTCCCCACGGCGGGC
Source organism: Geodermatophilus sp. SYSU D00815 (assembly GCF_054050035.1). Lineage (NCBI taxonomy): Bacteria > Bacillati > Actinomycetota > Actinomycetes > Geodermatophilales > Geodermatophilaceae > Geodermatophilus > Geodermatophilus sp. SYSU D00815. The sequence goes on along the minus strand of NZ_JBJGYO010000008.1, from coordinate 161,466 downwards.
GGGTTCAGCGGATCAGACCGACAGGACCTGACGGCCGGCGTACTGGCCGCAGTTCGGGCAGGCCACGTGCGGGGGCTTGAGCTCGCCGCAGGCCCGGTTCGGGCACGGGGTGAGGGACGGCGCGGAGGCCTTCCACTGCGAGCGCCGGGCGCGGGTGTTGGCGCGGGACATCTTCCGCTTCGGGACGGCCACGTCAGTTCTCCTCTGGGTTGTCCTCGCCGGGGGTGCCCGACGGGGAGGCGAATCGGTCGGCGAGCCCCGCCCAGCGGGGGTCGACGACCTCGTGCGAGTGGTCGGGGGGCAGCTCGTCGAGCCGCTGGCCGCAGTCGACGCACAGCCCCCGGCAGTCCTCGGAGCAGACCGGGGAGAGCGGCAGGGACAGCACGACGAGGTCGCGCACCATGGGCTCGAGGTCGATGCGGTCGTGCTCGACGAGGCGGACCTCGTCCTCCTCGCTCGTCTCCTCGGTCGTGGAGCCCTCGTAGGCGAACAGCTCCTGGACGTCGAGCTCGAGGGTGTCCTCGACCGGCTCGAGGCAGCGCGCGCAGGAACCGACGACCGGGACGTCGAGCTCGCCCGAGACCAGCACGCCCTCCATGACCGACTCGAGGCGCAGCCGCAGCTGGACCTCGGCGCCCTCGGGGACGCCGATCAGCTCGACCTTCCAGCCCTCCGGGGCGGGCAGCGTCTTCTCGAAGCGCAGCAGCGACCCGGCCCGGCGGCCGAGCTCGCGCAGCTCGACGACCCAGGGGTTGCCTGCGGGGCGCCGGGCGTCGGGGGACGCGGCGCCTGTGCGGTGCGGAACAGGGGCAGGCATGTCGGTACTCGCGGTCGGGATCGGGGAGGTCGGCCGGCCGGGCGGGGTGCCGCCGGCGCTCGGACCGGTCTACGAGACTACCTGACCGCGACGCATCGGAGCGGCCGCCCTCCAGGGGCCCTCCGTCAGTGCCGGAGGCTGCCCCGGGCCGCCTCGACCGAGCGGAGCATCCGCTCCAGGGTGCCCCCGAAGTCGGCCAGCCGGGTGTCGACGTACTCGTCGACCTCGGTGCGCATGCGGGTGACCTCGGCGACGGTCTGGGCGCCGAGCTCGTCGGCGCGGGCGACCGCGGTGCGGTAGACCTCGGTCTCGGTGACCAGCCGGTCGTGCTCGGCCTCGGCCGCGGCGATCATCTGCTCCTGCTGCTCGCGGGCCTGCCGCAGCAGCGCCTCCGCGGCGGCGCGCGCCTCCGCGACGATCCGCTCGGCCTCGGCGTCGGCCCGGGCCAGGACGTCCTCGGCCTCCGCCTGGGCCTCGGCGATCAGCTCGTCGCGCGACCGGCGGGCCATGCCCAGGACCTCGTCGCGGGTCTGCTCGGCGGAGGCGATCATCTCCTCGCTGTCGAGCCGCGTGCGCTCGGTCAGCCGCTCGGCCTCGGCCTGGGCCTGCTCGAGGATCTCGGTGCGCTGCTCGACGATCCGCCCGGCCCGCTGGACCTCGGCCGGCAGCGTCTCGCGCAGGTCGTCGAGCAGGTCGAGGAGATGGTCGCGGGGCACCATGCAGGAGCCCGACATGGGCACGCTGCGGGCGTTCTCGATGACCGTGGTCAGCTCGTCGACGGTCTCGTACAGCCGGTACACGACCTCGGTCGAGTGGCTCCTGGTCACGCCTCACCCCTGCCGGTGCGGTGCTGCACGAGGCGGTCGAGGACCGCCTTGGGCACGAGGCTGGAGACGTCGCCGCCGAACTGCGCGATCTGCTTGACCAGGCTCGAGGACAGGTGGCCCACCTGCGGGGCCGTGGGCACGAACAGCGTCTCCACGCCGGCGAGCTCACGGTTCATCTGCGCCATCTGCAGCTCGTACTCGAAGTCGCCGACCGCCCGCAGGCCCTTGACGATCACGGGGATGCCGTGGCTGCGGCAGTAGTCGACGAGCAGCCCGCGGAAGCTGTCGACGCGCACGTTGGGCATCTCGGACACCGCGTCCCGGAGCAGCTCCATGCGCTCGTCCACGGTGAACAGCCCCGCCTTGCCCGGGTTGACCAGCACCGCGACGACCAGCTCGTCGTACAGCGCGGCGGCCCGGGCGATGACGTCGACGTGGCCGTTGGTGACCGGGTCGAACGATCCGGGGCAGACGGCACGCCTCACGGCAAGCGACCGTACCGGAGCAACGCCTCCCCGTAGCGGCGGTCGCGCAGTCCCGTCAAGGGTGTCGGCCACTCCCAGGGCTGCTCGCGGGCCGACCGCTCGACCACGACGACGGCGCCGTCGGCCAGCCAGCCGCCGCCGACCAGCGCGCGGAGCACGCCGAGCACCTCGCCGGCGGGCGTGGCGTACGGCGGATCGGCGAGCACGAGGTCGAAGGCGGCCGGCGCCGGGCCGGTGACGACGGTCGGCACCGAACCGGCGAGGACGCGGGCGCCCGGCAGGCCGACCGCGGCCACGTTCGCCCGGAGCACCGGCAGCACCCGCGGGGCGGACTCGACGAGCACCACCTCGGCCGCGCCGCGGGAGAGCGCCTCGAGGCCCAGCGCCCCCGAGCCGGCGTAGAGGTCGAGGACCCTGGCGCCGTCGAGGTCGAGCAGCGAGCCGAGGGAGTTGAACAGCCCCTCGCGGGCGCGGTCGCCGGTGGGCCGGACGCCGGACGGCGGCACCTTGAGCCGCCGGCCGCCGGCCGCGCCGGCGATCACCCGCGTCATGCCTTCTCCAGCCACTCCGCGCGCTCGTCGGTGGCCAGCGCGGCCACCTCGGCGGCCAGGCCGGGGTGGTCGGCGAGACCGCGGTCGGTGGCGAGCAGGGCGTTCGCCTCGGCCCGGGCGGCGGCGATCAGCTCCTCGTCCTCCAGCAGCGAGAGGAGCCGGACCCCCGACCGGCTGCCGGACTGCGCGGCGCCCAGGATGTCGCCCTCGCGCCGGGTCTCGAGGTCGAGGCGGGCGAGCTCGAAGCCGTCGGAGGTGGCGGCGACCGCGGCCAGCCGCTGCCCGGTGCGCGACGACGTCGGCGCATCGCTGACCAGCAGGCACAGCCCCTGGTGCCGGCCCCGGGCGACGCGGCCGCGCAGCTGGTGCAGCTGGCTCACGCCGAACCGGTCGGCGTCCATGACGACCATCACGGTGGCGTTGGGGACGTCGACGCCGACCTCGACGACGGTGGTGGCGACCAGGACGTCGGTCTCCCCGGCGGCGAAGGCGCGCATCCGGGCGTCCTTCTCCTCGGGCGTGAGCCGGCCGTGCAGCACGTCGAGCCGCAACCCGGCGAGCGGGCCGCTGCGCAGCAGCTCGGCGACGTCCAGCACCGCCAGCGGGGGGCGGCGGTCGCCGCCCTGGCCCTCGTCGTCGGCGGGGGCGCCGTCGTCGGGGTCGGGCTCGTCGGCGTCGGCGCCGTCCTCGCCGATGCGCGGGCAGACGACGTAGGCCTGCCGGCCGGCGGCGACCTCCTCGCGCAGCCGCGCCCAGGCCCGGTCCAGCCACGCCGGCTTCTCGGCGGCCGGCACGACCGAGGAGGCGACGCCGCCGCGGCCGCTGGGCAGCTGCCGCAGGGTGGAGGTCTCCAGGTCGCCGTAGACGGTCATGGCCACGGTGCGCGGGATCGGCGTCGCCGTCATGACCAGCACGTGCGGTGGCCGGCTGCCCTTGGCCCGCAGCGCGTCGCGCTGCTCGACGCCGAAGCGGTGCTGCTCGTCGACGACGACCAGGCCGAGGTCGGCGAAGTCGACGCCCTCCTGCAGCAGCGCGTGGGTGCCGATCACGATGCCCGCGCTGCCGTCGGCGACCGCGGCCCGGGCCTCGCGGCGGGCGGCGGCCTTCTGCGAGCCGGTGAGGAGCACGACCCGCGTGCCGCCGGGGTCGCCGTCGAGCTCGCCGGCCCGGCCGAGCGGGCCGAGCAGCGCGGAGATGCCGCGGTGGTGCTGGGCGGCGAGCACCTCGGTGGGCGCCAGCAGCGCCGCCTGCCCGCCGGCGTCGACGACCTGCGCCATGGCGCGCAGCGCCACGACGGTCTTGCCGGAGCCGACCTCGCCCTGCAGCAGCCGGTGCATCGGCTGCTCGCGCTCGAGCTCGGTGGCCAGCTCCTCCCCCACGGCCCGCTGGCCGTCGGTGAGCGCGAACGGCAGCGCGGCGTCGACGGCGTCGAGCAGGCCGCCCTGCTTCCGCGGTCGGGCGACGCCCGGCTCCAGGGCCGCGGCGCGGCGGCGGGCGGCGAGGGTGAGCTGCAGGACCAGCGCCTCGTCGAACTTGAGCCGGTGCTCGGCGCGCTCGACGTCCTCCGCCGAGGTGGGGCGGTGGATGTCGAGCATCGCCGCGGCCAGCGGCAGCAGGCCGTGCCGCGCGCGGACGTCCTCGGGCAGCGGGTCGGTGACCAGCGCGCCGAGACCGCCCGGGGAGTCGAGCAGCATCTTGACCGAGCGCTGGATCACCCAGCTCGAGACGTCCTTGGTGGCCGCGTAGATCGGGATGAGCGCCCGCGCCCAGTCCTCGTCGTCGTCGCCGGTGAGCAGGTGGAAGTCCGGGTGGGCGAACTGCTTGGACCGCCGGTACTCCCCCACCGTGCCCGCGAACAGCCCCCAGTCGCCCGGCTTGAGCTGCCCGTGCCGGCGGTTGAAGAAGACCAGCTGCATGGAGTTCGCGCCGTCGCTGACGGTGACCTCGGTCATCGACCCGGGCCGGTTGCGCATCCTGCGGCTGTTCACCGTCTTCACCTGCGCCAGCACGGTGACCCGGTCGCCGACCTGGAGGTCCTCGAGCCGGGCGAGCTCCCCGCGGCGGGCGTACCGGCGCGGGTAGTGCCGCAGTAGGTCGCGCACCGTGCGCAGCTCCAGCGAGGACTCCATCGCCTCCGCCGTCTTCGGCCCGAGGACCTTCGACAGCGGGGTGTCCATGGTGATGCCGACCTTCACTCGACCCCCACGAGCAGCGGGACACCGGCCGGGGCGCCGTCGTAGCGGGCCACCTCGACGGTCGGGTGCACCGAGGCGAGGTGGGCGCAGACGGCGTCGCCGAGCGCCTGGTCCGGTCCGACGACGACGGTCGCCAGCTCGCCGCCGGCCGAGAGCAGCCGGTCCAGCAGCTCGCAGGCGACCGCGGGCAGCTCCGCCCCGACCACCACGACGTCGCCCTCGGCCGAGCCGAGCGCGTCGCCGGGCCGGCAGCGGCCGGCGGAGGTGAGCGCCTCCTGCTCGGCGACGGTCACCTCGGCCCACCGGGTGGCCGCGGCGGCCTCGGCCATGGCGATGACGTCGTCGCCGAAGCGGCGCCCCGGGTCGGCGACGGCGACGGCGGCCAACCCCTGCACCGGTGAGCGGGTGGGGACGACGGCGACGTCGCGGCCCTCCTCGCGGGCGCGCGCGGCGGCGCGGGAGGCCGCCGGGGTGAGGGCGGCGTCGTTGGGCAGGACGACGACGTCGGCGGCGGTGCAGCCGAGCACCTCGGTGAGGACGTCGTCCTCGGTGACGCCGTCGGGACCGCAGGTGAGCACCCGCACGCCCTCGGCGGAGAACAGCTCGGCCAGGCCGGGGCTGGGGACGATCGCGACGACGGCCCGGCTGCCCGGCACCGGCGCCGGCGGCCGCACCGGGGCGAGCGGGGTGACCGAGATCCGGTAGGGGCGGCCGGCCTCGATGCCCGCCTCGATGGCGGCCCCGACGTCGGCCACGTGCACGTGCACGTTCCACTCCCGGCCGGTGGGGGTGTCGACGCCGACCACCACCAGGCTGTCGCCGAGCGCCGCGAGCCGCTCGTGCAGCCGCGCCACGGCCTCCTCGTCGGCGCCGGCGAGCAGGTACTGCACCTCGCTGCCGGAGCCGGCCGGCGGCTGGTGCGGCGGGTCGTCGTGGGCGTGCGCGTGCGGGTGCGCCCGGCGGGCCAGCGGCGGACGGGCCGGCTCCACGCCGGTGACGGTGGTGACCAGGGCGTCGAGGACCAGGCACAGGCCGGCGCCGCCGGCGTCGACCACGCCGGCGTCGCGCAGCACGTCGAGCTGGTCGGTGGTGGCCTCGAGGGCCGCGCGGGCGCCGTCGGCGGCGGCCCGGACGACGTCGGCGAGCCCGGTGCGGCCCTCGTCCACGGCCGCCACCGCGGCCCGCGCCCCGCCGCGGGCGACGGTGAGGAAGGTGCCCTCCTCGGGATCGGCGACCGCGGTGTAGGCGGTGTCGGCGGCCTTCTGCAGGGCGAGGGCGAGCGTGGGCCCGTCGGCCGGTCCCTGGCCCGCGAGCTGGTCGGCCAGGCCGCGGAACAGCTGGGCGAGGATGGTGCCGGAGTTCCCGCGGGCCCCGAGGACGGCGCCGCGGGCGAGCACCGCCCACCGCGACTCGGGGGCGGGGTCGCCGGCCTCGTCGAGCGCGGCCAGCGCCGCCCGGGCGGTGAGCAGCAGGTTGGTGCCGGTGTCGCCGTCGGGCACGGGGAAGACGTTGAGGTCGTCGAGGCGGGCGCGGGCCTCGTACAGCGCGGCGCAGGCGGCCCGGCACCAGCGGCCGGCCGCCTCCTCGTCGAGCGCCGTCAGCACGGCCGGAGGGTACCCAGGGAGGACGACGGGGCCGCCGGATCGCGGGCGGCGGCGCCCGCTCGGGTGCCTGCGGCGACGTCCCCGGCGCGGAGCGGTTACACTGACCGGCGGACTTCTTCGCGGGCGCTCTCGCGCACCGCTGATCTGCAACGACCTCCTGGGAGTGATCCACCGTGGCTGCCAACTGCGACGTCTGCGGCAAGGGACCCGGTTTCGGCATGTCGGTGTCGCACTCGCACCGCCGCACGCCGCGCCGCTGGAATCCGAACATCCAGTCCGTGCGGGCGCTCGTCGCCCCCGGCAACCGCAAGCGCATCAACGCCTGCACCTCGTGCATCCGCGCGGGCAAGGTCGTCCGCGCCTGACGGAGGACCCGTCGTCCCCGGACGGGGACCGGGCCCGAGGACCCCGGAGGTCGGCGACCTCCGGGGTCCTCCGCGTTCGCGGGGCGGCCGCCGCGGGTCAGCGGGGGGCGATGCCCCGGCCCTGCGCGGCCTGCACGACGAGCTCCACCACCGTCTCCAGGGGCAGGGCGGTGCTGTCGACCACCAGGTGGTAGTGCCGGGCCGAGGCGGGGTCGCACCGGTAGAAGTGGCGCACGTAGGCCTCGCGGGTGCGGTCGGCGGCCTCCATCTCGCGCCGGACCTCCGCCTCCGGGCGGCCCGCGCGCGCCACCGCCGCGGCGAGCCGCCGCTCGGGCGGCCCGTCGAGCCGCACGTGCAGCGCGTCCGGCCGGTCGCCCAGCACCAGCGCGGCCGCCCGGCCGAGCACCACGCCGCCGGCGCCGTCGGCCACCTCGAGCAGCACCTTCTCCGTCTGCTGCCGGTACGCCCGCTCGTCGGGCAGCGACGACGAGGGCACCACGCCGCCCACCGGGTCGGGCATGGTGCCCAGCGAGGCGACCAGCCGCCACAGCCCGCGCACGACCGTCTCGTCGTTGGCCTCCGCCTCGGCCACCGGCACGCCGAGCCGGCCGGCGACCTGGGCGGGGATCGCCCGGTCGTGGAAGGGCAGCCCCAGCCGCTCGGCCACCGCCGGCGCCACCTCGGCGCCCGCGGCCCCGTACGGCGCGGAGATCGTCACGACGCCCACGGCTGCTCCTCCTCGCGCGGGTCGAGCGGCAGCTCCCGGCCGAGGAACACCGCGTCCGGCGCCCCGGCGTACACGCCGTACCCGGGCACCGGGCCGTACCCGGCCCCGGCGTAGAGCGCCAGGGCCTCCGGCTGCCGCTCCCCGGAGTTCAGCACCACCGCGCGGTGCCCGGCGCGGGCGGCGCTGCGCTCCAGCGCCGTCAGCAGCACGCGGGCCAGCCCGAGCCGGCGGAACCCCGGCTCGACGTACATCCGCTTGACCTCGACCACGCCGTCGGCGTGCACGCGCCAGGCGCCGCACCCCGCGGGGACGCCGTCGACCTCCGCCACCAGGAACACCCCGGCGGGCGCCAGGAACTCCGCCGGGTCCACGACGGCCTCGTCCGGCCCGCCGTAGCGCACCGTGTACTCCCGCTGCACCCGGGCGACCAGCTCGCGCGCGACCGGGTCGTCGTAGGGCACCGCCCGCAACCGCACCGGGCGGCCGTCGCGCAGCACCGCCTCGTCAGAAGTGGACATGCCCCGGCGCCTCCGCTCCGGCCGCCCGCGCGGCCTCGGCCGCCGGCTCTCCGCTCACCTGCACCGCCGGATCCTCCCCCGCCGCGTGCACCGCGCCCACGGCCACCCACCCCTCGGGCAGCTCCGCCTCCCCCGGGAAGGTGGCGAGCAGGGCGTGGTCCTCGCCCCCGGTGAGCACCCAGGCCATGGGATCGGCGCCGAGCGCGGCCGCCACCTGCTGCAGCGGGCCGGGCGGCTCGAGACAGGCCCGCACCAGCGCCGCGCGGTCGAGGTCGAGGACGACCCCGCTGGCCCGGGCGATGTGCCCGGCGTCGGCCAGCAGCCCGTCGCTGACGTCGCACATCGCGGTGGCGCCCGCGGCGGCCGCGGCGGGCCCCGCCGCGTACGGCGGCGCCGGCCGGCGGTGCGCGGCCACCGCCGCGAGCGGGCTGCTGAAGCCGCGGCGCAGCACCGCGAGGCCGCAGGCCGACCACCCGAGCCGCCCGGCCAGCGCCACAACGTCCCCCGGCCGCGCGCCCGACCGCAGCACCGGGGCCCGGCCGCCGAGGTCGCCCAGCGCGGTCACCGACAGCACGACGCCGCCGCTGTCGGGCGCGGAGGCCACCGTGTCGCCGCCGACCACGGCCGCGCCCAGCGGCGCGCACTCCTCGGCCAGGCCCGCGGCGACGCCCTCCAGCCAGGCCGTCGGGGTGTCCGGGGGGCAGGCCAGCCCGACCAGCAGCGCCGTCGCCACCCCGCCCATCGCCGCGACGTCGGCGAGGTTGGCCGCGGCGGCCTTGTGCCCGACGTCCTCGGCGGAGGACCAGTCGCGGCGGAAGTGCCGGCCCTCCACGAGGACGTCGGTGGTGGCCACCACACGGCCGTCCGGGGCGCGCAGCACCGCGGCGTCGTCCCCCGGCCCGACCTCGGCGGCGGCGGTGCTGCCCGACCGCGCGACGACGCGGGCGATCACGCCGAACTCCCCCACCACCCGGACGCTGTCGGCCGGATCGGTGCGCGGGACCAGCGGGCGCGGGCGACTCACCGGGTGACCCCCGTCGCTCCCGTAAGGTTGCGCAGCGGCCGGCGCACCGCCGGCCCCGCACCACCGCACGTCGCACGCTCGCTCGCTCGCACCGCCCCATGGCAGCGCTGCCCCAGGAAGGGTCTTCCGTGGTCCACGCCTACATCCTGATCCAGACCGAAGTCGGCAAGGCCGCGCAGGTCGCCTCGACCATCAGCGAGATCGACGGCGTCACCAAGGCCGAGGACGTGACCGGGCCCTACGACGTCATCGTCCGCGCCGAGGCCGAGACCGTCGACGAGCTCGGCCGGCTCGTGGTGGCGCGGGTGCAGTCGGTGGACGGCATCACCCGGACCCTGACCTGCCCGGTCGTCAACCTCTGACGTCCTGAGCACGCTGACCACGCCCGGCACCACCACCTCCCACGAGGACCGGCCGCGGGATCCCTTCCGCCGCCTGGCGCTGATCGCCACCGCCGTCCTCGTGCCGGTGGTGGTCGCCCTGGTGGTGCTGGTCAACGTCCTGGGCGGCCGCGGGTCCGACGACGTCGCGCAGGTCGAGGGCGCCCCCACGCAGCAGCGCGAGGACCTGCCCCCGCTGACCGTCGAGGCGCCCCCGGTGGCCCCCGAGGCCGAGGCCCCCTGCACCTCGCTGCTCGGCGCGCTGCCCCTGGAGCTGGCCGGTGAGCTGTCGCGGCCGGTGCGCTCGGAGTCCCCGTTCGTCTACGCGTGGGGCGAGCCGCCGGTGGTGCTGGCCTGCGGGGTCGACCGGCCTGCCGGGTTCGACGCGACGGCCAGCCTGATCCAGATCAACGCCGTGCAGTGGTTCGTCGACGACTCCGACCCCGACGTCGTCGTCTGGACCGCCGTCGACCGGCCGGTCCACGTGCGGGTGAGCATCCCCAGCTCGATCGACAGCGCGCCGGCCACCGCGCTGAGCACGATCATCGCCGCCACCCTGCCGTTCCAGGAGCCGCAGCCGGCGGGGTAGGTCAGGACGGCGGCAGCCGCTCCAGCTGGGCCGTGAGCACCGCGGCCACCTCGTCGGCCGCGGCGTCGACCGTCCCGGCCACCGCGGTCACCGAGACGCTGAAGACCCCCGACCCGCACCGGGCCAGCACCGCCGGCGCGGGCAGGCCGTCGGCGGGCTCGGTCACGGTGAGCATCCGGCAGCCCTCCGGCAGCCGGGGCGGGTCGGAGTGCAGCACGCCGCCGTACTTCTCGGCGTCGTTGCCGGCCAGGTCCTCGGCGTAGGCCGACGCGCCGTCACGCGTGTCGAACTGGTAGACGAGCACGCTGGTCACCGGCCCGTGCGCGGCGTCGGTGCCCCAGAAGCGCTCCCAGCCGAAGCGGAAGCCGTAGCCGGCCAGCGCCTGCCGCTCGTCGTCCGGGTCACGGGCGTACGCGGCGACGTCGGGCGGCCACTTCTCACCCGCGGGCGGCGAGAGGGCGTCGTCGGGCAGCCGCGGCAGCCCCGAGGGCACCGCGGTCACGACCAGCCGCTCGAGCTCCTCCGGCGCCGCGGGGACGGCGGTCGAGGCCTGCGAGGGCTGCGCGGCGGGCTCCCCGCTGCTCGCCTGCCCGCAGCCGCCCAGCGCGGGGACGGCGCCGACCAGCAGGGCGGCCAGCACCCCGGAGAGCCTGCCCCGGCCGCTCACCCGCTCAGGCCGCGTCGAGGGCGGCGGCGAGGTCGGCGACGAGGTCCGCGGTGTCCTCGATCCCGCAGGAGAACCGCACGAAGCCCGGGGCGACCGCGTCGCCGCCCCACTGCGCCCGGCGGTCGGCGGTGCTGTGCACGCCGCCGAAGCTGGTCGCCGCCGTCCACAGCCGGCTGGCCGCCAGCACCCGCCCCACGGCGTCCTCCGAGGCGAGGGTCGCCGAGACGACGCCGTTGGGCCGCAGCATCTGCCTCGCCGCGAGCGCCGCCGAGGGGTCGCCGGCCCGCCACGGCCAGCGCACCTCCGCGACGGCGGGGTGGGCGGCCAGCAGGTCGGCCACCGCCGCGGCGTTGGCCGCCTGGCGGGCCAGGCGCAGGTCCAGGGTGCTCATCGACCGGTGGCCGAGCCAGGCCTCGAACGGCCCGGGCACCGCCCCGGTCGCGTCCCGCCAGGCCTTCATCCGCGCGTGCAGGTCGTCGTCGGTGGTGCTCACGTGGCCGAGCAGCAGGTCGCTGTGCCCGGTCAGCGCCTTGGTGTCGCTGCCGATGGTGACGTCGGCGCCCAGCTGCAGCGGCCGCTGGCCGAGCGGGGTCGCCGTGGTGTTGTCCACGGCCAGCACCGCACCCGCCGCGCGGGTCGCCGCGGCGACGGCGGCGATGTCGCAGACGTCCAGCTGCGGGTTGCTCGGCGTCTCGAGCAGGACCAGCCGGGCACCCTCGAGGTCCCCGCGGGCGGCCACCTCGCCGATGCCGGTCGTCGGGACGAGGTCGACCCGCACGCCGAAGCGGGCCAGCTCCCCCGAGGCCAGCACCCGGGTGGCGTAGTAGCCGTCGGAGGGCAGGACGACGCGGTCGCCGGCGCCCACGCAGGCCAGCACCGCCGCGCTCACCGCCGCCATGCCCGAGGCGAACGACAGGCAGCGGCCGCCGTCGAGCTCGCCGATGGCGTCCTCGAGCAGGCGCAGGGTGGGGTGCTCGGTGCGGGCGTACGCGTCGGCGCCGCCGGTGCGCGGCGGGACGTCGCCCAGGTGGAAGGGCGCGGCGAAGACCGGCGAGGGCCGCAGCGGCGCGCCCGGGACGCCGGGGGGCTCCCCCGCGCGGACGGCGCGCGTGCCGTCCCCGTACGTGGAAGTCACTCGGGCTTGGCCTCCCGGCTCATGATCTCGCGGACCAGGTTCTCCGGGGACTCGCCCTCGTGGCAGACCCGGACGACGGCCTCGGTGATCGGCACGTCCACCCCGTGGGCACGGGCGAGGTCGAGCACTGAGCGGCAGCTCTTGACGCCCTCCGCAGTCTGCCGCGTGCTGCGCTGCACCTCCTCGACGCTCATCCCCCGCCCCAGCTTCTCCCCGAACGTGCGGTTGCGCGACAGCGGGGAGCTGCAGGTGGCGACGAGGTCGCCGAGGCCGGCCAGGCCCGCGAAGGTCGTGAGCTCCGCGCCCAGCGCGAGCCCCAGCCGGGCGGTCTCGGCCAGGCCGCGGGTGATCAGGGAGGCGCGGGTGTTGTCGCCGAAGCCCAGGCCCTCGGCGATGCCGGCGGCCAGCGCGATGACGTTCTTCACCGCGCCGCCGAGCTCGCAGCCCACCAGGTCGGTGTTCGTGTACGGCCGGAGGTAGCGGGTGCGGCAGGCGGCCTGCAGCGCCGCGGCCCGGCCGGTGTCGGCGCAGGCGATGACGGTCGCGGCCGGCTGCTCCTCGGCGATCTCCCGCGCCAGGTTGGGCCCCGACAGCGCGGCCACCCGGTCGGGTCCGGCGCCGGTCACCTCGCAGATGACCTCGCTCATGCGCTTGGTGGTGCCGAGCTCGATGCCCTTCATCAGCGACAGGAGGCTGGCGTCGGGCGGCAGCAGCGGCGTCCACTCGCCGAGGTTGTCCCGCAGCGTCTGCGAGGGGACGGCGAGGACGACGACGTCGGCGTCGACCAGCGCCTCGCCGGCGTCGGCGGTGGCGCGCACGGCCCCGGGCAGCCGGATGCCCGGCAGGTAGTCGCGGTTCTCGCCGTCCTCGGTGATCGCCTTGGCGAGGTCGGGTCGGCGGGCGAACAGCGCGACGTCGCACCCGGCGTCGGCGAGCACCTTGGCGAACGTCGTCCCCCACGAGCCCGCGCCCAGCACCGCGGCGCGCGTCACGCCGCGCTCCCCGAGACGTCACCGGGCAGCTCCCGCCGCGGGCGGGGGTGGAAGGCGGTGGGCGGGGTCTCGCCGCGCAGCTCGCCGAGCAGGTCGCGCACACGGGACATGATCAGGTCGGTGGTCTCGCGCAGCAGGTCGGGCGTAAGGTCACGCCCGGCGGCGACCTCGGCGCGCAGCGCGGTGAGGTCCACCGGCTCGCCGACGAGGTAGTCGGCCGGGGCACGCAGCCGCAGGTGCCACTTCTTCGCGTGGTAGTCGTGCTGCGCCTGCGGTCCCCACTGGGCCACCGGGACGACGACGGCGTCGGTGGTCAGCGCCAGCCGGGCGACGCCGGTGCGTGCCTCCATCGGCCACCAGTCGGGATCGCGGGTGACCGACCCCTCCGGGTAGATCACGATGACGTTGCCGGCGGCGAGGTCGGCCTGCGCCGCCGAGACCGAACCGCGGGCCTCGCTGGTGAAGCGGGCCACCGGGATCTGGCCGGCGTGCCGCAGGATCACGCCGGCGATCCCCTTGAACAGCGACTCCTTGGCCAGGAAGTGCGGGATCCGTCCGCTGTCGAACACCAGCCGCGCGCAGGCCAGCGGGTCGAGGATCGAGACGTGGTTGGCGACCACCAGCACCGGGCCGGTCGGCGGGATCCGCTCGGCGTGCCGGTAGCGCAGCCGGAACAGCAGCGAGGCGAACGGGTGGACGACGGCGATGCAGATCGCCAGGCCGACCGGGATCGGCCCGCGGGTCCGCCACTTCGCAGGCCGCGTCTCCTCCGTCACCGGACACACCTCCTCGGCTGTGATCCCGACCATGATCGCCCCTGCCGCGCCGGAGCACCGCAGGCGGGGTCCCCGCGCCGCCCGCCGGACCGGCCGGTCGCGGTGTGGTGACATGGTCGTCCGTGAGCACCGCGTCTGCGACGACCTGGTCGGTGGTGGTACCGGCGAAGCTGCTGGCGCGGGCGAAGACCCGGCTGCGCCCGCTCACCGAGCGGCTCGGCGGCAGCACCCACACCGACCTGGTGCTCGCCCTGCTCGCCGACACCGTGGCCGCCGCGCTGGACTGCCCGCGGGTGGGCCGGGTCCTCGTGGTCACCGACGACCCGGCGGCGGCCGAGACGGTGCGCGCGCTGGGCGCGGCCACCGTGCCGGACGAGCCGGACCGGGGGCTGAACCCCGCGCTGGAGCACGGCGCGCGGGCCACCGGCAGCGATGCCGTCGCGGCCCTCTCCTCCGACGTGCCCGCGCTGCGCCCGGGAGAGCTCGCGGCCGCCCTCGACGCGGCCGCGGGGTCGCCGCGCTGCTTCGTCGCCGACGCGGAGGGCACGGGCACGACCCTGCTCACCGCCGTCGGCACGCCGCTGGACCCGCGCTTCGGCGCCGGCTCGGCGCGGGCGCACGCGGCCAGCGGCGCCCGGCGGCTCGTCGGCGACTGGCCCGGTCTGGCCCTCGACGTCGACACCGCCGACGCGCTGCGGGCCGCCCTGCGCCTCGGCGCCGGCCCGGTCACCACCGAGTTCGCCCGGCGCACCGGCCTGTTCGGCACGGCGTCCTGAGCCACCGGCACGGCGTCCTGAGCCACCGGCACGGCGTCCTGAGCCACCGGCACGGCGTCCTGGGCCGTCCGGCCCGCCGTTCACCTTCGTGCGGCACGATGACGGGGTGGCCCCGGAAACCTCGTCCGCCCGGACCGCTGCAGCTCAGGATCGGCTGCCTCCCGACCGGTTCCTCAACCGCGAGCTGTCCTGGCTGGACTTCAACGCCCGCGTCCTCGAGCTGGCCGAGGACGAGACGAACCCGCTGCTGGAGCGGGTGAAGTTCCTCGCGATCTTCGCCGGCAACCTCGACGAGTTCTTCATGGTGCGCATCGCCGGGCTCAAGCGTCGGCAGAGCACCGGCCTGACCGTGCGCTCCCCCGACGGCCTCACCATCCGCGAGCAGCTGGCCCGGGTGATCGAGCGGACGCAGGACCTCGTGCACCGCCACGCGAACGTCTTCCTCAAGGACGTCGCCCCGCGGCTGGAGGACGCCGGCATCCGGTTCGTCCACTGGGAGGACCTCTCCGACACCGACGCCATGCGGCTGCGCGAGTACTTCCGCGACCAGGTGTTCCCCGTGCTGACGCCGCTGGCCGTCGACCCCGCGCACCCGTTCCCCTACATCAGCGGGCTCTCGCTCAACCTCGCCGTCTCGGTGCGCGAGCCCGAGGCGGGGACGACCCACTTCGCCCGGGTGAAGGTGCCCAACAACGTGCCCCGGTTCGTGCCCGTCGGGCAGGTGGGCGGCGGCGCGACGTTCCTCCCGCTCGAGGACCTCATCGCGGCGCACCTGCCGCAGCTGTTCCCGGGCCTGGAGGTGGTGGCCCACCACCTGTTCCGGGTGACCCGCAACGCCGACCTGGAGGTGGAGGAGGACCGCGACGAGGACCTGCTCCAGGCGCTGGAGCGGGAGCTCGCGCGGCGCCGGTTCGGCCCGGCGGTGCGCCTCGAGGTGACCGACACGATGGACCCGCAGATCCTCGAGCTCCTGCTCTCCGAGCTCGAGATCGCCCGCGAGGACGTCGTCGAGGTGCCCGGCCTGCTCGACCTGGCGTCGCTGTGGGGCCTCTACGACCTCGACCGCCCGGAGCTGAAGGACGAGCCGTTCGTCCCCGCCACCCACCCGCGGCTGTCGGAGGGCGAGACGCCCAAGAGCGTGTTCGCCACCCTGCGCGAGGGCGACGTGCTCGTGCACCACCCCTACCACTCGTTCGCCACGAGCGTGCAGCGCTTCATCGAGCAGGCTGCCGCGGACCCGAACGTGCTGGCCATTAAGCAGACGCTGTACCGCACGTCGGGCGACTCGCCGATCGTCAACGCGCTCATCGACGCCGCCGAGGCGGGCAAGCAGGTCGTCGTCCTGGTCGAGATCAAGGCGCGGTTCGACGAGGAGGCCAACATCAGCTGGGCGCGCTCGCTGGAGCGTGCCGGCTGCCACGTGGTCTACGGGCTGGTGGGGCTCAAGACGCACTGCAAGACCGCGCTGGTCGTGCGCCGCGAGGGCAGCGTGATCCGCCGGTACTGCCACATCGGCACCGGCAACTACAACCCCAAGACGGCGCGCACCTACGAGGACCTCGGCATCCTGACCGCCGACCCGCGGGTGGGGGCCGACCTCACCGACCTGTTCAACACCCTCACCGGCTACTCCCGGCAGACGACGTACCGGACGCTGATGGTCGCTCCCCGCGGCATCCGCAGCGGGCTGGTCGACAAGATCCGGCGGGAGGTCCGGCACGCCGAGGAGGGGCGCCCGGCCGGCATCCGGATCAAGGTCAACGCCCTGGTCGACGAGCGGATCATCGACGCGCTGTACGAGGCCTCGAACGCCGGCGTGCCCGTCGACCTGCTCATCCGGGGCATCTGCGCGCTGCGGCCGGGCGTGCCCGGGCTGTCGGAGAACATCCGGGTCCGCTCGATCGTCGGGCGCTTCCTGGAGCACTCGCGCGCCATGGCCTTCGTCAACGGCGGCGAGCCCGAGTTCTGGCTCGGCAGCTCCGACCTGATGCACCGCAACCTGGACCGGCGCGTCGAGGTGCTGCTCAAGGTGTGCGACGAGGTGGCCCGCCAGGAGCTGCAGGCGATCTTCGACAACGCCATGTCGCCCGACGTCCGCTGCTGGCAGCTGGGCCCCGACGGCGCGTGGGCCCGCGTCGGCGAGCGCGACTACCAGGCCGAGCTGCAGCTGCGGGCCGGTGAGCACGCTGGCTGAGCGGGTGGTGCTGGCCGCCGGCGGCGCGGTCTGGCGCCCCACGCCCGACGGCGGGCTCGAGGTGGCGGTGGTGCACCGGCCGAAGTACGACGACTGGTCGCTGCCGAAGGGCAAGCTCGACCCCGACGAGCACCCGCTGCAGGCCGCGGTCCGGGAGGTGGGCGAGGAGACCGGGCTGGCGGTCGTCGCCGGCCGCCGCGGCGTGCGGACCCGCTACGAGGTCCCGGAGGGCGACAAGCAGGTCGACTACTGGCTGATGCAGGCCGTCGGCGGGGAGTTCGCCCCCAACCGCGAGGTCGACGAGCTGCGCTGGCTGCCCGTGGACGAGGCCGCCGACCTGCTCAGCCACGACCACGACCGCGCCGTCCTGGCCGACCTGGCCCGCGACGACGTCCCGCGCGCGCCGTCGCTGCTGCTGGTGCGGCACGGCAGCGCGGGCGACAAGCACGAGTGGGACGGTCCCGACGACCTGCGGCCGCTGGACGTCAAGGGCCGCCGCCAGGCGGCGCGGCTGTCCGAGGTGCTGCCGCTGTTCGCCCCGACGGCCGTGCTGTCGGCCGAGCGGGTGCGGTGCACCCAGACCGTCCAGCCGCTGGCCGCGCGGCTGGGGCTCGACGTGCTGCCCTGCCGCGAGCTGGGCGAGGAGGAGTACCACGAGGACCCGCAGGCCGGGCTGGCGCTGGTGGAGCGGCTGCTCGCCCCGCGCGACCCCGGCGTGACGGTGGTCTGCAGCCAGGGCGGCGCCATCCCGTCGGTGCTGTCGAGCCTGGGCGTGCGCCGGGAGGGCGCGGTCGGCGCCTCCTGGCCCCCGGCCGCCAAGGGCAGCACGTGGGCGCTCGGCGGCAAGCCCGGCGCGCTGGCCGCGGACTACTACCGCGACTTCACGCCGCCGGCGCCGTAGGCGGCACGGGCACAGGAGGCTGTGCACGCGGGATCGGGCTCGAAACCGTGTGCACAGCCTCCTGAGTCTGACCCCTGCCGGGCGTCAGCGGGCGGGGAGGGCCGCCGGCTTCCAGGACGGCCGCTGCGCCTCGTAGGCCTCGATGTCGGCGAGGTGCCGCTCGGTGAGGCCGACGTCGTCGAGGCCCTCGAGCAGCCGCCAGCGGGTGTAGTCCTCGATCTCGAACGGCACGACCTCCTCGCCGTAGGAGACGGTCTTGGCCTGCAGGTCGACGGTGACCTCGGTGGCCGGGTCGGCCTCGATCGCCGTCCACAGCGCCTCGACCTCCGGCTGCGGCAGCAGCACCGTGAGCAGCCCGGACTTGGTCGAGTTGTTGCGGAAGATGTCGGCGAACCGGGAGCTGATCACGACCCGGAAGCCGCCGTCGAGCAGCGCCCACACGGCGTGCTCGCGGGAGGAGCCGGTGCCGAAGTCGGGGCCGGCGACCAGGATCGACGCGTCGGCGTGCTCCGGCCGGTTGAGCACGAAGTCGGGCTCGTTGGTGCGCCAGGCGACGAACAGGCCGTCCTCGAACCCGGTGCGGGTGATCCGCTTGAGGTACTCGGCCGGGATGATCTGGTCGGTGTCGACGTTGGTCCGCCGCAGCGGGGCCGCGGTGCCGGTGTGGGTGGTGAAGGCGTCCATGGGGTTCAGACTCCAGCGGTCGCGGGGACGTCGGACAGGTCGGCCGGGGCGGTCAGGCGGCCGGTCAGCGCGGTCGCGGCGGCGACGGCCGGGGACACGAGGTGGGTGCGCCCGCCCTTGCCCTGCCGGCCCTGGAAGTTGCGGTTGCTGGTGGAGGCCGACCGCTCCCCCGGCTTGAGCTGGTCGGGGTTCATGCCCAGGCACATGGAGCAGCCCGCGCCGCGCCACTCCGCGCCGGCCTCGAGGAAGACCTGGTCCAGGCCCTCGGCCTCGGCCTGGTTCTTCACGCCCACCGAGCCCGGGACGACGAGCATCCGGGTGTTCGGGTCGATCTTCCTGCCGCGCAGCATCTCCGCGGCCACCCGCAGGTCCTCGATGCGGCCGTTGGTGCACGAGCCGAGGAAGACCGTGTCGACCGCGATCTCCCGCAGCGGCGTGCCGGCGGTCAGGCCCATGTAGGCCAGCGCCTGCTCGGCGGCGCGGCGGTCGTGCTCGTCGGCGAAGTCGGCCGGGTCGGGCACGCGCTCGGAGATCGGCAGGCCCTGCCCGGGGTTGGTGCCCCAGGTGACGTACGGCGTGAGCGACGAGGCGTCGATGCGCACCTCGCGGTCGAAGACGGCGTCCTCGTCGGTGCGCAGCGTCCGCCAGTACTCGACGGCGGCGTCCCAGTCCTCCCCCTGCGGGGCGTGCGGGCGGCCCTTCAGGAACTCGAACGTCGTCTCGTCCGGAGCGATGAGCCCGGCGCGGGCGCCGGCCTCGATGGACATGTTGCAGATCGTCATCCGGGCCTCCATCGAGAGCTTCTCGATGGCGCTGCCGCGGTACTCGATGACGTGGCCCTGGCCGCCGCCGGTGCCGATCCGGGCGATGACGGCCAGGATGACGTCCTTCGCCGAGACGCCCGGGGGCAGCTCGCCGTCGACGGTCACGGCCATCTGCTTGGGGCGGTACTGCGGCAGGGTCTGCGTGGCCAGCACGTGCTCGACCTCGCTGGTGCCGATGCCGAACGCCAGGGCGCCGAACGCGCCGTGGGTCGAGGTGTGGCTGTCGCCGCAGACGATGGTCGTGCCGGGCTGGGTGAGCCCCAGCTGCGGGCCGATCACGTGCACGATGCCCTGGTCGCGGTCGCCCATCGGGGCCAGCCGGATGCCGAACTCGGCGGCGTTGCGGCGCAGCGCCTCGACCTGCGCGCGGCTGATCGGGTCGGCGATCGGCTTGAGGATGTCCAGCGTCGGGACG
Source organism: Geodermatophilus sp. SYSU D00815 (assembly GCF_054050035.1). Taxonomy (NCBI): domain Bacteria; kingdom Bacillati; phylum Actinomycetota; class Actinomycetes; order Geodermatophilales; family Geodermatophilaceae; genus Geodermatophilus; species Geodermatophilus sp. SYSU D00815. The sequence goes on along the minus strand of NZ_JBJGYO010000008.1, from coordinate 142,020 downwards.
TTGTGGTCCTCGGTGGCCATCGTCAGGTCGGGCCGGCGGACCTTGCGCCCGGCCGCGCGGAGGCCGTCGAAGGCCTGCGGGCTGGTGACCTCGTGGACGAGGTGCAGGTCGATGTAGAGCAGGTCCGGCTCACCGGCGGCGCTGCGCACGACGTGGGCGTCGTAGACCTTCTCGGCCAGGGTCTTCGGCACGGCGGGTCCTTCCGGGGGATCTCACTGGCCATCCCATTCTCTGGGATGCGAGTATTGCTGTGTGGGACAGCCTAACCCCGTCGCGGTTCTGGACAAAGCAGTGGCCATCCTCCGGGCCGTCGCCGAGGAGCCGGCCACGCTCGCCGACCTGGTCGCGCGCACCGGTCTGCCCCGCGCGACCGCGCACCGGCTGGCCGTCGCGCTCGAGGGGCACCGGCTGGTGGAGCGCACCGACGCCGGCGCCTGGGCCACCGGTCCGGGACTGCGGGAGCTGGCCCGCAGCGGCCCCGACCTGGCCGAGCTGGCCGAGCGCCACCTGGTCACCCTGCGCGACCTCAGCGGCGAGAGCGCCCAGTTCTACGTCCGCGACGGCGCCTCCCGCGTCTGCATCGCCGCCGCCGAGCGGGCCCACGGGCTGCGCGACACGGTGCCGGTGGGCGCCCGCCTGCCGCTGACCGCGGGGTCGGCCGCGCACGCGCTGCTGGCCTTCGCCCCGGCCGACGAGGTGACGCCGCTGCTGCCCTCGGCGAGCTTCACCGCCCGGACGCTGCTCGACGTCCGCCGGCGAGGCTGGGCGCACAGCGTCGCCGAGCGGGAGGCCGGCGTCGCCTCCCTCTCGGCTCCCGTGCGCGACGGCGTCGGCGGCGTCCTCGGCGCGGTCTCCATCTCGGGACCGGTCGAGCGGCTGGGCCGCCGTCCCTCCCCCGAGGTCGTGGGCGCCGTCCTCGACGCCGCCGCGGCGATCTCCCGCGCCGCGCGGTAGGCGGTACCGCAGCGGGCCGGAACGGGCCAGACTCGGTGGCCCTCCACCGATCCGTCCGAGGAGGAGCCATGGTGACTCCCGGAGCCGACGCCCCGGTCCCCGCCTTCTCGACGCCCTACGCCCGCGCAAACCCGCTCCACCGCCTCGGACGCTTCCTCGCCGGGACCGGCCCGGTGTCGCGGGTGTACATCCGGGTGCTGCACCACCTCGACCGCGCCGTCTTCCGCGCCACCCGCGGCCGGGCCACGTTCGCCTCGCTCGGGACCGGGCTGCCGGTGATCATGCTGACCACCACCGGCGCGCGCAGCGGGCAACCGCGCACGGTCCCCGTGCTGGGCGTGCCCCTCGACGCACCGCTCCCCTCGGCCCGCGGCTCGGCGCGGGGGGCGCCGGGCCGGATGGTCGTCCTGGCCTCCAACTGGGGCCAGCGCTCCCACCCGGGCTGGTACCACAACCTGGTCGCGCACCCCGACGCGTCGGTGGCGACCGGCGGCCACCGCTGGGCCGTGCGGGCCCGCCCGGTGGAGGAGGACGAGCGCGAGCGGCTCTGGCGGGCGGGACTGGCCGTCTACCCGGCGTGGGCCGCCTACGCCCGCCGGGCCGCCCCGCGCACGATCCCGCTGCTCGTGCTCGAGCCGGCGTGACCGCGGGGACCCGACCCCGCTTCCCCTCCCCCGGCCGGCGGGCGAACACTGCTCCCATGACCGCCACGGAGACGCACGCCGGCCGCGCCCGCATCGCCGAGCCGGGTGAGGGCATCGGGCTGGACGAACTCGCCCTGGCCACCCGCAACCACGGGATGCCGCTGGAGGCGCTGCGCTACGACGTCACGCCGCCGGGGCTGCACTACGTGCTCACCCACTACGACATCCCGGCCGTCGACCCCGGCACCTGGCGGCTCGAGATCGGCGGCGCCGTCGAGCGCCCGGTCGCCCTCGGGCTGGACGAGCTGCGGCGCCGTCCCCAGGTCACCGCGCGCGTGCTGCTGGAGTGCGCCGGCAACGGCCGGGCCCGCTACGAGCCGCGGCCGGTCAGCCAGCCCTGGCTGCTGGAGGCGGTCGGGACGGCGGAGTGGACGGGCACACCGCTGGCGCCGCTGCTGGAGGAGGCCGGCGTCTCCCCCGGCGCGGTGGACGTCGCCTTCACCGGGGCCGACCACGGCGTCGAGCGCGGCGTGGAGCAGGACTACGCACGCGGGCTGCCCCTGGCCGAGGCGCTGCGGCCGGACGTCCTGCTCGTGTGGGGCATGAACGGCGCGCCGCTGCCGCCCCAGCACGGCGCCCCGCTGCGGCTGGTCGTCCCGGGCTGGTACGGCATGGCCCACGTGAAGTGGTTGCGCCGGATCGAGGTGCTCGACCGCCCCTTCGAGGGCTTCCAGAACGCCACGGCCTACCGGATCAAGGTCGACGCCGACGACCCGGGCGAGCCGGTCACCCGCATCCGGCCGCGCGCCCTGCTCGCCCCGCCCGGGTGGCCGGACTTCATGACCCGCGAGCGGTTCGTGCGGGCCGGCGCGGTGACGCTCTCCGGTCGGGCGTGGTCCGGCCGCGCCCCGGTCACCCGGGTCGAGGTGAGCACCGACGGCGGCGCGACCTGGGCCGACGCCGTCCTCGCCCCGGCCGACCCCGGGCACCCGTACGCCTGGCGCGCGTGGAGCCACGAGTGGACGGCGACCCCGGGCCGCGCCGAGCTCCTCGCCCGCGCCACCGACGAGGCCGGCGACACCCAGCCCGTCGAGCAGCGGTGGAACCGGCAGGGCATGGCGAACAACCTCGTCCAGCGGGTCCCGGTCACCGTCCTCGAGGCCTGAGGGGCGTCCCGCACCGGCAGCCCGTTCAGTGGGCGGGGCGGTCGCCGTCCTCCGCGCGGGCCCTCGCCAGCTCGGCCTCGTCGACGACGACCGGGCGCAGCCGCGCCCACAGGAAGAACGCGAGGGCCACCACGACCAGGCCGATCCCGGTCCACAGGTTCGCGTTGACGCCGCCGGTCTTCTCGGTCTCGGGGTCGGCGAACAGGCCCATGAGGACCAGCACCACGCCGTAGAAGCCGATCAGGCCCGCGATGACGACCCGGACGTCGAACGCGCCCGCCTTGTGCTCCGTGCTGCTCATGTCCGGACTCCTCATCGGAAGATCACGTTCAGGGCGATGACCAGGACCAGGGCGATGCCGGCCAGCTTGGTCGGTGACTGGTACCAGGGCAGCCGGGCGGCGTCGGGGTCGGTGCGCTGCTCCCGCGGCGTCTCGGAGTAGACGAGGCCGACCAGCTCGGCGACCGGCTTGGGCCGGGTCACCATGGTGACGACGACGCTGACCACGATGTCGACGACGAACGCGGCGCTGGCGGCCACGAAGCTCGCCCCCTGGCCGCTGAGCGGGATGACGCCCTGCGAGGCCGCGCCGAGCGCGTCCTCGCTGAGCACCGCCACGAGCACCGCGGCGAGCGTGCCGGACACCAGGCCGGTCCAGCCGGCGGTCGCCGTCATCCGCTTCCAGAACATGCCGAGGATGAAGGTGGCGAACAGCGGCGCGTTGAAGAACCCGAACAGCGTCTGCAGGTAGTCCATCAGGTTGCTGTAGCCGGAGGCGATCAGCGCCGTCCCGATGGCGACCACGGTCGCCCCGACCGTGGCCCAGCGGCCCACGCGCAGGTAGTAGTCGTCGGGCCGGTCCTTCTTCACGTACTGCTGCCACAGGTCGTAGCTGAAGACCGTGTTGAAGGCGGAGATGTTGGCCGCCATGCCGGCCATGAATGCCGCCAGCAGGCCGGCGATCGCGATGCCCAGCAGGCCGTTGGGCAGCACCTCCTCGATGAGCGCGAGCATCGAGTCGTTGTAGGTGAGGTCGCTCTCCTGCCCGGCCTTGAGCTGCGCGATCTCCGGCACGAGGACGCCGGCGATGATGCCCGGGATCACCACGATGAACGGCACGAACATCTTCGGGAACGACCCGATGATGGGGGTGCTGCGCGCCGCCGACATCGACTTGGTCGCCATCGCCCGCTGCACCTCGACGAAGTTCGTCGTCCAGTAGCCGAACGAGAGCACGAAGCCGAGGCCGAACACGATCCCGATCACCGACCACACCGGGCTGTCGAAGGTCGACAGCTCCGTGCCGGGCCAGGACCGCAGCTGCTCCTCGTCACCCGCCTCGGTGACCCGGTCGATCAGCCCGCCGACCCCGCCGACGCGGTGCAGGCCGATCAGGGTCAGCGGCAGCAGCGCCGCGACGATGACGAAGAACTGCAGCACCTCGTTGTAGATCGCCGCCGAGAGCCCGCCGAGGGTGATGTAGCTGAGCACGACGGCCGCCGCGACGACCAGCGACACCCACAGCGGCCAGCCCAGCAGCGACTCGACGATCGTCGCGAGCAGGAACAGGTTGATGCCGGCGATGAGCACCTGGGCCACCGCGAAGGACAGCGCGTTGACCAGGTGCGCCCCGGTGCCGAAGCGGCGCCGCATGAACTCCGGGACGCTGCGCACCTTCGACCCGTAGTAGAAGGGCATCATCACGACGCCCAGGAAGAGCATCGCGGGCACCGCGCCGACCCAGAAGTAGTGCATGGTCGGCATGCCGAACTGGGCGCCGTTGGCCGACATGCCGATGATCTCGACCGCGCCGAGGTTCGCCGAGATGAACGCCAGACCGGTCACCCACGCCGGCAGCGACCTGCCGGAGAGGAAGAAGTCGAGGCTGTCGGAGACCCGGCGGCGGGCGGCGAACCCGATGCCCAGGACGACGGCGAAGTAGACGAGGACGAGCGCGTAGTCGACGAACGTGGCGTCGAGCCGCAGGGTGTCCACGAAGGCCTTCTTCCTCCCGCGGACGCGGGGTTCACACGAGTCGCCGGGCTCCCGCGGACGGGACGGCGACGAAGCTGCGCGGAGGCGGGGCCCCCTCGCGACCGAACCTCTCGGTGACGGCCGCGACCACCGCGTCCACCCGGTCGGCGTCGACCAGCGCGATCGCGCTGCCCCCGAAACCGCCGCCGACCATGCGAGCGCCGTACGCCCCCGCGGCCGTCGCCGACTCCACCACCGCGTCGAGCAGCGGCGTGGAGATCTCGAAGTCGTCGCGCAGGGACGCGTGGCCGGCGGTGAGCACCGGCCCGATCGCCCGGACGTCGTCCTTACCCCGCAGAGCGGCGACAACCTCCAGCACACGCGCGTTTTCCGTCACGATGTGCCGGGCCCGGCGCAGCAGGACGGCGCCCTCGGCCGTGCCGTCGTCGAGGACGGTGAGCGTGCCGACGTCGGAGACCTCGCGGAGCAGCCCGACGCCGAGGCGCTCGGCGGCCTGCTCGCACTCCCGGCGGCGGTCGCCGTAGCCGCCGCCCGCGTGCTCGTGCGTCTGCCCGGTGTCGACGACGAGCAGCGCCAGCCCCGCCGCGGCGAGGTCGAAGGGCACCTGCTCGCTGCCGCGGTCGCGGGTGTCGAGGAACAGCGCGTGGCCGGCCGTGCAGAGCACCGAGGCGGACTGGTCGAGGATGCCGGTCGGGGCGCCGACGAAGTCGTTCTCGGCCCGGCGCGCGACGTCGACCAGGTCCGCGGGGCCCAGGTCCGGCGCGCACAGGTCGCGCACGGCGAGGGCGACCGCGCACTCCAGGGCCGCCGACGACGACAGCCCCGCGCCGGCCGGGACGTCGCTGTCGACCAGCACCGAGAGCCCGCCGCCGGCGGCCACCGCCGTGCGCAGCTCGTGCACCACGCCGGCCGGGTAGCCGGCCCAGCCGCCGGGGTTGCCCGGCGCGAGCTCGGCGAGGGGGACGGCGACGTCGTCGTCGGGCTGCTGCACCGAGGAGAGCGCGACGACGCCGTCGGTGCGCGGGGCCACCGCCGCGCGGGTGGTGTGCGGCAGGGCCATCGGCAGCACGAAGCCGCCGTTGTAGTCGGTGTGCTCCCCGATGACGTTGACCCGCCCCGGCGCGGCCCACACGCCGGCGGGCTCGCCGCCGAACCGGGCGCGGAACGCCTCGACCGCCGTCCGGGCCGCCTGCTCGTCGCTCACGGGACCACCACGGCTCGCAGCTGCTCCGCCACGTCCTCGGGGTTCGTGTCGGTGATGAACGCGCCCATGCCCGACTCGGAGCCGGCCAGGTACTTCAGCTTGCCGGGCGCCCGGCGGATGGAGAACAGCTGCAGGTGCAGCCACCAGTCGTCCCGGCCGTCCCGGACCGGCGCCTGGTTCCACGCGGCGATGTAGGGCATGGGCGTGTCGAACCGGTGCGCGAAGCGGCCGAGCACGTCGAGGTAGACCTCGACGAAGGCGTCGCGCTGCTCGTCGTCGAGCGCGGGCAGGTCGGGCACCCGGCGGGTCGGGAACAGCTGGACCTCGTACGGCCAGCGGGTGGCGGCCGGCACGAACGCCGTCCAGTGCTCGTTGGCGGTGACCACCCGCGGGCCCGTCCGCTCGCTCTCGACCACCTCGGCGAACAGGTCGCCCCCGGTGCGCTCGCGGTGCCGGCGGACGGAGTCGAGGATCTTCGCCGGCCGGGGCGGCAGGTACGGGTAGGCGTAGATCTGCCCGTGCGGGTGGGAGAGGGTGACGCCGATCTCCTCGCCGTGGTTCTCGAACGGGAAGACGTGCTCGATGCCGTCGATCGCGCCCAGGGCGGCGGTGCGGTCGGCCCAGACGTCGACCACCAGCCGCGCCCGGTCGGGACCCAGCTCGGCGAAGACGCGGTCGTGGTCGTCGGTGAAGCAGACGACCTCGCAGCGGCCGAAGCCCGGCCGCAGCTCGGCGAGCGGGGCGCCCGGCGCGGTGGGCGGCACGTCGCGGTCGACGGCGGTGGCCAGCGACGGGAAGCGGTTCTCGAACACGACGACCTGGTAGTCGCCCTCCGGGATCTCGGTGGGCCGCCCCGGCCGCGAGGGGTCCAGCGGGCACTCGTCGGCCGGCGGCAGGAAGGTGCGCGTCTGGCGGTGGGAGGCGATGGCCACCCACTCGCCGAGCAGGGCGTCGTAGCGCAGCTGGGAGCGGGTGCTGACCGCCGGCAGGTCGCGGGTGTCGACGGCGTCGCGGGGCCGGGGGGCGTCGTCGCTGTCGAAGTACAGAATCTCCCGGCCGTCTGCCAGCCGACGGCTCGTCCGGATCACCTGGGCCGACCTCCACGTCCTGAGGGCCGGGGAGTCGGCCCACTGGACGCTATCCCCGCGTCGTGATCACGAGCCACCCGGGGCCGGTCGGATCCCGGACGCGGCAGAGCCCCCGGCCGGGTGGCCGGGGGCTCTGCTCGGAGTAGCCCCGAGGGGATTCGAACCCCCGCTACCGCCTTGAGAGGGCGGCGTCCTGGGCCGCTAGACGACGGGGCCGTGACTCAGGTCGGTGCACCGATCTTCCCATGCCCGCGGGGCAGGGGGGACACCGGGTGCCGGAGAACGCCGAGCGCCCCCGGTCGCGGTGGACCGGGGGCGCTCGGACGGTGCGTAGCCCCGAAGGGATTCGAACCCTCGCTACCGCCGTGAGAGGGCGGCGTCCTGGGCCGCTAGACGACGGGGCCGTGCGGGTGGTGCAAGAGGAACCAGGCTTCCTCGCTGGGGTACCAGGACTCGAACCTAGACTAACGGAGCCAGAATCCGTCGGGCTGCCAATTACCCCATACCCCAAGGGTGGCGCGGCACCTCGCGGCGCCAGGAAGAGACGATACCTGACGTTCCGCGGGGGGCGGTCACCACCCCCCGGGCGTGGCGCCGGCCGGCTGCCCGGCCACCGGCTGCCGCAGGTCCAGCGCGGCGGTGCGCAGCTCCGGCCGCAGCTTCTTCCGCGACACCGCCACGACGGCGACGTAGGCGCCCAGGGCGAGCAGGTCCAGCAGGACGACGAGCAGCCCCGGGCCGGAGACGTCCTCGGTGGCGACGGCGTCCCCCAGCGCCCCCGCCAGCAGGAAGACCAGCACGTTGTTCACCGCGTGCAGCACGATCGCCGCCTCCAGGCCGCCGGTCAGCCACACCACCGCCGAGGCCGCCAGGCCGAAGCCGAAACGGCTGAGGAAGGTCAGGAAGTCCGGCGGGACGTGGGCCAGCGAGAACAGCGCCGCGGTGACCACGCCGGCGACGACCGCACCGGCGGTGGGGTGCCGCACCCACCCGGCGATCGCCTGGCTGAGGTAGCCGCGGAACAGGTACTCCTCGGCCGCCGACTGCAGCGGCGTGGTGAGGATCACGACGACGAGCAGCCAGCCGAACCCCTCCACCGGCCCGCTGACCGACTCCGGGTCGATGGCCACGGCGATGCCGACGGTCAGGGCGATGCCGACCCCCAGCGTGGCCAGGGCGCGCAGCGTGAACGGCAGCACCAGCCGCCAGCGCAGCCGCGCCAGCACCGACGACGACCAGCCGGTGCGCATGCCGTGTGCCACGCCCCAGGCCAGCCACACCGTGGGGATCGCCGCGATCAGCGTGAGGTTGGTGACCAGCAGCGTCGCCGGGTCGACGAGGTCCTGCATCGCCAGGTCCACGCCGACCGTGGTCACCAGTGCGACGAGGACCACGATGACGTTCGCCACGGCGAACACGACGCCGAACAGCAGCAGCCCGAGCAGCGGCCGCCACCAGCGCCAGTCCCGCGACCGCATGGCGTGCAGGAAGGGCTGGGGGACGTCGTGCGGCGGTGTGCCCGGCGGCGGCTCCCAGCGCACGCCGGGCGGCGGCGGCCAGGGGGCCGGCGGCGGCCACGGGACCGGGGCCGGCGGCCACGACGGCGGCGGGGGGCCGGCCCACGGCCCGGGCGCCCACGGCGGCTGCGGCGCGGGCACCGCCGGCACCGGCGGCGGGGAACCGGTCCACGGCGCGCCGATCCCGGCCACCGCGGGCGGCGCGCCGTAGGGGCCGGTCGGCGGCGGCCCGGTGTAGGGCTCCGGCTCGGACGCGCTCACCCCGGCTCCCTCCACGGTTCGGCGGCTACTCGCCGCCGGCGAGCTTGCGGGCCCGCTCCAGCCGGGCCAGGGTGCGCTCCCGGCCCAGCAGCTCGATGGACTCGTACAGCGGCGGCGACACCGTGCGGCCGCTCACGGCCACCCGCACGGGTCCGAAGGCCTGCCGGGGCTTGCGACCCAGGCCGTCGACCAGCGCCGCCTTCAGCGCCTCCTCGATCGCCGCCGTCGACCAGTCCGCCAGCCCGGACAGCGCCGCCGACGCCGCGTCGAGGACCTCGGCCGCGCCGTCGCCGGCCAGCTGCTTGCCGGCCGCGGCGGGGTCGATCTCGACGTCCTCGGTGAACAGGAAGCCGAGCAGCCCGACGGCGTCGGAGAGGACGACCACGCGCTCCTGGGCCAGCGGCGCGATCGCCTCGAGCACGCGGCTCTGCTCGGCCGTCGGCGGGTCGGCGACCAGCCCGGCGCCGGCGAGGAACGGGGTCACCCGCCGCACGAACTCCTCGACCGGGAGCGCCCGCAGGTGGGTGGCGTTGATGGCCTCGGCCTTCTTGAGGTCGAAGCGGGCCGGGTTGGCGCTGACCCGGGTGACGTCGAAGGCCTCCACCATCTCGGCGACGGAGAAGACGTCGCGGTCCTCGGCGATCGACCAGCCCAGCAGCGCCAGGTAGTTGGCCAGCCCCTCGGGCAGGAAACCGCGCTCGGGGTAGACGTCGAAGTTGGCCTGGGGGTCGCGCTTGGACAGCTTCTTGGTGCCCTCGCCCATGACGTAGGGCAGGTGGCCGAAGCGCGGGGTGCCGGTGGCGACGCCGATGTCGGTGAGCGCGGCGTAGAGCGCCAGCTGCCGCGGGGTGGAGGGCAGCAGGTCCTCGCCGCGCAGCACGTCGGTGATGCCCATCAGGGCGTCGTCCACCGGGTTGACGAACGGGTAGAGCGGGACGCCGTTGCCGCGGACCAGCACGAAGTCGGGGACCGAGCCGGCCGCGAACCGGACCTCGCCGCGGACGAGGTCGTCCCACACCAGGTCGGTCTCGGGCATCTTCAGCCGGAGCACGGGCTGGCGGCCCTCGTCGCGGAAGGCGGCCTTCTGCGCGTCGGTGAGGAAGCGGTCGGCGTTGTCGTAGCCGAGCTTGGGGTCCTGGCCCGCGGCCAGCCGGCGGGCCTCGACCTCCTCGTTGGTGGAGAACGACTCGTAGGCGTGCCCGGACTCCAGCAGCCTCGCCGCCACGTCGCGGTAGATCTCGTGCCGCTCGGACTGCCGGTAGGGCCCGTGCGGGCCGCCGACCTCGGGCCCCTCGTCCCAGTCCAGGCCCAGCCAGCGCAGGCTGCGCAGCAGGTGCTGGTAGGACTCCTCGGAGTCGCGGGCGGCGTCGGTGTCCTCGATGCGGAACACCAGCTGACCCCCGCTGTGCCGGGCGTGCGCCCAGTTGAACAGGGCCGTGCGCATGAGGCCGACGTGCACCATGCCCGTCGGGGACGGGCAGAACCGGGTGCGGACGGTGGCCGGCGGGGTCATCGAGGCGACCCCGCCGTCGAGGTGCGGTCGGCGTCGGTGACCGGGTTGGACAGGGTGCCGAGGCCCTCGATCGTGACGTCGACCCGCTGCCCGGGGGCGATCGGCCCGACACCGGACGGGGTGCCGGTGAGCACGACGTCGCCGGGCAGCAGCGTCATCACCTCGGAGATGTAGGAGATCAGCGTCGGGACGTCGAACAGCAGCTGGCTGGTGCGGCCGGACTGGCGCAGCTCGTCGTCGACGGTGCAGGTGACCTCGAGGTCGGCGGGGTCCTTGCCCAGGCCGGCCAGGTCGGTCTCGATCCACGGGCCGAGCGGGCAGAACGAGTCGAAGCCCTTGGCGCGGGTCCACTGCCCGTCGCTCCTCTGCATGTCCCGCTCGGTGACGTCGTTGCCGATCGTGTAGCCGAAGATCGACCCGGCGACCTGGTCCGGGCGCACGTGCCGGGCGCCGCGGGCGCCGATGACGACGGCGAGCTCCGCCTCGTGGTGCACGTTGGTGCTGCCCGGCGGGATGCGGATGGCGTCGCCGGGGCCGATCACCGAGGTGGACGGCTTGAGGAACAGCAGCGGCTCCTTCGGGGCGTCGCCGGTGTTCATCTCCTTGACGTGCTCGGCGTAGTTCTTGCCGACGCAGACCACCTTGCTCGGCAGGATCGGCGAGAGCAGCCGCACGTCGGCCTGGGCGTACCGGGCGCCGGTGAAGCTGATCTGGCCGAACGGGTGGCCCTCGATCTGGGCGACGTTGCCGTCGCCGTCCAGGACGCCGAAGGACATGCCCTGCGGGCTCGCGAAGCGGACGATGCGCACGTCGTCGAGGCTACGTCCCGGGGCCGTAGGTTCTCCCTGTGGCCTGTCGCTTCACCGAGCTCGTCGTCGACTGCCGCGACCCGGAGGCGCTCGCCTCCTTCTGGGCCGCCGTCCTGGACTACCGGGTGCTCTCCCGCGAGGAGGACGAGGTCGAGATCGGGCCGGAGGCCGGGTTCGGCGGCGCGGCGCCCACCCTGGTGTTCGGCCGCGTGCCGGACCCGACCCCCGGCAAGCTGCGGCTGCACATCGACGTCTCCCCCACCGACCGAGACCAGGACGCCGAGCTGCAGCGGCTGCTCGACCTCGGCGCCCGCCCGGCGGACGTGGGGCAGACGGGCGAGGAGAGCTGGCACGTGCTCCAGGACCCCGAGGGCAACGAGTTCTGCCTGTTGAGGAACCGCCAGAGCCCGTGAGGAGCGGGGCCCGGAGGGTCCCCGACGAACGGGGCGGCCGAGCGGCTCAGCGCTGGTCGGGGACGGCGCCTGGGCGCGGTGTCGACCGGGGGTCGACGGTGTTGCGGTGCCGCACGGCGTACGTCAGGGCGTCGACCAGGGCGTGCCAGGAGGCCTCGACGATGTTGTCGTGGACGCCCACGGTGGTCCACTCCCCCACGCCGTCGGTGGTGTCGATGAGCACCCGGGTGGTGGCGCTGGTGCCGCCCTTCCAGCCGAGGATGCGCACCTTGTAGTCGGCCAGCGCGACGTCGGCCAGCTGCGGGTAGCGGCTCCGCAGCGCCTGCCGCAGCGCGTTGTCCAGGGCGTTGACCGGGCCGTTGCCCTCGGCGGTGCTGATGATCCGCTCGCCGTCGACGTGCACCTTCACCGTCGCCTCGCTGACCACGACGCCGTTGCCCCAGTGCTCGACCGAGGTCTTGTAGCTCTCGAGCTCGAACAGCGGCGCGGGGGCGTCGGGCAGGGCGCCCCGCAGCAGCAGCTCGAAGGAGGCGTCGGCGGCCTCGAACGACCAGCCGTCGGCCTCGAGCACCTTGACCTGCTCGACCACCTTGCCGACGACGTCGGCGTGGCCGGCGAGGTCGACCCCGAGCTCGCGACCCTTGAGCTCGACGGAGGCGCGGCCGGCCATCTCGGTGACCAGGATCCGCATGTCGTTGCCGACCACGGCCGGGTCGAGGTGGTTGTACAGCTCGGGGCTGACCTTGATGGCGCTGGCGTGCAGGCCGGCCTTGTGGGCGAACGCCGAGGCGCCGACGAAGGGCTGGTGGTCGTCGGGGGCGATGTTGGCCAGCTCGGCGATCGCGTGGCTGACCCGCTGCAGCTCCGGCAGGCACTCCGGCGGCACGACCTGCAGGCCCATCTTGGTCACCAGGTTGCCGATCAGCGCGAAGGTGTCGGCGTTGCCGGCGCGCTCGCCGTAGCCGTTCGCCGTCCCCTGGACGTGGGTCACCCCGGCCTCCACGGCGGCGAGGGTGTTGGCGACGGCGCAGCCGGTGTCGTCCTGGCAGTGGATGCCCAGCCGGCCGCCGACCCGGGCGCGGACGTCGGCGACGACGCGGCCCACGCCCATCGGCAGCATGCCGCCGTTGGTGTCGCACATGACGCCGACCTCGGCGCCCGCGGCGAACGCCGTCTCCAGCACGCGCACGCCGTAGTCGGGGTCGGCCCGGTAGCCGTCGAAGAAGTGCTCGCAGTCGAGGAACACCCGCCGGCCGTGGCCGGTGAAGAAGGCGACGGTGTCGGCCACCATCGCGAGGTTCTCCTCCAGTGTCGTCCGCAGGGCCTCGCGCACGTGCCGGACGTCGGACTTGGCGACCAGGCAGACGACCGGCGCCTCGGAGTCGAGCAGCGCGCGGACCTGGGGGTCGTCCTCGACGCGCACCCCGGCCTTGCGGGTGGCGCCGAAGGCCACCAGCTGGGCGTGGCGGAGCTTGAGCTCCGTGCGGGCGCGGGCGAAGAACTCGGTGTCCTTGGGCAGGGCCCCGGGCCACCCGCCCTCGATGAAGCCGACCCCGATCTCGTCCAGCAGCCGCGCGACGGCGAGCTTGTCGGCGACGGAGTAGCTGATGCCCTCGCGCTGGGCGCCGTCGCGCAACGTGGTGTCGAAGACGTGGAAGTCCGTGCTGGTGACAAGGGCGGTGGCCACGACGAGCTCCTGGGGTGGGGGCGGGGCGTTCCCGGCAAACAAAAAGACCCCCCGGGTACGGGAGGTCTGCGCGCAGTCGGGAACGGACTGCGCGCTAGGCGATGATGATCGTGCGGTGGTGGGACATCGCCGCCGAGTAAAGCACGTCGACCGGCCGTCGTGGAGCACCGGCGGCGAAAACCGCGTGATCGGGCGGGCGCCCGCCTGCTACTCCTCTGCGGTGATCCCGACCTCCTGGACCCCCGTGCACCGCCCGTCCGACGGCGAGCACGTCGGGTACCTGGCGCCCGACGGCGCGCCCGGTCTCGTCGTGCCCACGGCCCTCACCGGCGCGCCCCTGGGCCCCGCCGCCGAGCGGCCGGACGCCGAGGCGCTGCTGGTGGAGCGCGGGTTGCGCAGCCTGGACCGCCGCTGGTGGTGCCGGTTGCCCGACCGGCTGCCCGAGGGCGGGCTGTCCGCGGCCGACCCCTCGCCGGGGTGGGGCTGGCACCCGGTCGTCCTGGTCGAGGTGTCCCCTCAGGGCTGCACCGTCCGCCTGGAGATGGCCGAGCCGGCGCAGCTGCGGGCGCGCGCGACCCTGCCCGTCCCGGTCGGCGACCTGCTGCGGGAGGAACCGCCCGGCTGAGCCCCTCAGCGCTCGGCGGGCAGCCCCTCGATCACCGCGGCCATGTCCGCCGGGGCGCCCGCCAGGCGGGTCCGCGCCGCCTCCATGGTGTCGACGACGGCGGCGGCCAGCCGGTCGGACAGCCCGAGGTCGGCCAGGGCCGAGCGGATGAGCCGCCCGTCCTTGATCGCGCCGTCCAGGGAGAAGCTGACCGGGTACTCGCCGGCCAGCATGGCGGCGCCCTTGGCCCTGGCCAGCGGCGCGTCCTGCGGGCCGCCGTCGATCGCGGCGAAGAAGTCCCGCGGGTCCAGGCCGAGGGCGCGCGCCAGCGCGACCGACTGGGCCACGCCCGCCGTGAGCGTGAGCACCCAGGCGTTGCAGGCCAGCTTGAGCCGGCTGCCGGCCCCCGCCGGGCCGAGCCACAGCGTCTTGCGCCCGATCGCCCCGAGCACCGGGGCCAGCCGTTCCCGGGCCGCCTCGTCACCGGAGGCGAGCACGACCAGGGCGCCGTCCTCCGCCGGCTTCCTGGTGCCCAGGACCGGCGCGTCCACCAGCGGCAGGCCCAGCTCGGCGGCCACCGCGGCGGTCCGCTCGGCGCCGTCGACACCCACCGTCGAGCACTGCAGCCAGATCGTGCCCGGCGCCGGCGCCGCCCGCCGGAGCACGTCGACCACCGCGTCGGCGTCGAGCAGCATCGTGAGCACGACGTCGGCGCCCTGCGCGGCCTGCGCCGGGGAGTCGCAGGCCCGCGCGCCCGGTCCGGCCAGCGCGCGCGCCTTGCTCGCGTCGCGGTTCCACATCCGCACCGGGACGCCGGCGCGGACCAGGGAGCGGACCATGCCCGCGCCCATCGTCCCCGTGCCGAGCACGGCGACGACGGGCGCGGGCGTGCCGAGGTCGCCGGTCACCCGACCAGCGCCACCGCGCGCGTCGGGCCGCCGTGCGCGCCGCGCACCTTCAGCGGGAAGCCCACGAAGGTGAACCGGGTGTTCACGACCTTGTCCAGGTTCGCCAGGTTCTCGTAGTGGGTGATGTGCTCGCGCCGGCACATCATGTGCACCGGGTAGGTCTTGCTGGCCGGGTTGTCCGGCGTCGGGCTGTCCACCCCGAACGTCTTCACCCCGCGCTCGACGATCCACTCCGCGGCCGACGCCCCGAGGCCGGGGAACTCGGTCAGGTAGCGCTTGTCGCCGACGTAGCGGTTCCACGTCGCGGTGTGGAACAGCACGATGTCGCCGCGCTGCACGTCGACCGGCGACTCGGCCACGATCCGGTCGAGGTCCTCGGCGTCGATGTCGGTCTGCGGGGCGAACCCGGTCACGTCCAGGCAGACGGCGGGGCCGTAGAACAGCTGCAGGTCCATCTGGTCGATCGTCTCGGCGCCGGGCGCGGGGTCCAGGTGCGAGAAGGAGTCCACGTGGGTGGGGCCGTTGTCGTTGAGGATGAAGCCGGTCGTCTGGAACGAGAACCCGCCCTCGAACCGCGGGGCCGTCTCCTCGTGGGTGGCGTGCTCGAACTGCACCGTCTTCAGGTGCCCGGGGTAGACCTTCATCCCCTCGTAGATGTCCTGCGACAGGTCGATGATCTGCATGCGCGCTCCTCAGGAGTGGGGACGGCGGGACCGTCCGGTCTCGATCACGGTTCGAGCCGCTCGACCGAGCCGCTCAGCGCCGACCGGGTGATCGCCTCGAACGCGCGCACGTTGGCGCGGATCTCGGCGGGCGGCACCGGGTAGTCGGCCGCGCCTTCGACCGCCGCCGCGAAGCACTCGAGGTTGTCGCGGACGGCGGGGCTGGGGGGCACGAACCGCGTGCTCGGCTCGCTCCCCCGGAAGCAGGTGGTGACGTCCCACCCGGTGGGGTTCTCGGGGTGGCTGCGGTCGCGGATCTCCACCCACCCCTCGGAGCCGAGGACGCACAGGCGGCCCATGAACGGCGTGGTGAGGACGGCGGTGATGGCGGCCGTCGGCCCGTCGGGGAAGCCGAGGGTGACCGACAGCGTGTCCCCGTTCGCGAACCGCGTGGCCCGCGTGGCCAGCCGCGCCCACACCTCGTCGGGCGGGCCGAAGATGCTGATCGCGAGGTCGACCAGGTGGATGCCGGTCGCCGACAGCGGCCCGACCGGGGCCTCGGTGGCCGAGAGCCGCCAGTTGTCCGGCGGCAGGGCGAGGAACTTGTCCTGGCTGAAGTTGCCCTCCAGCACGAGCAGGGTGCCGAGCCGGCCGGAGCGGCACAGCTCCTGCAGCTGCTGCACCGGCGCCTCGAACCGGCGCTCGTGCCCGATGCCCAGCTGCACGCCGGCCGCGGCGACCGCGGCGAGCGCCTCGTCGGCCTCGGCCGCCGTGGTGCAGAACGGCTTCTCGCAGAACACGTGCTTGCCCGCCCGCGCGGCCGCGACGATCTGCGCCGAGTGGAAGCGGTGCGGCGAGCACAGGACGACGGCGTCGATCCCCGGGTCGTCCAGCGCGTCCTGCAGCTCGGCGGTCACCGCCAGCCCCCGCGCCTGCGCCCACTCGCGACCCCCCGGGGCGACGTCCACCCCGAGCACCGGGCGGATCCGCTCGCTGCCGGCCAGCAGGCCGACGACGTTGCGACCCCACCAGCCGAGGCCGACCACGGCGACGTCGATCACCGGGTCAGCCCTCGAGCTTGAGCAGCTTGTGCGCCGTCGCGCTGCGCACGAGCTCCTTGTCCTCGTCGCTGAGCCCGCGGACGCCGTCGATCTGGCCCAGGGGGTCGTAGTGGCCCATGTCGAACGGGTAGTCGGTGCCGATGACCACGTGGTCGGCGCCCATCTGCTGGACGAGGAACTCCAGGTGGACCGAGTCGAAGACCAGGCAGTCGACGAACACCTGCTTGAGGTAGGTGCTCGGCGGCCGGGTGATGTGGTGCCGGCCCTCGGGGCGCAGCTCGTAGGAGTGGTCCATCCGCGACGAGTAGAACGGCAGGTAGCCGCCGCCGTGCACGAGCACCAGCTTGAGCGCGGGGTGCTCCTCCAGGACGCCGCCGTGGATGATGCGGTTGATCGCCACCGTGGTGTCGAGCGGGTTCCCGATCACGTTGGTCATGTAGTACTTCTGCAGCCGCTCGCCGTGGGTGAACCCGTTGGGGTGCAGCATGACGACGACGTCGAGCTCCTCGGCCTTGGCGAAGAACGGCCGGAACCGGGGGTCGTCGAGGTCGAGGCCGAAGATGTTGGTGTTGATCTCGACCCCGCGGAAGTCGAGGTCGCGCACGCAGTGCTCGAGCTCCTTGATCGCCGAGGACACGTCCTGCATGGGGACGGTGGCCAGGCCGACGAACCGGTCGGGGTGCGCCTGCACCATCGAGGCCAGGTTCTCGTTCTGCATCCGGGCGAGGGTGCGGCCCAGCTCGACGTCGGTCCAGTAGTAGTACTGCGGTGGGGCCACCGAGAGGGCCTGCACGTCGATGCCCATGGCGTCCATGTCGGCCAGCCGCACGTCGATGTCGGTCGCCTTGGGCATGATCTCGGCCGTGTGCTTGGCCTGGTATGCGAGGGTCTCCGCGCCCGCCCAGTAGAAGAAGGGCTCGTACTGCGGCTCCATCAGCCCCTTGGCCAGCTCCAGGCAGGCGGGGGTGATGACGTGGGCGTGGATGTCCACGGTGCGGCCGTTGCTCCGGCTCATGGGGCGGGGTCCTCTCGGTCGGCGTGCGGGGCGGGACGGGGCGGTCGGCGGCGGGAGCAGGGGGTCAGGACGCCGGCGCGTACGTGCCGGGCGCCCACGGCAGCGGTGCGCCGGCGTACTTGGCGGCCCGGACGTCGCCCGAGCGGGCGTGGCCCTCGAACAGCTCGATCCGGGAGGCGCGGCCGCACAGCTCGCCGAGAGCGGCGCTGGCCCGCTGGTCGGTGACCTCCTGGTAGGTGACGGTGCGCAGGTACTTGCCGACCCAGAGGCCGCCCGTGTAGCGCGCGGCGCCGCGGGTGGGCAGCACGTGGTTGGTGCCGATGCACTTGTCGCCGTAGGAGACGCAGGTGCCCTCGCCGAGGAACAGCGCCCCGTAGTTGCGCATCTTCCCCAGCGCCTCGCGCGGCCGGGCGGTGAGGATCTGCACGTGCTCGCTGGCGAACGCGTCGGCGAGGCGGTAGGCCTCGTCCAGGTCGTCGACGACGTGGATCTGGCCGTGGTCGCGCCAGGCCGGCCCGGCCATGTCGACGGTCGGCATCTCGGGCAGCAGCCGCTCCACGTGAGCCAGCGCGGCGCGCGCGACCTCCTCCGACGTCGTGATGAGCACCGCCGGTGAGTCCGGGCCGTGCTCGGCCTGGCTGAGCAGGTCGACGGCGACCACGAACGGGTCGGCGGTGTCGTCGGCGACGACGAGGATCTCGGTCGGTCCGGCGAACAGGTCGATGCCGACCTCGCCGAACAGCTGGCGCTTGGCCTCGGCGACGTAGGCGTTCCCCGGCCCCGCGAGCAGGTCGACCTTGCCGATCGTCTCGGTGCCGAGGGCCATCGCGGCCACCGCCTGGACGCCGCCGAGCAGCAGGACGTCGTCGGCACCGGCCAGGTGCATCGCGGCGACGGTCGCGGCCGGGATCTCGCCCCGGATGGGCGGCGTGCACGTGGTCACCCGCCCGACGCCGGCGACCTTCGCCGTCAGGATCGTCATGTGCGCCGACGCGGTCAGCGGGTAGCGGCCGCCGGGCACGTAGGCGCCGGTCGCCGCGATCGGCAGGTGCTTCTGCCCCAGGAAGACGCCGGGCTCGGTCTCGACCTCGAACTCGCGCATCGACCCCAGCTGGTGCTCGGCGAACCGGCGCACGTTCGCCTGCACCGCCCGCAGGTCGTCGAGCACCTCGCCGGGCACCCGGCCGACGATCTCGTCGATCTGCTCGGCGCTCAGCCGGAAGGACTCCGGCGACCAGTGGTCGAACTTCTCGGAGTACTGCCGGACGGCGTCGTCGCCGCGGGTCCGGACGTCCTCGATCACCTCCGCGACCACGCGCGCGACGTCGGAGAGTTGCTGCCGCTGCGCCCCCGTGGACGCCGCCGCTTTCAGCTGCCAGCTCATGCGAGTGCTCCAGATCACATCGGGGTCACGAATCTTGTTGTGCATACGCATGCATGTCAAGCGGGCAAGTCCGCGTCGATCTCCGCAGTCACGACCCCGCGCTCCGGTCCGTCGACGTAACCGCAGGTGGAGCGGGTGCCGAGCGGTTGCGGGACGCGCTGGGACAGGATCTGCGCCCCGCGGGGTGGGCGCCGGGCACACCCGGGGAGCCC
This sequence comes from Geodermatophilus sp. SYSU D00815, assembly GCF_054050035.1. NCBI lineage: Bacteria > Bacillati > Actinomycetota > Actinomycetes > Geodermatophilales > Geodermatophilaceae > Geodermatophilus > Geodermatophilus sp. SYSU D00815. Next base: position 122,923 of record NZ_JBJGYO010000008.1, on the reverse strand, counting down.
TCCCGACTTCTTGACGTATGCATCGGATTGCAGGCACAGTCCCCCCGTATACGCGTGGGCTACGTCACATCCGGCCGGCGCACAGCACCAGCAGGTCTCGCCCGTGGAGGCGCGAAGGGGCGCCCGCAAGAGAGGCAGGAACATGGGGATCACAGCAAGCGGCAGCCGCACCGGCGGGCTGCGCTGGATTGCCGGTCTGGCCGTGCTGGCCGTCACCGCGTCGGCGTGCGCGTCGGGCGGCGGGTCGAGCCAGCAGGCCGGCGAGGCCGAGGACGCCAACGGCGTCATCAACATGGTCATGGCGCCCGACCCGGTCTGGAAGTGGCTCGAGGACCAGGGCATCAAGCAGGAGATGGAGGAGGAGGCCGGCATCCAGGTCCTCACCTCCTCGTCCTGGGACGAGTTCGGCGTCTACGCCGGCGGGCACGCGGACGTGATCTCCGCAGCCACCTACGAGGTCCCCGACCTCGCCGAGGCGACGGGCGAGCCGGCCACGGTGTTCGGGGCCTACAACACCGACCGCAGCATCCTGGCCGTCAACCCGAACGTGGCCGCCGAGACGATCTGCGACCTCGAGGGGAAGAGGATCGCCACCTTCACCTCGGTCAGCATCACGCTGATCTGGGGCATGTACGCCAAGGAGATGTGCGGCCTCGACCTCCGGGAGGGCGAGGGCGACTACGAGCTCGTCGTCACCGACATCCAGAACCTGGCCAGCCTGGTCGCGCGCGGCGACGCCGACGCGTGCCTGTGCCTGCCCGACTTCGCCATCCCCGAGCTGTCCACCAACCAGATCCGGCCGCTGTACGACGCCAAGTCGGCCGCGCAGATGTGGGCGGAGAACTACAGCAGCTTCCCCGACGACGTCACCCACCCGCAGACCAACGTCTTCGTGGCCCGGGAGGCGTGGGTGGAGCGGAACCAGGACGAGGCGGCCTTCCTGATCGCGCTCTGGGACCGCGGGATCCAGGAGTGGCAGGAGCACCGCGACGAGATCATCCGCGCCTACCCGGAGGACTTCGCCGTCCGCACCGACGAGGAGTTCGCCTTCCTCACCAACTGGCTGGACACCAGGTTCGACTGGTTCGTGCCCACCACCTACCTCGACGACGACTGGGTCGAGGGCGAGCGCGAGGTCTTCGACCTGATGAAGGAGACCGGCTTCATCGAAGAGGACGTGGAGGAGCCCAGCTTCACCACCCTCGAGCCGACCTCCTGACCGCGGAACCGCAGAGGAGATCGACACCATGTCGAACCCCGTGATCGAGGCCCCCGAGGCGGGGCCCGCGATCGCCTGGCAGGAGGGCGAGGCGCTGGCCCGCCGGACGTCGGCGCGCAACAAGCGCAAGCGCCTCGCCCTCCTCGTCGCCGGCTGGGTCGCCATCTTCACCGTGTGGCAGATCGCGGCCTACTACCTGCCGTTCGGCACCCTGCCGAACCCGCTCGAGGTCGGCGTCGAGATGTGGGAGATCGTCGCCAGCGGCGCGCTGGTCTCCGACTTCTTCGCCAGCGTGGTGAAGACCTTCGCCGGCTTCGGGGTCGCCGTGCTCGTCGGCGCCCCGATCGGCTACCTGATGGGCCGGTACGACTACTGGCGGTCGTTCTTCCGCGACGGCATCACCGTCGCCGGCACGATCCCGGCGCTGACGTACGCGGTCCTCTCGCTGATCATCTTCGGGCTGTCCGACCTCGGCCCGGTGCTGGCCGTGGCCCTGGTCTCCGTGCCCTACGTGGCGATCAACGTGGCCGAGGGTGTGCGGGGCGTCGACCCGTCGCTGGTGAAGATGAGCCAGGCGTTCGGCCGCTCGCCGCAGCAGATCCGGCGCGAGGTGTTCATCCCGACGCTGGTGCCGTACGTCTTCGCGGCGGTCCGGATGTCCTTCGCGGTCGCGTGGAAGGTCGAGGCCCTCACCGAGGTGTTCGGCGGCACCAACGGCGTCGGTTTCCAGATCCGCAACGAGTACCAGCTGTTCAACATCACCGGCGTCATCGCCTGGATGGCCCTGTTCATCGTGTTCATGCTCATCATCGAGCGCCTCGTCCTGCGCAAGCTGGAGAACCGGGTGCTCGCCTGGCGTCCGGAGGAGCGGGTCCGATGACGGCGACCCTGACCCCCCGCAGGTCGGCCGAGGAGATCGCCTCGGCACGTCCGCAGTGGCAGCGGCGGCTCACCTCCAACACGGCCGCCCGCATCAGCTTCTACGTCCTCGCCTTCCTGCTGTGGCTGGCGCTGGCGGGGCTGTTCGAGCGGATCCCGGGGCCGGCCGCGGTGGTCGACCGGCTGGTCGAGGAGTTCCGGCGCGGTGAGGTGTTCGGCAACTTCGCCGACACCTTCTACCGGTTCGGCATCGGTGTGGCCCTGTCGATCGTCGTCGGCATCGTCGTCGGCGTCCTGATCGGGCTGTCGCCCATGGCCCGGGCCTTCCTCGAGAGCCCTGTCATGGTGGCCCTGTCGATCCCGGCGATCATGTGGGCGTTCCTCACGGTCATGTGGTTCGGCTTCGGCCACACCTCGCCGATCGTGACCACCTTCCTGACCGCCGTGCCGTTCATGGTCGTCAACGTCGCCCAGGGCGTGTCCGGCGTGTCGCGGGACCTGCGCGACATGTCGTCGTCCTACGGGGTGCCGATGGGCCGGCGGGTCAAGGACCTGGTCCTGCCCGCGGTCATGGGCTACGTGATGGCCGGCATCCGGTTCGTGGTGATCATGGGCTGGAACGGCGTCCTGCTCGCCGAGTGGTTCGGCGGCTCGGGCGGCGCCGGCTACCGCGCCCGCTACTGGTACGACGCGAACCAGTTCGCCGGGTTCGCCGCGTGGGTCGTGCTGTTCGTGGGCGTGATCGTCGTCCTCGACCAGCTCATCTTCGAGCGCCTGTCGCGGCGCGCGTTCCGGTGGCGGGACGCCACCCGCTGACCGCCGGGGGGGGGGGGGGGGGGGGGGGGGGGGGGGGGGGGGGGGGGGCCGCCCCCCCCCGCGGCCCCCCGGGCCGCCCGGGCCCCCCCCCCCCCCCCCCCCTCCCCTCCCCCACCTCGCCCCGAGTTGCGAACCGAGAGGCACTGACATGGCCGTCCTGACGGTGAACGACCTCTGCAAGACCTTCGGCGCCGGCACCCCCCGCGCCAACCGGGTGCTCGACCACATCACCTTCGACGTCCGCGGGCAGACGTTCGTCTCGATCGTGGGCCCGTCGGGCTGCGGCAAGAGCACGCTGCTCAACATCATCTCCGGCGTGGAGACGCACACCTCCGGCTCGATCGCGGTGACCAGCGACGAGGGCCGGCCGGCCCGGCTGGGCTACGTCTTCCAGGACCCGCGGCTGCTGCCCTGGCGGAGCGTGCGCCGGAACATGATGTACGTGCAGGACGCCGACGACGAGGCGACCCGGAAGCGGGTGGACAAGTACCTCGACATGGTCGGCCTGGCCAAGCACGGCGACTTCTTCCCGGGCCAGCTCTCCGGCGGCATGCAGCAGCGCGTCGGCATCGCCCGCGCCTTCGCCGTCGAGCCGGACCTGCTCATCATGGACGAGCCGTTCAGCCACCTGGACGCGATCACCGCTCGCGGTCTGCGGGCGCAGCTGCAGGACATCTGGGCGCAGTCCAGGAAGACGGTCGTGTTCGTGACCCACGACGTCGTCGAGGCCGTGGAGCTCTCGGACCGCATCATCGTGCTGCAGCCGGGCGGCCGTATCTTCGAGGACATCAGGATCGACCTGCCGCGCCCCAGGCGGCAGTCGGACCCGGCCGTCGCGACGCTGCAGGCCGAGATCCTCGCCCGCCTGGAGAACATGAAGGCGATGCAGCCGCAGATCGCCGCGGCCGGCTGAGGGCGTCCTGCGTCCCGGCGGGGGACCGCCCCCCGCCAGGACCTCGTCGTGTGCCGACGCCCGCCGCGGGCACGGCCGAACCCGGACCCTCGAGGGGAATGCCGATGCCTGACCACCCGTCCGCCGCGGTCCCCGGCCGCCCGTCGCCCGACGGGGACCGACCGTGACGGCCGAGTCCCCCGCCTTCGAGGAGCCCGGGGAGCCGCTCCCGGCCCGCCCGGTGCGGTCGTCCGGGGCGTCCCCGGTCGCGGGCGGCGAGGCGCCGCGTCCCGGCGCCGACGGCTCGGCGTCACCCACCAGCTGGACCGTCGCCCGGGCCGCCGGGGTCTCCCAGTCGACCGTCTCGCGGGCGCTGCGGGGAGATCCGCGGGTGCGCGAGGAGACCCGGCGCCGGGTGGACGCGGCGGCTCGGCGCCTGGGGTACGTGCCGAACTCGCTGGCCGCCGGGCTGGTCTCGCGCTCGACCCGCACCGTGGCGGTCGTCGTCTCCGACCTGGCCAACCCCTTCTTCCCCGCGCTGCTCACGCCGGTCTACGACGAGCTGCAGCTCATGGGCTACCGCGTCGTCCTGTTCACCGAGCGGACCGACATCCCCACGGGGCAGGAGTCGCTGCGCCGCCTGCTGGACCGGTCCATCGACGGCGTGCTGGTCACCACGGCCACGCTGGACTCCCGGTTCGCCGCCGAGCTGCAGCAGCGCGGCCTGCCCACGGTGCTGCTCAACCGATACATCGACGGCATGGACGTCGACCGGGTGATCAGCGACAACCGGGGCGGCGCGGTCATCGGCGGCCGGCACCTGATCGAGCTGGGGCACCGGCGGATCGCCGTCATCCGCGGCCCCGGCAACACCTCGACCAGCCGCGACCGGCTGGCCGGGCTGGAGGACGCGTTCGCCGAGGCCGGCGTGCCGCTGGACCCGGGCCTGGTGCGCGAGGGGACGTACTCCCACCAGAGCGGCTACCAGTACACCCGGGAGCTGCTGCGGCTGCCCGATCCGCCCACGGCGATCGCGTGCGGCAACGACGTGGTCGCCTTCGGCGCGATCGACGCCGCCCTCTCGCTCGGGGTGCGGGTGCCGGAAGACGTCTCCATCCTCGGCTTCGACGACATCCCCATGGCCTCGTGGGAGGTGTTCCAGCTCAGCACGCTGCGCCAGCCCATCGGCGACATGGCCCGGGCCGCGGCCCGGATGCTGGCCGAGCGCATCGAGAGCCCCACGGACATCGGACCGGGCAGGGAGAAGATCTTCGCGACCAGCCTGGTGCGCCGGACCACCGTGGACAAGCCACCCGCCGGGTGAGCGCACCGGGCGGCCGCCACGCCGCACGGGCCGTGCTCAGGCGGTCGGACCGTCCGCGCGCACGGCGCTCCCGACGGCGTCGACCACCTCGTCGAGGTCGGGCAGGACCAGCGCGTCGTCGGTGACCCACCGGTAGCGCACGGTCCCCGACCCGTCGATGACGAAGACCGACCGCTTGGCGAGCCCGCGGTGCCCCTTCCAGACGTCGTACCGGACGCCGTAGGCCGCGCAGACCTCGCGGTCCCAGTCCGACAGGAGGGGGAAGTCGACGCCGAGCGACTCGGCGAAGGCCTGCTGGGAGAAGGTGGCCGTCACCGCCACCGCGAGGACGTCCGCGCCCAGCGCGCGGATCTCCCCGGCCCGTCGTCCCAACTGGGACAGCTCGGAGCCCTAGTAGCCGCCGAAGTCGAAGACGTAGAAGGCGAGGACGACCGGTCCCCGCCGCAGCGTCTCGGCCAGGTCGACCGACCGCTCGAACGTGTGCCGCAGCCGGAAGCCCGGTGCGCGGTTCCCGACGTCGACCATGCCCTCACCTCACCGGAGCGGGTGCAGCGGCAGGGGGTCGAGGACCCGCGCGGTGATGGCGCCCAGGAGGTCGGCCTCCAGGCGCACCTCGTCACCCGGCCGGAGCCACGGGTACCGGTCCCCGCCGTGCACGGTGGACAGCTCGAGGATGCACCCCGTCCCCACGGTGCCGCTGCCGATGACGTCGCCGGTCACCACGCGGGTCCCGCGGGACGCGTAGGAGATCATCTGGCCGAAGGACCAGTACAGGTCGGCCGCGTCGCCCTTGCTGTAGAGCTCGCCGTTGACCCAGGCGCGCATCTCCAGGTCGAAGGCGTTGCCCTTGCGCAGCGGCTCCAGCTCGTCGGGCGTGACCAGCCAGGGGCCGAGGCTGGTGGCGGTGTCCTTGCCCTTGACCGGGCCGAGGCTGTGCCGGACCTCGCGGGCCTGCAGGTCGCGGGCGCTCCAGTCGCAGAAGAGGAGGTAGCCGGCGATGTGCTGCTCGGCCTCCTCCGGGGTCAGGTTGGTCCCGCCGCGGCCGACGACCGCGCCGAACTCGAGCTCGTAGTCGAAGTTCGTGCAGCCCGGGGGCAGCTCGACGTCGTCCCGGGCGCCGCGGATCGCCGCCGGGTTCTGGAAGTAGAAGACCGGCAGCTCGTACCAGTCGGGGTCCATCGTCTGGCCGTTGGCCTCGCGGTAGGTGCGGACGTGGGTCTCGTAGGCGTAGAAGTCGCGGACCGAGGGCGGGACGGGAACCGGCGCGCGCAGCCGGGCCTCCACCTCCGGCAGCACGTCCAGCGGATCGGCCAGCGCCTCCTCGGCCGCGGCCGCCAGCCGCTCGCCGTCGTCGCCCAGCAGGTCGACGAGGCGGGTGGCCGTGCGCAGGCCCTGCAGGGTGCCGTCGGTGAGCAGGGCCGGGTGCTCCTGGCCGTCCGTGGGCGAGACGTACGTGGTCCAGCGCATGCGGGTTCCTTCCGGTCGGGCGGAGCGGGAGGGGCCGGGGTGCTACAGCAGCGGCTCGGCGACGCGCAGGTCGGGGGCGCGGCCGTCGGCCGGGACGGCGTCGTCGTCGAGCCCGTCGAGCAGGTGGCCCAGCCGCCGCTGCTTGGTGCGCAGGTAGACGAGGTTCTCGGGGTTGGGCGGGACCTGCAGCGGCTCGCGGCCGACGATCTCGAGCCCGTAGCCGGCCAGGCCGCCGTACTTGGCCGGGTTGTTGGTGAGCAGCCGCAGCCGCCGGGCGCCGAGGTCGGCGAGGATCTGGGCGCCGATGCCGTACTCGCGGCTGTCGACGGGCATGCCGAGGTCGAGGTTGGCGTCGACCGTGTCCCGCCCGGCGTCCTGCAGGCCGTAGGCGCGCAGCTTGTGCCCGAGGCCGATGCCGCGTCCCTCGTGGCCGCGGAGGTAGACGACCGCCCCCCTGCCGGCGGCGGCGATGCGGGCCATCGCCGTCTCCAGCTGGGCGCCGCAGTCGCACCGCAGCGAGCGGAAGATGTCGCCGGTCAGGCACTCGCTGTGCACCCGGACGAGCAGCTCCTCGGGCCCGGCGACGTCGCCCATCGCGAACGCGACGTGCTCGGTGCCGTCGATCAGCGAGCGGTAGGACAGGCAGCGGAACTCGCCCCACGGCGTGGGCAGCCGCGCCTCCCCGGTGCGCTCCACCAGCCGGTCGGTGCGCCGCCGGTGCTCGACGAGGTCGGCGATGGTGACCATCGGGATCCCGTGCCGGGCGGCGAACCGCACCAGGTCGGCGCGGCGCGCCATCGTGCCGTCGTCGTTGACGACCTCGCACAGCACCCCGACCGGCGGCAGCCCGGCCAGCCGGGCCAGGTCGACCGCGGCCTCGGTGTGCCCCGCCCGCTTGAGCACCCCGCCGTCCCGGGCCCGCAGCGGGAAGACGTGGCCGGGCCGGTGGAAGGCCTCGGCGGGGACCGTCTCGTCGGCGAGCGCGCGGATGGTCGCCGCCCGGTCCGCGGCGGAGATGCCGGTCGAGGTGCCGGCGGCGAGGTCGACGGTGACGGTGAACGCCGTCCGGTGCGGCTCGGTGTTCGCGGCGACCATCTGCGGGAGGTCCAGGGCGTCGCAGCGGTTCCCGGGCAGGGCGACGCAGACGACGCCGGAGGTGTGCCGGACGAGGAAGGCGAGGTCGGCCGCGGTCGCGTGGGCCGCCGCCATGATGAGGTCGCCCTCGTTCTCGCGGTCCTCGTCGTCGACGACGACGACCATGCCGCCGTCGGCGATCTCCTGCAGCGCCTGCTCGATCGAGGCGAAGGGACTGGGGTCGTCGGTCACAGCGCTCCTGCCCGGGACGGTGCGGACTCGGACGGCGGCAGGCCGCAGTACCGGCCCGCGTGGAAGACGAGGGGGCGCACGCCCTCGTCGGACTCGAGGTGCACCACCCGGCCGAGGACGATCACGTGGTCGCCGGCGTCGACCTCCCGGAACAGCGCGCAGTCCAGGGACGCCGCCAGGCCAGGGAGGACCGGCGCCCCGGTGGCGCCCAGCCGGTAGCGGACGCCCGCGAACCGGTCGGCGTCCTTGCGGGCGAAGCGCCGGCACAGCTCGGCGGAGGACTCGCCCAGGACGTTGACGCTGAACGCGCCGGCGGCGCGGACCAGCGGCCAGGTCGTCGACGTGCGCGCCGCGCAGAAGGAGATCAGCGGCGGGTCGAGCGAGACCGAGGTGAAGGAGTTGACCGCCATCCCGGCCGGTCCGGCCGGCGTCGTCGCCGTGATCAGCGTGACGCCGGTCGGGACGTGCCCGAGGACCCGGCGGAACCGCCGGGCAGCGGCCATGTCGACGGGCCGGGCAGCGGCCGTGTCGACGGGCCGGGCGGCGGCCGTGTCGACGGGCCGGGCGGCGGCCGTGTCGACGGGCCGGGCGGCGGCCGTGTCGACGGCCCGCCCGGCGGCGACCCCGTCCCCCGGCACCGGCGCGGTCGCCACGTCAGCCCTCGTAGGTGGTCATCTCGTCGAGCGCGGGCTTCACGTGCTGCATGAACAGCTCGATCTGCCGCACCACGCTCTCGGCCGGCTGCTGCGCCCAGTGGTAGATCAGCACGACGTACTCGGCCGGCAGCTGCCGCCACAGCTCCACGTACTGGTCGCGCACCTGGTCGGGCGTGCCGACGACCCAGAGGCCGGAGTTGACGACCGAGTCGACCGGGTTGGCCGGGTCGAAGCGCATCGGGGTCGTGCCGGCGTAGAGGTCGCGGAAGATGTCGACGTCGTACTCCGCGACCTGGCGGCGGGCCTCCTCCTCGGTCTCGGCCATCTGGCCCCAGCGCACCAGCGCCTGGTTCTGGCCGAGGGCGTAGGTGCGCCCCGCCGTGGCGGCGGCCTCCACGTAGGCCGCGCCGAACTCCGCCGCCCGCTCGATCTTGGAGAAGTAGGTGGGGATGAACCCGCGCGGGCCGCAGTACTCGATCGTCTCCTTGCTGGCGTTGCTGGAGACGAAGACCGGCGGGTAGGGCTTGGTCAGCGGGCTCGGGACGACGCTGACCCGGCGGATCCTGTTGTTCTCGTCCATCTCGCCCGGCGCCCCGAGCTCGCGGGTCGCCGTCATCGTCCAGTCGACGCCCTGGTCGTAGGGGTAGGGCACCTGCCAGCGCCCCTTGGCCTCCACGCTGTCCTGCGTCCACGACTGCAGGACCAGCTCGACGTTCTCCTCGAATATCTCGCGGTTGATCTGGTCGTCGGAGACGCGGGCGGCGCGGGTGGCCTCGTCGAGCTCGGCCATCTTCTCCTGGTTGCCCGACGGCGACAGGGTCGCCCGGGTGCCGAGGTGCTGGCCGAGGATGTTGGTCCAGCGCGCCTGGTAGCCGCGGGAGAACCCGCAGAAGGACCGGCCGCCGGAGAGGTGGTCGATGATGGCGACGTCCTCGGCCACGCGGAACGGGTTCTGCGCGCTCATCGTGTAGCCGAGCTGGCCGACCCGGATCCGCTTGGTGATCGCGGCCCAGTACGCGTCGAGCAGCCCCGGGTTGGGTCCCACCTCGTAGCCCTCGCTGTGGAAGTGGTGCTCGATGGAGGAGATCCCCCACAGCCCCAGGTCGTCGGCCGCCCGCACGATCGTCGGCATCTCGCGGATGAGCGCCTGGTACCGCTCGGCGTCGCGCCCCAGGGGGCGCTGGTCGATGCGCTCCTGGCGCGTCGCCGCCACCTGGGGGTAGAGCTGCAGGATCACCTTCACCATGTCCGCCGCCTCCGCTGGCTCGTGCGGTGTGTGGGGTGCGTCACCCCTGTTCGCCAGCGCACGCTACGGATCGGGGACGGCGGAGACATGTGGGTCGCCGACAGTCCTTCGCCACGATCCTTTGTGACCGCGCACAAGGCGGCGCCGACCGGAGTCCCCGGATCCGACGGGGACGAGGCGCGTCGGGCGTGCGCGCGAGCAGGCCCCCGGGCGCGCCGCGCGGGGCCGGCGCGGGGCGGGCCGGGGCCCGCTTTCGAGTAACCACCGGTTCCGCGGCCGGTCCACCCGTGACTTGGATTTATAGAATGCAAAGGTGATCCCCGTCCCCGCCGGCGCCGGTCCGCAGGAGTCGTCGTGAAACCGCTCGGCCACTTGACCGCACACGAGTACGCGCTGGCGCAGCTCCGGGCCGAGATCCTCCGGGGGGAGCTCGTGGGCGGGCAGCGGCTGCGCCAGGCCGACATCGCGGCGCGGCTCGGCGTCAGCACCACCCCCGTGCGCGAGGCGCTGCGCGACCTGGCGACCGAGGGCCTCGTCAAGTTCGACAGCAACCGGGGTGCCGAGGTGACGTCGATCAACATGGGTGAGGTCCGGGACCTGTGGACCCTCCGGACCGTGCTGGAACCGCTGGCCATGCGGATCGCCTGCGAGCGGATCACCTCTCAGCAGCTGGCGGAGGCCGAGGAGATCCTCGACCGGATGGACGCCGAGGACGACACCGCGGTCTGGCTGCAGCTCAACCGCGAGTACCACAACGTGCTCCAGCAGGCGACGCGGATCCCCGCGCTGGAGAAGACGCTGCGACTGGTCCAGGACCAGTCGGCGATGTACCTGGCCCAGCGCGTGGAGGAGGCACCCAACCGCCCCAAGGCCGGTCAAGCGGAGCACCGCGAGCTGCTCGAGGCCCTGCGCGCGCGGAACGCGGACCGGGCGGCAGACGTGGCGCAGCGGCATCTGGAAGCCATCCTCGTGGGCATGGCGGACGTCGCCGACCAGGGCGGCGCCGGCCCGCTGGCAGCGGCCGGCATCACCGCGCGTCCCGACTGAGCCGGCTGCCGCTCAGGAGCCTGACCCCGGCCAGGCCGGGGAAGTGGCAGCCCAGGGCGACGGCGTCGTGCGCCTCGAGGTCGCGGCGGAGCCAGGCGCGCGTCCTGGCGGCCAGCCGCGGATCGACGTCGCCGACGGCGCCCCAGTCCGCCCGGGTCAGCTGCTGAGGGCAGTGGACGGCGTCCCCCAGGAGAACGGCTCGCTCCCCGGCGTCGTGGATCACGAAGACCGTGTGGCCGGGCGTGTGCCCGGGAGCCGGGACCGCGGTGACCGCCCGGGAGATCGGCCGCTCGCCGTCCAGGAGGACCAGTCGGTCGCGGGCGCCGAGGTGGACGAGGCCCTCGCGCACGTGCTCGTCCAGCGCGCCGGCACGCGACTCGACGAAGTGGCGCCACTCCCCCTCGGCCAGGTGGACGCGCGCGTTCGGGAAGACGGGTTGCCCCTCGGTGGTCGCCAGCCAGCCCACGTGGTCCGGGTGGAGGTGGCTCAACGCGATCGAGCGGACGTCGGCCGGCCCGTAACCGGCCCGCCTGAGGTCGGCGAGCAGCCGACCCCCCGTCAGGAGCGAGTTCTCGCGCGGGCCGAAACCGAGGTCGATCAGCAGCGGCTCGTCACCCGGGACCAGGAAGGCGCCGACCGGCAGGCGCACCGCACCGTCGGCACCGGCGAGCAGGCGGTGGGGGGTCGGATCGGTGAGGAAGTCCGCCGGCATGCGGAACACGCCGTCGTCCAGAGCCAGCACTGCCACGTCCCCCACGCGCACCGAGGGGACGGCGCCCCGCTCCGCCGTCACGACGTTCCCCGTCCTTCGACCCGGCCGCGTCTGGCGGAGCGCTTTCTGCAATCTATAGGATCTGCGTCACATCTCCCGACGCCCACGCCCGCGGGCCCGTCGAAAGGACTGCCGTGACGCAGACCGCCTTGATCACAGGTGGCGCCGGTTCCATCGGACCCGCGCTGGCCACGTCCTTCGTGGACGCCGGGTTCGAGACGTACATCCTGGACATCTCCCCGCGGATCGACGAGGTGGCGGAGGCGACCGGGGCCCGGCCCCTCCGGGCCGACGTCACCGACCTCGACTCCGTCCGGGCGGCCGTCGAGGGCATCGAGTCCCTCGACGCCCTGGTGACCGCCGTGGGTGCCTGGCCCCAGCTGGAGATCGACGAGCTGACGATGGACGACTGGAACCAGCAGATCGCGATCAACCTGACCGGGGTCTTCGTCGCGGTCAAGGCGCTGCTCGGTCCCCTGCGCGCCGCCCGCGGCTCGGTCGTGAACTTCTCGTCGTCGGTCGCCCTGAAGGGCTACGCCGAGATGATCCCGTACGGCGCCGCGAAGGCCGGCGTCATCGGGTTGACCCGGTCGCTCGCCGTCTCGCTGGGCCGGGACGGGATCAACGTCAACACCGTGATCCCCGGCGGCATGCTGACCGAGAGCAACCACAACCTCTCCCCCGAGGTCCTCGAGGAGATGCGCACCGCGCGCGCCATCGCCCGCGACGGCTACGCCACCGACCTGGTCGGCGCCGTCCAGTTCTTCGCCTCCCCCGCGGCGGAGTTCGTCACCGGCCAGTCGCTGGTGGTCGACGGCGGGTTCCTCTTCCACTAGGCACCTCGCTCCCCGGATCGGACGACCGCCCGGGTGTCGGGATCGGTTCCCGGCGCCCGGGCGGTCGTCCCCCCGGGGCACCTGGCGCCGCTCCCCGGCAGCGGTCGGCCCCGCCGGCGCGTCGGCCCGGCGCGCACCGCTCCCCGGGGGTGCGGTCCGCCCGCGGGTCACAGGCAGGTGCGGCCGTCGAGCCCGAGGATGTGCAGGCCGGTGTTCTTCTCGGACACGTAGATGACCCCGCGGCGGTCCACGAGCACGTCCTCGACCTGGGTGACGAGCGTGCTCGGGAGGGGGCCCCGGCGGACCGGCGGGTCGTCCGGGATGTACGAGGCCGTGATGAAGGGGTCCCGCGGCTCGCTGATGTCGTAGATCTGCAGCCCCGCGTTGAAGTAGGTCAGGTACACCAGGTCCGAGGAGGGCTGCAGGCAGGGTTGTCCCTGGGGCTGGTGCTGGTTGTGCGGGCCGAACCGGCCGCCCCTGGCGCAGAAGGTCCGCGTCGGGTAGCCGTCGGGGACCCGTGGCTGCGGGAACAGCGAGATCAGCATCGGGTCGGACTCGTCGGAGACGTCGACGATGCCGGCGAAGTTGACCGGCTCGTCGCAGTTCTCCCGCAGCGCCTCGCTGTTGACCAGCACGAGGTCCCGGTCGGGCAGCGGCACGGCGGTGTGCAGGGCGATCGTGCTGCCCAGCGGTGGGTGGACCGGCAGGTGGGACACCATGGTGGGAGCGGTCTGGTCGGAGATGTCGAGGATGACCAGGCCGGCCCGCATCCACGGGCAGTAGGCCCGGTCCCCCGAGACGTAGGCCCCGCCGTGGAGGGAGAGGGCGTGCTGCTCGTGCCCGTGGGCCGGGAAGGGGTTGCCCCGGGTGATGCGGCGGCGATCCACCGGGCTGTAGGCCTCACCGCCGTCGCGGTGCTGGCCGGGCCACCACCACCGGCCGACGACGGCGGGGGCCTCCGGGTCGCTGATGTCGACGGCGACGTACAACTGGCCGTCGAAGCCGGGCAGCGCGCTCGTCGCGTGGACGATCGGCCCGCCCGCGTAGAAGTTGCGGTGGGTCCCGGTCGAGCCGCTCCGCCAGGTGCCGAGGCGGACGGGCTCGTCGGGGCAGGTGACGTCCCAGATGAGGAAGCCGTCACCGGGCACGGCGTCCGTCGGTCCGTTCGCCCACCCGGCGGGGATGTGCTCCATCCCCATGATCATCTTCCCGTCGGCCACCTGCACCTGGATCGTCCAGGTGTTCGGCGGGCCGTCCAGCCACCGGACGAGCTGGGGGCGCGTCGGGTCGGTCACGTCGAGGATCGACAGGCCCGGCTCCCACATCGCCGCCACGTAGATGAAGAAGCGCCCGTCCACCTCCTGCATGGCCAGCTTGAAGCCGGGACGGTCGGCCAGGTCGTGGTAGCCGATGAGCTCGGTCCCCCGCGTGAAGGGCATGTCAGGCACCCGCCGTCGCGCCGTCGTAGCTGAGGAGGACGCCCATCTCCTGCTCCGGGTGCTCGTCCAGCACGCGGTACGCCTCGGCGGCCTCCCCGAAGGGGACCCGGCGCGACACCGTGGTCTGCAGCCACGGCTGCGCGAGCAGGCCGAACACGGTCTCCATGCGCCGTTCCATGGTCCAGCGCGGCTGCAGCCCCGAGCCGATCGTGCTCACCTGCGAGCTGATGACCCGTTGCCGGCGGTAGTGGAACTCGGGGGACAGGACCAGCGGGACGGTCTTGCCGCCGAAGAAGGAGACCACGGCGACCGTCCCTTCCTGCCCGGTCGTCGAGATCGCGGCCTGGAGCGCCGCCGGAGCGCCGGACGCCTCGATGCTGATGTCGGCGCCCCGCCCCTTCGTGAGCTCGTCGATGACCCCGGCGGCGTCCTCCGGGGCGACGGCGGCGTCCGCCCCCCAGCCCAGCGCGTTCTCGCGCCGCCCGGGGATCGCGTCCACCACGACCAACGTCCCGGCGGTGCGTCGGGCCAGCTGCGCGCAGAAGCTGCCCACGACACCCTGCCCGTGCACCACCACGCAGTCGCCGTGCCGCACCGGCACGTCGAGGGTGCAGTTCAGCGCCACGTCGAGCAGGTTGGCGAACGCCGCGCGCTCGGGTGCCAGACCGTCAGGCACGTGGAACAGGAGGATCGGGTCGTTCCGCATGGTGAACAGGTCCTGGTGCGGGTGGCGGGCGAAGACGACCTGACCCGGCGAGTAGCCGGTCCCGGTGCCGGCGTCGACGACCTCCCCCACGACCTGGTAGGCGTACTTGACGGGAAAGCCGAAGCTCCCCCTGCAGGTCTCCAGCCCCAGGTCGTCCCCCGCGGGGATCTGCCCGCGGTACACGAGCATCTCCGTGCCCGCGCTCACCAGGGAGGTGAGGGCCCTGATGGTGACCTGGTCGGTGCTCGGCGGCGGGACGTCCTCGTCCAGCAATTCGGCCCGGCGGGCGGCCGTGAACCAGAGCGCCTTCGCACGGCGTGTCGTGGTCATCGCTCGTCTCCCATCTCCGATGTCGAGGGCGTCGGAACGGCGTCGGTCACCGGGACGGTGCGCCCGGCTCCCGTTCCGTCGGCCGGAGCGCACCGGCGTGGTCCGGGCGGGCCCCGGCCGACGCGGTTCAGGCGGCGTCGTGGCGCGTCCGCCACAACTCGAGCGTCTGCGCGACGGCGGCGCGGGACACCTCGTCGGCCGGGCGGTGCCACACCGAGTCGGGGTAGTCGTTGCCGAAGAGACCGTTGTCGGAGAAGACCTCGATGTCGTACCAGCCGTCGAACCCACCGGCCTCGAGCGCGCGGAACACCGCCCGCAGGTCGATGGTGCCGTCCCCGGGCAGGACGCGATCGCACCAGTTGCGCGTGGGCTCGCGCCAGTCGTTGAGCTGCACACCGACGAGCCGGTCGGCGTACTTCTCGAGGTCGGCGTGGATCCCGGGGATGTCCCAGAAGTGCCAGGTGTCCATGATGACCTGGACGTTGGGGGCGCCGATCTCGTCGACCATCTCCAGGGTCTCGACCAGCGTCGTGACCAGCGTCCCGGACGTCTGCCGGTAGGGCTCGAGGCCCAGGGTGATGCCGAGCTCGCCGGCGGTCTCGGCCACCTGCCGGACCCCGTCCACCACGATGCGACGCGCCTCGGCGGGGTCGTAGCCACCGGGCTCGCCGGTGGTCACGAGGATGCCCGCGGGCCGGAACCGCGCGAAGCGCCGCACGGCCTCCTTCATCGCCTCCACCCGCTGCCCGGGATCGGCCGGCTCGGCGAAGAACGGGTCCGGGATGACCGAGGGCACCTTGGCGCAGCACAGGGTCGCGACGAGGTCGTGCTCCTGCATGAGGTCGTGGACCGCCCCGTCGTCGCGGCCGTCGAGCTTGTACTCCCACAGGCCGATGCCCGTGGCTCCGGCCGCGTGGTAGTTGCGGATGTCCTCCTCGATCGTCGCCGTGTACGTGGTGGGACAGCTGATCGAGATCCTGGGTTCGGTCACGGAGCCCTCCTACGGGCACGTCGGACGGGTGCACGCGCCGGGCCTCGACGCCGTCGCCGGTTCGCCGGCGACCGCGCCGCGGGCGGCCCGGGCGGTGCGGGTGGGGGTGGTGCGGTGGTGGACGCGCGGGTGCGCACGTCGTGGCGGCAGGTCCGGATCGGACCGGCCCGTGTCAGGACCTGGTCGGCGCCTCGCTGGAGACGCCCGCTGCTCGATCGCCCGGCCCGCCGGGTGGTGCGTCCGGTTCGGCCGCGCGGTGCCGCCGGGTCACCGTCCGGGCGCTGAAGATGACGGCCGCGATGATGATGACGCCGCGGACCATGAGCTGCTCCGGGTTCGCCAGCCCGATGATGATCAGCCCGTTGTTGAGCGTCCCGATCAGCAGCGACCCGATCAGCGCCCCGACCACGCTGCCCTTGCCGCCGGCCAGCGACGTCCCGCCGATGATCACCGCCGCGATCACGGTGAGCAGATCGGAGGTGCCCAGGGTGTAGGAGGCCGCCGCGAACTGCCCCACGTAGAGCAGCCCGGCGAGGGCGCCCCCGCAGCCGCTGGCGACCATCACGCCGACCCGGAGCCGGCTCGTCCGGATGCCGGACAGCCGCGCGGCGTTCGGGTTGGCGCCGGTCGCCAGCACGCCGCGGCCCGTGGCGGTGTGGCTGAGCACGAAGTGCCCGACCGCCACCACGCCGACCGTCCAGAGGAGCAGCGAGGGGACCGGCCCGACGCTGCCCGACCCGAAGATCGCGAGGAACCGGCTGTCGGAGACGCTGACGGCGGCGCTGTTGGTGATGCGCAGCGAGAGCCCGGTCAGGATCCCCATCGTCCCCAGCGTCACGACGAACGACGGGATCTTGAAGATGACGGTGATCAGGCCGTTGACCAGCCCCACACCGATCCCCATCAGCAGCGACGCCGCGACGGCGACGACCACGCCCTGGCTCTCCATGACCAGCGCCGCGATGAAGCCCGACACGGGGACGACGGCGGCGAAGGAGAGGTCGAGCTCCCGCGCGGCGATGACGAACACCGTCGGGACCGCCATCACGGTGATCGCGGCGGTCTGCCGGACGATGCTCAGGAGGTTGTCGGCGCTCAGGTAGTTGGTGTCGCGCAGGTAGAAGGCGAACAGCCCGATCGTGACGATCACGATGGCGATGAGGACGCCGGAGTTCTCGCCCGCGTAGGCCTTCCAGAGGGTGTTCTTGACCGACTCCTTCACCCGGACCGCCAGGTCGGGTCGGGCGCTTCTCTCCGTGGCCGCGGTCATCACCTGGCGTCCTCCCGTGCTGGTGTCCGGCGTCGCTGCATGGCTTCGATGAAGTGCGCCTCGCTGAATCCCGGGTCGCCGCGGGCGATGACCTCGCGGATGGTGCCGTCGGCCACGACGAGGACCCGGTCGGCCACGGCGAGCAGCTCCTGGAGGTCCGACGTGGCCCAGAGGACGCCCTTGCCCTGCGCGGCCATGGCCCGCACGTGCCGGATGAGCTCCGCCGCCGCCCCGACGTCCACCCCGAAGGTGGGCTCGTCGAGCAGGAGCAGGTCGGCCCGGGTCGCGAGCGCCTTCGCCAGCACGACCTTCTGCTGGTTCCCGCCCGACAGCTCGCCGACCAGCTGGTCGGGGCCGCTCGCGCGCACGTTGAGGTCGGACATGAAGGAGCGCGTCAAGCTCCGCGCCCGCCCCATGCGGACCACGCGCGCGGAGGTCACGTCGCGCAGCACCGGCAGGATGACGTTCTCGACGATGGGCTCGCTCGGGACGAGCCCCTCGTCGGCGCGGTTCTCGGGGATGAGGAAGACGCGCCGGTCGATGGCTGCCCACGGTGTCCGGGGTGCGTACGGCCGTCCCTTCAGCTCGACGCGGCCGCCGGCGACGGGCACGGCGCCGAACAGCGCCTTCAGCAGCGTGGAGCGCCCGCTGCCGACGAGGCCGGCCACGCCGACGATCTCGCCCGGGGCCACGTCGAAGCTGATGCCGCCCGGGAACTTGCCGGTCACCGAGAGGTCCTGCACCGACAGCACCGGTACGGCATCCCGGTCGACCGGGCCCCGGGCTTCGGGCTCGGCCTCGATCGTCGACCTGCTCCTCCCGATCATCGCCTCGATCAGCGAGGGGATGTCGGTGCGGTCGGTAGCGGTGTGGAGGGTCACCCGCCCCTCGCGGAGGCAGGTCACCTCGTCGCTGACGGCGAAGACCTCGGCGAGGTGGTGGGTGATGAGGACGATCCCGGCGCCGAGCGAGGCGACCCGTCGGATAACGTCGAACAGCGCGTCGATCTCGCGATGGCTCAGCGGCGCGGTCGGCTCGTCCAGGACCAGGACGTTGGTCGCCAGGCGCACGGCCTTGGCGATCTCGACCATCTGCTGCTCGACGGCCGTCATGTCGGCGACCCGTCGGCCGAGCACGTCGTGGGAGATGCCCAGCCGGTCGCACAGCGAGGTGGCCTCCGCCAGTTCCGACCGCCGCTTGACGATGCGGGCCCGGCCGATGTGCTCGGCGTTGAGGAAGATGTTGTCGAGACCGTTCAGCGTCGGGATGAGGCTGCGCTCCTGCAGCACCATCCCGAGGCCCAGCCGTCGGGCCTCGGACGGTCGGGCCACCGTCAGGTCGTTGCCCGCGATGCGGACCAGCCCTTCCGTGGGCGCGTGGCCTCCCAGCGCGATCTTCATGAGGGTGGACTTGCCGGCACCGTTGTGCCCGACCAGCGCGTGGATCGATCCGCGCCGCACGAGGTAGTCGACGCCCCGGAGCACCGGGACGGCTCCGAAGGTCTTCGTGATGCCCCGCATCTCGAGCGCCAGCTCGGGGGCGGGGGCGGCTTCTGCCGGCTCGTCCCTGCGGTCGGAGGTGAGGGCCGCTTCCATTGCTGTCTCCCGGCTGTGGCGGTGACGGTCGGCGTCGGTGGCGGGCGACCCGCTCACGGTCGCGGCCGGGAGGGGCCGGCCGCGAGCGGGTCGCCGCGCCTCAGGGGGCTGCGGTCAGCCGCTGCAGCAGGGGTAGCTCGGTCCGTGCATGAAGTTCCACGCGTCCTCGAGGTTCTCGGACGTGCTGGCGAACGTGGGCACGATGACGAACGGCGGGGTGTCCTCGCCGATCTCCGCCAGCGCGGCGACCATCCCCTGGGCACGGCCACCGTCGTAGATGGACTGCGCCATGTCCACGGTGATGGGGCCGTCACCGGCCAGCTGCTCCGCACCGACGGTTCCCAGGTCCATCGTGACGATGTCGACCTCGTCCACGCGGTTGAGCCCCTCGAGCGCGGCCAGCATCCCGAGCGCCGGCGGGTCCTCCCACGGCGCGAACAGCACGTTGACCTCCGGGTGCCGCGTCAGGAAGGCCTGCGTGGCGCCCTGGGCCGCGTTCGGGTCGCTGAAGCCGCTCTCCGGGGACGCCGGGTCGGGCGCGCCACCGTCGGCGATGACCTGGACCTCCGGGCACTCCTCGGCCAGCCCGTCGAGCAGGCCCTGCTCCCGCAGGATGATCGACCGGAAGTTGTTGATCCAGTGGACGTAGCCGAGGGTGGCCCCGTCGGGGTACTGCTCGCAGACGGCGGTGGCCATCTGCCGACCCAGCGCGTAGAAGTCGTAGGCGACCATCGCGGTCAGGTCCTCGCCGGGGCCGGTGTTCCACTCCCGGGAGCCGACACCCCACGAGATGATCGAGATGTCCTGGGTGCGTGCCGGCCGGAGCAGCGCGGCGAACTGCGTCGGGTCCACGGTGCCGCCGGTGAAGATGATGTCGGGGTTCAGCGGGAGGACCGCAGCCAGGTTCCCGGCCAGGCCGTTGGGGTCGAAGCTGAAGCTGGACTCCCGCACCACCTCGATGCCGACCGCTTCCATCACGTCCTTGATGCCCGATCGCAGCACCTGGTTGTAGAGCACCTGGTCCCAGTCGAGGATCACCGCGGTCAGGTCCAGCTCACAGATCTCGCGGGCCTGCTCCTCCGTGATCTCGAGGGTGTTCCACCAGACCGGCTCCAGGCTCTCCTTGGTGCCCAGGTCGTCGGAGCGGATGGTCATCTCCGAGATGTCGGGCACCGAGGTGTCCGGGTTCAGCGAGTCCGGCACCTCCCGGTGCTCCAGCGCGGAGAGGTCCAGGTCGTCGCAACCGCCCGACCCCCCGCCGCCGTCGGCCGCGGTGGACCCTCCGTCGCCACAGGCCGAGACGCACAGCGCCAGGGCCGCCAGACCGGCCAGGGCGGAGCGCCTTGCTGGCTTTCCACGAGACATTCGCAACACCTCCGCGTAGGGCGGGACCAGAGTGGTGCGCGGCAGCGCATCGACGTGCCGGGCGTGCAGGTGGCGCAGACGCCCCGGCCCCTCGCCGAGGCGGCCGGTCGACGTGGACCCAACATATTATAGGTTGTAATGTGAGGTCAACCACATCCGGTGCGGCTCGCGGACCGAGCGGCGACGTCGGCCGAGGCTGGCGAACGCTACGGGGGGGGCGGGCGGAGCGGGCACGGGGATCGCCGACAGTCCTGCCCGGCGGTCGTTTGTCGCCGCGCACAAGCCCGGTGGCCCTCCGCCGACCCGATACTCGCCGTCATGCCCATCGACGAGCTCGAGTCCCTGGCCGTCGCCTGGAGCCCGCCACCGGGCGCGTTCGAGGGGTCCCCGGCCGGCCGCATGGCGGCCCGGCACGGCATCCGGGACGCCGCGGCGCTGGCCGCGCGGGCGGCCGCCGATCCCGCCTGGTACTGGGCCGCGGGCGTGGCCGACCTCGGCATCCCGTGGATGCGCCCCTACGACGGCGTCGTGGACCTCTCCCGCGGGGTCGAGCACCCGGTCTTCTTCCCCGGAGGGCTGCTCAACTGGGCCGACTTCGCCGTGGACCGCTGGGTGCGGGAGGGCCGCGGCGGGTCGCGCGCCGTCTGGTGGGAGGGCGACGACGGCGCATCCCTCACCCTGACCTACGCCGAGCTCCAGGCCCGGGTCGACGCGGCGGCCGGAGGCCTGCGCGCCCACGGCGTCGGCCGCGGCGACGTCGTCGCCGTCCTGCTCCCGATGGTCCCCGAGGCGATCGAGACCGTGCTGGCGGCCGCCAAGCTGGGCGCCGTCGTGATGCCTCTGTTCAGCGGGTACGGCGCGCCGGCCGTGCGCGCCCGGCTCGAGGACTCCGGCGCGACGCTGCTCGTGACGTGCGACGCGTTCCCGCGGCGCGGCCGCCCCGTGCCGCTCAAGGAGGTCGCCGACGAGGCGGTCCGCGACCTGCCGGGGCTGCGCCGCGTCCTCGTGGTCCGCCGGCTCGGCGTCGAGGTGCCCATGACCCCGGGTCGCGACCACTGGTGGCACGAGGCCTGCGCGGCGGCGACCCCGCTGACGGAGGCGGAACCGATGAGCTCCGACGCCCCGTGCCTGCTGCTCTACACCTCCGGCAGCACCGGCCGCCCGAAGGGGTGCGTGCACACCCACGCCGGCCTGCCGCTCAAGGTGGCCCTGGAGGCCCGGCACGCCATGGGCGTGGACGAGGACGCCGCGATGCTGTGGCTGACCGACATGGGCTGGATCATGGGCTCCTTCGTCATCACCGCCGCCCTGACCAACGGCGGGACCGCTGTGTTCTTCGAAGGGGTGCCCGACTGGCCGGAGCCCGACCGGCTGTGGGCGGTGGCCGGGCGCAGCGGGACCACCGTGCTGGGCGTCTCCCCCACCGTCGTCCGCGCCCTCATGGCGCACGGCGACGCCTGGCCGGACCGGCACGAGCTGCCCGCGCTGCGGGCCATCGGCTCCACCGGCGAGCCGTGGAACGTCGAGCCCTGGCTGTGGTGCGCCGAGCACGTCGGCAAGGGCCGCGTGCCCATCGTCAACATCTCCGGCGGCACCGAGATCGGCGGTTCGCTGGTGAGCGGGTCGATCTACGAGCCGGTCAAGCCGACCGCGTTCTGCGGCCCGACGCTGGGCGTCCGCACCGACGTGGTCGACGAGCGGGGCCGGTCGGTGCGCGGGGAGATCGGCGAGCTGGTGGTGCGCTCGGTGTGGCCGGGCATGACCCGGGGTTTCTGGCGCGACGAGGAGCGCTACCTCGACAGCTACTGGCGGCGCTTCCCCGGCACCTGGCACCACGGCGACCTGGCCTACGTCGACGCCGACGGCTACTGGTACCTGCTCGGCCGGTCCGACGACACGATCAAGGTGGCCGGCAAGCGGCTCGGCCCCGCCGAGGTCGAGTCGTTGCTGGTCGCCGACGGCCGGGTGGTGGAGGCCGCCGCGGTCGGCGTCCCCGACGACGTCAAGGGCGAGGTCCTGGTCTGCTTCGTCGTCCTCCGGGACGGCGAGGACCCCGGCGCGGCCGTGCCGGGCCTGCGCGACGTCCTCACGCGGGCGCTGGGCCGGGCGATGGCGCCCGCGGCGATCCACGTGGTCGACGCCCTGCCCAAGACCCGCAACGGCAAGATCCTGCGGCGGGTCGCCCGCGCCTCCTACGTCGGCGCCGCCCCCGGGGACCTCAGCTCGATGGAGGACACGTCCGTGCTGGACCGGTGGCCGCGGGCGGACCGTGCCCGCGTCGGGTGAACCGGGAGCGGTGGACCGCTCCGGACGGCCGCACTCCGTACAGTGGCCCCAGCCCGCGCACACCGGAGTGGAGGGGGCGTCGCTGGTGGTCCATCCCCCGCTCACGCCCCAAGACGTCCTCCTCGCCGGCGAGCCCGCCACCGCGGAGCTGAGCTCCTGGCTGGACGCGATCGCCGAGCTCACGCGGGCGGCGAACCGCGGCGGCCCGCTCGAGGAGCTGCTCGACCTCATCGCCGGCGCCACCGCCCGGCTGACCGGGTACGACTTCTGCGCCGTGTTCGTCGCCGACCAGGAGCGGCAGTGCCTCGTGATCCGCGGGTCCTACGGGTTGTCGCAGGAGTACGTCGACACCCTCAACGCGGAGAAGCCCATCCCGATCCGCGCCGGGAGCGCCGGCGAGGGGCCCTCGAGCCGGGCGTTCCGAGCCCAGCGCCCGACCACGGTCCTGGACATCCACGCGGACACGCCCTCCCGGCAGTGGGAGGCCGTCGCCGCCCAGCAGGGCTACTCGTCGCTGGTGTCGGTGCCCGTCGTCGCCTCCGGCGAGCCCTTCGGGCTGCTCAACTGCTACACCGTCGACAAGCACCCGTTCGGGGCGCGCGAGATCATCCTGCTCGAGAGCATGGCCAACCAGGCCGGCCTCGCCATCGAGACCACCCGCCGGCTCGCGGAGCTGCGCGGGTCGGCCGACCGCTCCGCCGCCGAGGCGGCCGCGCTGCGGGCCGACCTCGAGGCGCACCGGCAGGCCGACGAGCACCACCGCGCGCTGCTGCGCGCGCTCGAGGACGGCGGGCTCCCGGCCGTCGCCGCCTCGCTCGCGCGCACGCTGCGCTGCACCGTGGTGATCGACGACGCCGACGGCCGGCTGCTGGCGGCGGTCGGCCCGAGCGGGCGCCCGGGGTCCGCCGACGGCCGCGTCACGGCGGCCTACCAGCAGGCCCGCGAGTCCGTGACCGACGGCCCGGACCCCGACGTCGCCGGGACCGCGCCCGACCCCGGGTCGCGCGCCGGGGCGGACAGCCTGGTCGTCCCCGTCGTCCTGGACGAGGAGGTGGCGGGGCGGCTGTGGGCGCTGCAGCCCCGGGCGTCGTTCGGGCCGGCGGCCCGGCAGACGCTCACCCGCGCCGCCGCCGTCGTCGCCCTGGCCCTGGTCAAGGAGCGCACCGCGCAGGAGGTCGAGTGGCGGCTGTCCCGCGACTTCCTCGACGACCTCTTCGACGCCGACACCCCCAACGGCGAGGCGCTGCGCGCCCGAGCCCGCCAGCTCGGCACCGACCTGTCCCGTCCGCACACCGTGCTGGTGGTCCGGCGCGACGCGGCCGACTCCGGAACGGTGCACGAGGAGCGGGAGGCCTACGCGCAGCGCTCGCTGCTCTCCCTCGTCCAGCGGACCGGGGCGGCGTGGGGTGGCGCGACGCTGACCGCGACGCGCAGCGACCACGTGGTGGTGCTCTGGCACGACGGCGGGAGCACCCGCGGCGCCCAGGAGTTCGCCGAGCACCTCCGCCGCGAGATCCAGGCCTACGCCGGGGGCTGGACCGCGACGATCGCCATCGGCCCGACCTGCTCCGACATCCGGGAGTACGGGGACGCCTACCGCCTCGGCTGCGGCGTGCTGGACCTCGTGCAGCGGTCGGGTCGCAGCGACCGGGTGGTCTCCCTCGACTCCATCGGCGCCTACCGCCTGCTGCTGCAGGTCAAGCAGCCGCAGGAGCTGCAGCGCTTCGCGGAGTCGACGCTGGGCACCGTCCACGCGTACGACCGCCAGCACCAGACCCAGCTCGGCTCCACGCTGCGCTCGTACATGGCCCACCGGTGCAACGTCGCGGTCACCGCCAAAGGGCTGCACGTGCACCCGAACACGGTGGCCTACCGGCTGCGGCGGGTGGAGGAGCTCCTCGAGATCGACCTGGGCGACCCGCAGGCCATGCTGCACCTGCAGCTGGCCTTCATGATCGAGGGCGTGCTGGGCGACTGAGCCGCGGCCGGCGGCCTCAGGGCCGGCCGAAGGTGGCCACCGAGTCGACCCGGAGCTCGAAGAGCACCCGCCGCTCGTCCCGCCCCGGGTCGCGCAGCGCGTACGGCCCCTCCTGGCCGGTGTACTTCTTCCAGATCCGGTCCAGCTGCGCGGTCACCCGCGGCCCCTCGACCGGGTCGTCCTCCGACACCTCGCGGCTGACCGTCGCCTTGATGCTCAGCCAGTGGTAGGGGTTCTGCGGGTTCATGAGCAGGAACGTCGCCTGGGGGCTCTTCCGCAGCCAGTCGACCTTCTTGCGGTGGGTGGCGAGGTTGAGCAGCACCGTGCCGCCCTCGTAGTCGAACCACACGGGGGTGAGGTTGGCGCGCCCGGAGCCGCCGATCACCGCGACGACGGCGGTGATCGGCTCGTCCAGCAGCTGCCGGTACACCGGGTCCAGCTGGTCGAGCGACTGCACCCCGTCGTGGTCCCCCACCTGGAACTGGCCGGGCTGGGTGCCGTCCGCGACGTCCCGGAACCTCGCCACCGGTATGGACATGTCCGCCTCCTCGGATCGTGGGTGTGCTCGTGCTCCTGGTCAGTTCGGCGCCAGCGCCCGCAGGCAGCGCTCCACGCCGGCGACGTAGGTCTCCCCCGGCAGGACCGGGTGCGGCACCAGCGCGACCGTCGCCACGCCGGTGCCGTCCCAGCGGGCCAGCTGCTCGCGGCAGCGCCCCGAGGGCCCCACGAGGCAGTACTCGTCGATCAGCCGGTCGCTGATCGCGGCCCGCAGGGTCGCGGTGTCGCCGTCGCGGAAGGCGGCGGCGATGCGGGCGGCCTCGTCCTCGTAGCCGGCCCGGGCCAGCGCGCGGTTGTAGGCCGGTAGCCCGACCCAGTAGGCGAGGGAGGACCGGGCCGACTCCCGGGCGGCGTCGAGGTCGTCGCCGACGAACGCGTGCACGGAGGCCTCGACGGGCGGCGCGGCGCGCCCGCTGCGCTCCCCCGCCCGGCGGGCCGCCGCGACGAGCTCGCCGATGCCGGCGTGCGGGACGAGCCACACCATGAGGCCGTCGGACACGGCGGCCCCGGCCTCGGCCATCGCCGGGCCGACCGCCGCGGAGTAGACCGGCACGGGGTGCTCCGGCGTCCGGAAGTCCAGCACCCGCCCCTGGTAGCTCTGCGGCGGGAGGTCCGGGTAGCGCTGCCTGCCGCGGCCGGCGAGGACCTCCTTCACGTCCCGCACGTAGGCGGGCAGGTCGGCCGACGGCCGGCCGACCGCGACGCCGAGCGCCTCGAGCCGCACCTTGTGGCCGAGGCCCACGCCCAGCACGAACCGCCCGCCGGAGAGGTCGGACGCGACCGTCGCCATCTGCGCCGCGACGACCGGGTGCCGCAGGTAGCTGATGGTGACGAAGCTGCCCACCCGGATCCGCGACGTCCCGAGCAGGATCGCGAGGTCGATCGAGAGCGTGTCGGTCAGCGACTCGGTGGTGTAGCAGGCCGCGTAGCCCTGCTCTTCGGCACACCTCCCGAGCGACACGAAGTCGTGGGTGCGCGCCGGGGCGAACGTGAGCAGGGCGACCCCTCGCTCGGCCATGTCCTTCTCCCTCCCTCCCTCCCTGGATCGCGGCACCCGGCGCGGGACCGGGGTCACAGCTGCAGGTGCTCGGCCATCCAGGCGGGATCGGCGCGCAGCGCGGCGGCGTCCCCCGAGTGCACGACGACGCCCTGGTCGACCACGTACACGCGGTCGGCGATCTCGAGGGCCATCTGGGCGTTCTGCTCCACGAGCAGCACGCCGTGGCCGTCGTCGGCCACCCGCCGCAGCGTGCGGCCCATCTCGAGGGCGATGTTGGGCGCGAGCCCCTGCGTCACCTCGTCGACGAGCAGCAACCGGGTGCCGCCGATGAGGGCGCGACCGACGGCCACCATCTGCTGCTGCCCGCCCGACAGCCGGGAGGCGTCGCGGTCCAGGTGCTGCTCCAGCTGGGGGAACACCTCCAGTGCCCGTCGCTGCGCGGCCTGCTGCTCCGACTTCGGGGCGCGGGAGCCCAGGGCGGCCAGCCGGAAGTTCTCCCGCACCGTCAGGCCGGGGAACATGCGGCGGTCCTCCGGCACGTAGCCGATCCCGAACCGAGCGACGTCCTCGGTCGGCGACCCCACGACGTCGTGCCCGGAGCAGCGGATGCGGCCGCCGCGGACGGTCACGAGCCCCATGACCGACTTCACCGTGGTGGTCTTGCCGGCGCCGTTGCGGCCGAGCAGGGCGACCAGCTCGCCGGGCCGCACGGTGAGGTCGATGCCCTGCAGGACGTGCGCCAGCCCGTAGTAGGCGTGCACGTCCTCGAGCTCCAGCAGCGGCGCACCGCCCGCCGCGGCGTCCGCCCCGCCCGGCCGGGCCGCGGTGCTCACAGGCTCCCCGTCAGGTAGACCTCTTGGACCTTGGCGTGCGACCGCACCTCGTCCGGAGCCCCCTCGAACAGCTTCTCGCCCTGGTGCAGGACGGTGATGGTGGTCGCGATGCTCAGGATCACGTCCATCTTGTGCTCGATCATCAGGATGGTGACCTCGCGGTTGAGGTCGCGGACCAGCTCGACGGTCGCCGCGGTCTCGCTCGGGCTCATGCCCGCCGTGGGCTCGTCGAGCAGCAGCAGCCGGGGGCCGGTGGCCAGCGCGATCGCGAGGTCCAGCCGGCGCTGGTCCCCGTGGGACAGGTTGCCGGCGATCGAGTGCCGCAGGTCGGCCAGCCCGACCCGCTCGAGCACCTCCCCGGTGCGGCGGGTGACCGCCGAGAGGCTGTCGGCCGGGCGCCAGAACACGGCGGCGTGCGAGGCCGCCTGCGCCGCGATCCGCACGTTCTCGAAGACGGTGAGCAGCGGGAAGACGGTGGTGATCTGGTACGACTTCGCCAGCCCCCGCCGGACCACCTTGGCGTAGGGCATGCCGGTGATGTCGTGCCCGTCGAACTCGACGCGTCCCCGGGTCGGCCTGGTGTGGCCGGTCACCAGGTTGAACAGCGTGGTCTTGCCGGACCCGTTGGGCCCGATGATCGCGTGCAGCGCGCCGCGCGGGACCTCGAGCGACACGTCCTTGACCGCGTGGATGCCGCCGAAGGACCGGTCGAGGCCCTGCGCGCGCAGGATCAGGTCGCTCATCGCGCCCTCCGCAGCCGGCGGAACGCCCGCGGGAGCGTCGTCGTCACCAGGCCCCACAGCCCCTGCGGGAAGACCAGCACGCAGACGACGAAGATCGCGCCGACGAAGAACTGCCAGGAGTCGGTGTAGCGCGAGAGCGTGCTCTCCAGCAGCAGGTAGACCACGGCGCCGAGGAAGGGGCCGAAGAGGGACGACCGCCCGCCCAGGATCACCATGATCAGCACGACGCCGGACAGCAGCCAGTACGGTTGCAGGCCGACGAAGTTGTTCAGCATGGCGAACAGCGCTCCGGACAGGCCGGCCACGGCGCCGGCGACGACGAACGTCACCAGCTGGACGGCGCGGGTGTTGTACCCGCAGCCACGGGCCCGCTCCTCGCTCTCGCGGATGGCCTGCAGCACCCGGCCCATCGGCGACTCGGTGAACAGGATCAGCGCCGCGAACGCGAGCAGCACGACCACCGCGGTGACGACGAAGAAGGTCAGCGGGTCGCGCAGGCCGTTGAGCTCCAGCGTGGTGAACCCCAGCTCGAGCGTGGCCACCGGGATGCCGGCCATCCCGTCGTCGCCCCCGGTCACGGTGTTCCACTGCAGCGCGATGAAGAAGCCGAGCTGCGCGAACGCGAGCGTCAGCATGGAGAAGTAGACCTCGGTCCGGCGCAGGCAGACGGCGCCGACCAGGGCCGAGAGGACCGCCATGGCGACCGTGGCGACGAGCAGCGCGACCCACGCGCTCGTCGTCAGCTCCGTGAGCACCAGCCCCGCCGCGTACCCGCCCCACGCGAAGGGCAGGGCGTGCCCGAAGGACACCAGCCCTCCGTAGCCGACGAGCAGGTTCAGCCCCGCGGCCCACAGCCCGAAGATCAGCATCCCGATGGCCAGGCTCGGGTTCGGGACGGTGAACAGCACGACCACCGCGAGGACGACGAACAGGCCCAGCTGCCCCCACGTCCACCGGGCCGGAGCGGCCCCCGTGGCCCGCGCGACCGTCACCGCCGCGGCGGCGTCGGTCACGGGCGCGTCCTTGGCCTCGGCCCGGGTCACGTCGGTCATGTCGCCCCCAGGAGGCCGCGCGGCCGGAAGGTCATCACGAGGATCATCAGGACGAACGGCACGATCCCCGCGTAGACGCTGGCGTACAGGGTGGTCAGCGAGACGACGACGCCGATGAGCAGCCCGGCGACCACCGCGCCCCAGAAGCTGCCCATGCCGCCGACGACCACGACGACGAAGGCCAGGATCAGGATGTCGGCCCCCATCTCCGGGTAGACGCCGGTGATCGGGCCGGTGAGGACGCCGGCGATGCCGGCGACCGCGATGCCGATGGCGAAGACGAGCGTGCGGTAGCGGTCGAAGCGCACGCCCAGGGCCCGGATCATCACGTGGTCGCGGATGCCGGCCCGCACGATCAGCCCGACGTTGGTCTTCTGCAGGAACAGCCACAGCCCGCCGACGACGAGCGCGACCGCGACGACCACGAACAGCAGGTACGCCGGGACGGGCCGGCCCAGGCCGAGGTCGACCTGGAAGGCCAGCAGCTCGGGGGCCTGCACCCGGCGCCCGCCCGAGCCGGCGATCCAGCGCACGCCCTCGATGAGGATGTACGTCAGGCCGAAGGTGAGCAGCAGCGCGTCCACCTGGTCGCGCCCGTACATCGGCCGGATCACGGTCCGCTCCAGGGCGGCGCCGATCAGCGCCATGACGACCGGCACCACCAGCAGGGCGAGCCAGATGGTGCCGGTCGCCACCGCCAGGTAGGAGGTGAGGTACGCGCCGACCATGTAGAGCGCGCCGTGCGAGAAGTTGATGAACTCCAGCAGCCCGAAGATCAGGTTGAGCCCGAGCGCCAGCAGCACCAGCAGCGCGCCGCTGACGATCCCGAGGACGAGCTGGGAGAGCAGCTGGTCCACCCGAGAACCCCCTCTCGATCTCCCGCCGACCGGTCAGCCGACCCGCTGGAACTCCTCCTTGACCTCGTCGCAGGTGGGCGCGGTCTCCTCCGAGCCGGGCACGGTCTCGACCACCGCGCGCAGGCCGAACTCCGCGTCCCCGCCGCGGCTCTCCGCCTCGTCGGCGGCCAGGCCCTCGAGGATGTAGATCGGCGCCAGGACCTGGTGGTCGCACTCCCGGATCGTCATGTCGCCCTGGGCGAGGGCGACCTCGCGGCCCTCCATCCACTCCCGGAAGGCCTCCGGGGTGTCGTTGCCCTCCTCCACCGCCGAGGCGATGAGGTTGAGGGCGTTGTAGAGGTACACGCCGTAGCCGCCCGGCGGGGTGCCGTACTCCTCGCGGTAGGCCTCCACGTACTCCTGCACGCCCTCGTCGTCGACGTTCCACCAGAAGGCGGCCATCGAGTACGTGCCGTCGACCAGGTCGAAGCCGAGCTCCTGGTCGAAGCTGAGGTCCTCGATGGTGAGGAACGTCGGGATCTGGTCGGTGAGCCCGAACTGGTCGGCCTGGCGCAGGAAGCTCACCTGGTCCCGGCCGACGCCGCCGTAGACGAGCGCGTCGGCGCCGGAGCCCTCGATCGTCGGGATGAACGGGTTGAAGTCGGTGGTGCCGAGCGGGAAGTACGCCGTGCCGACGACGCTGCAGCCCGACTGCTCCGGGATCGCCGACACGTACGCCGCCTCCTGCTCGTGCCCGAAGGCGTAGTCCGGCAGCAGCAGGAAGACGCTCGTGCCCAGGTTCTCGCAGATGAACGGGGCGGCGGCGTTGATGCCCTGGGACGGGGTCGGGGCGAGGTGGTAGGTGACCGCCGGGTCGTAGTTCGGCGGCCGGTTGAGCTGCTCGGTCTGGCAGGTGCCGAGGTAGGGGACGCCGGCCTGGGCGGCGATCTGGTTGACCGCGAGCGTGGTGGCCGCGGAGACGCAGCCGGTCAGGAAGTCGACCTGCTCCTCCTGGACGAGGGCCTGGGCCTCGCGCAGCGCCACGTCGGGCTTGAGCTGGTCGTCGCGGACGACGAGCTCGATCGGGCGGTCCCCGGCCTGCCCCTCGAGCAGCTGCACCGCCAGCTCGGCGCCGTTGCGCTGCTCCTCCCCCAGCTGGACGTAGGCGCCGGTGAGCCCGGTGATGACCCCGACCTTGAGCGGCTCGGTCGAGCCGCCGTCACCGCCACCCCCGCCGCCGCTGCTCGCCACCGTGCCACCGCACGCCGAGACCAGGAGAGCGACGCCCGCCAGCAGTCCAGCCTTCGCCCGCATGGGACCTGCCTCTCGCCGTCGAAGGGGTCGGGTCGCAGGCACCATACGGATGCATCGTGATGCACATCTCATGCGCGACCACACATCGGGGGGCCTCGGGGTTGTGCGGCGGCACAAGCACGGGCCCCGTCCCCGTGCGGTTCGATTCCCCCCGGCGCCTTGCCGGAGGGAAGCGAGGGACGGATGCAGATCGGCCTGTTCCACTCGATCCAGTGGCCCGAGGGCAGCGACCAGGCCGACCGGTACGAGCAGGCGCTGACGCAGGCCTGCGCCGCCGACGACCTGGGCTTCGACTCGGTGTGGCTGACCGAGCACCACTTCAGCCGGCACGGGATCGTCTCCGACAGCCTGACCGTGCTCGGCCACCTCGCCGCGCGGACGAGCTCGGTGCGGTTGGGGACGGCGGTGTCGGTGCTGCCGCTGCACCACCCCCTGCGCTTCGCCGAGTCCGCGGCGACGGTCGACCAGCTCAGCGGGGGGCGCCTCGACCTCGGGATCGGCTTCGGCTACCAGCCGGGCGAGTTCGCCGGGTTCGGCGTCGACATCGCCGAGAAGCACGACCGGTTCGCCGAGGCGCTGGAGGTGCTCCGGCGGGTCTGGTCGACCGAGGACCCGGTCACGTTCGAGGGCAGGTTCTGGTCGTTCACCGACGCCGCGCCGCAACCGCGCCCGCGCCAGCGGCCGCACCCCCCGCTGTGGCTGGCCACGGCGAGCCCCGAGGGGCTGGCGACCTGCGCGGCCGAGGACTGGGGGGTGCTGCTGCCGCAGGGCACCACCCTGACGGTCACCGCCGAGCAGGTGAAGCGCTACCACGAGGCCCTGGCCGGAGCGGGCGTGGGCACCGACCGTGCCCGGGTGTACCTGGCCCGCGCCACGCACGTGGCGGCCACCGACGCGCAGGCCTGGGCGGAGGCGGAGGGCCCTTACAAGGACTTCCTCGGGTACGCCGACAAGCTGCGGCGGGCGCGGTCGGCCGGTGCCGCGGCCGGCGGCCGCAGCCCGTTCGACCTCGACGCCGACCTGCGCGACAGCGCCCTCTTCGGCAGCCCGGACACGGTGCTCGCACGGCTGCGGGACATCCACGAGCTGGGCATCGACCGCGTCATGCTCTTCCTGCACATGGGCGGGCTGCCGCACGAGGCGATCATGTCGTCGATGGACCTGCTCGCCCGCGAGGTCCTCCCGGTGGTCCGGGAGTGGTGACGGCCGGCCGCGCCCCGGTCGTGGACGCCCAGGTCCACGTCTGGCTCCCGGAGGGCCCGGACCGGCCCTGGCCGCCCGGCGGGGCGGAGCGGGCGAGGAGCATGCACCGGCACGAGCCGATCTCGGGCCCGGGGCTGCTCGCCGAGATGCGGGCGGCGGGCGTCGACGGCGCCGTGCTCGTGCCGCCCTTCTTCGAGGGCTACCGCAACGACTACGCCGTGGCGTGCGCCGAGCAGGCGCCCGACGCGTTCCGGGTCATGGCGCGGGTGGACCTGCGCACCGGCGACCCGGGCCCGGTGCGCGAGCTGCTGCGCAACCCCGTCGTCGCCGGGGTCCGCCTGGTGTTCCTGCCGGCCGACGCCGGCCGCGTCGACGACCCGGCGGCGGAGTGGCTGTGGGCCTTCGCCGAGCAGGAGGACGTCCCCGTCATGCTCCTGGCCTCCGGCCAGCTCGAGGCGCTCGGCGCGCTGGCGCGGGCCCACCCCGGGCTGCGCCTGGCCGTCGACCACCTCGGCCTCACCGGTCAGGCCACCGACGCGGCCGTCGCACCGGAGATCGCCGGCCTCGTGGCGCTCGCCGGGCTGCCGAACGTGTCGGTCAAGCTGACCGCCGTCCCGTGCTACAGCACCGAGCCCTACCCGTACCCGGCGCTGCACCCCTTCCTCCGGCAGCTCCACGAGGCCTACGGGCCGCAGCGGCTGTTCTGGGGCTCGGACCTGTCGCGGCTGCGGGGCGGCTACGCCGACCTCGTCCGGCTCTTCCGTGAGGACCTCGACTTCCTCCCGGCCGACGACGTCGACGCGATCCTGGGCCGCAGCGTGCGCGCCTGGCTGGGCTGGTAGCCGGCTCAGCGCAGCTCGGCCGACCAGTCGCGCTGCTCCGTCGGCTGCATCG
The DNA here is from genome assembly GCF_054050035.1 of Geodermatophilus sp. SYSU D00815. Classification (NCBI taxonomy): domain Bacteria; kingdom Bacillati; phylum Actinomycetota; class Actinomycetes; order Geodermatophilales; family Geodermatophilaceae; genus Geodermatophilus; species Geodermatophilus sp. SYSU D00815. The sequence goes on along the minus strand of NZ_JBJGYO010000008.1, from coordinate 90,050 downwards.
TCAGCAGGTCGACGTTGACCCGCGGCGGCAGCGTCGCCACGAACAGCACCGCCGCGGCGACGTCCTCGGCCCGCAGCATCGTGGCCCGGGCGGCGTCGCTCGGCGGCGTCGGCCGGAACGCCAGGAACGGGGTGGCCACCTCCCCCGGGCAGACGGCGCAGGCCCGGATCCCGTGCCGGCGGTCGGCCATGTTGATCGACTCGGTGAAGGCGTTCACCCCGGCCTTGGCCGCGTTGTACGCCGGCCCGGTGAGCCGCATCGGGCGGTGGCCGGCGATCGAGGACACGTTGACCACCGTGCCCGACCGCTGCCGGCGCATGGTCGGCAGGGCCGCGCGGGTGACCAGGAACGTGCCGGTCAGGTTGCTCTGCACGACCGTGTGCCAGTCGGCCACCGACAGGCTCTCCAGGTCGCGGTCCGGCACGTTCGCGCCGGCGCTGTTCACCAGCACGTCCAGCCGCCCCCAGCGGTCCAGCACGTCGGCGACGACGTCCTCGGCGACGGCGGGATCGGTCACGTCGCCCGGCAGCGCCACCGCGGCCCGGCCCTCCGCGGCCAGGCCGGCGACGACCTCCGCCAGCGGTTCCCTGCGGCGGCCGACGACGGCCACGGCGGCCCCGGCGCGCGCGAGCGCGGCGGCCGAGGCCTGCCCGATGCCCGACCCTCCCCCGGTCACCAGGCACACCTGGCCGGCCAGCTGCTCCATGGGGCCACCGAAGCGGCACGGGCCGGGCCTTGTCGCTGTGGGCGGCCACAACCGACGCCGGCCCGATCTGTGCGCCGCGCCCAGAGGTCCGGCCCGGCGATGACCTAGCGTCGGCGCGGATGAGCGCCGTCGCCCTGGGCCTGCTGACCGCGGGCCTGTTCGGCGTGGCCGCCTACCTCGGTCCGGTGCTCGGCCGCGCCCACGGCCCGTCGGCGGTGCTGGCGTGGGGTCAGGTGGTCGCCGTCCCGGTGGCCGCCGTCGTCGTGGCCGTCCTGGGCGCCGCACCGCCCGGCGCCGGCGTCGTCGTCCTCGGGCTGCTCGCCGGGGTGGCGAACGGGCTGGCGCTGTCGGCCATGTTCGAGTGCGCGCGGCACCTGCAGGTCAGCGTCATGGCCCCGATCGGGGCGGCCGGGGGCGCGGTGCCGGTCGCGCTGGGCCTGCTGCTGGGCGAGCGGCCCGGGGCGTGGCAGCTGGTGGGCATGCCGCTGGCGCTCGTCGGCGCCGTCCTCGTGGCCGCGGGTCAGGGCCGCGGCTCGGGGACGCCGCCGCCGGCCGCGCACCGGGCCCGGGGGCTGTGGCTCGCCGGGACGTGGGCCCTGCTGTACGGGGTCTTCCTCAGCCTGTTCGCGGTCGCCGTGGGCAGCGGGGACGGCGTCGGCGGCGAGCTCTGGGCGGTGCTGACCAGCCGGGTCGCCCTGCTCGCCACGGTGCTGGCCGTGCCGCTGCTGCGCGGGACGCCCCTGCGCCTGCGCCCCGGCGCCGTCCCGCTGGCGGCGCTCAACGGGTTGCTCATCCTCGGCGGGGTCACCGCGTTCGCGGCGGCGACGTCGGCCGGCCTGGTCAGCGTGGTGTCGGTGCTCGCGACGCTGTCGCCGCTGGTGACGGTGGCGCTGGCCGGCGTCCTGCTGCGGGAACGGCTGGCCCGCAGCCAGCACGCCGGGCTGCTGGCCGCCACGGCGGGCACCGTGCTGCTGGCCGCCGGCTGACCGCGGCTCAGTACATGACCAGGCCGGCGGAGACGTTGACGTCGTCGCCGGTGATCGAGGCCGACCGCGGGGAGGCGAGGTAGGCCACCGCGTCGGCGACGTCGCCGGGCGGCACCAGGCGCTTGAGCGGCGAGCCGCTGGTGAAGTCGTCGCGCGCCTGCTCGAACGTGATCCCGCGGGCCGCGGCCTGCTGCTCCAGCACCCACTGGATGCGGGCACCCTCGACCGGGCCCGGGGACACCAGGTTCACCCGGACGCCGTGCGGCCCCACCTCCCACGCGAGCGTGCGGACCAGGCCGATGAGGGCGGTCTTGGACGCCGCGTAGGGCGTCCGGTTGACCAGCGGGCGCTTGCCGGTCATCGAGCCGATCACCACGACCGACCCCGAGCGCCGGTCGACCATCCCCGGCAGGAACGCCCGGCAGACGAGGAAGGTCCCGGTCACGTTGACCCGGAAGGTCTCCTCCCACTCCTCGGGGTCGATCTCCCACAGCGGGGCGCTCGGCCCGCCCACCCCGCTGTTGTTCACCAGCACGTCGACCCGGCCGAACTCCTCCTGCACCGCCTTGGCGGCGGCCTCGACCGACTCCTGCTCGCGCAGGTCCATGCGCACCACGGAGGCGCGCCGCCCGGCGGCCCGCACCTGCTCGGCGACCTCCTCCATCGGCCCCTCGGAGCGGCCGGTGAGCACCACGTCCGCGCCGTCGGCGGCCAGGCGCAGCGTGATCTCCCGGCCGATCCCGGTCCCCGCCCCGGTGACGACGGCGACCGCGCCGTCCAGCGGCGGCCCGCTCACTTGACCGCCACCGCGTTGAGCGGGGAGCCGGCCGCGCCGGTGATCGGCAGGGGCACCGCCGACAGGAGGAACTCGTGGACGCCGTCGGCCGCGCAGTCCTCGCCGAGCGCCTGCAGGTCCCAGATCTCGCCGAACGGGATGCCCATGTGCACCAGGGCGACGATGTGCAGCGGCTGGAACAGGTCCACCTCGTTGGGCCGGACCTCGCACCCCCACGTGTCGGTGGCGATGGCCGCGATGTCGTGCTCGTGCAGCCAGGGTGCGGTGTGCAGGGACAGCCCGGGCGCCGCGCCGCCGTTGTAGTCCCCCCACCGGCCGCGCCGGGTCTCGGTCATCCCCGTGCGGACGACGAGGGCGTCCCCGGTGCGGATCTCGACGCCCTGCGCCGCCGCCGTCGCGTCGAGCTCCTCCGCGGTGATGGCGTAGCCGGGCTCGAGGCAGTCCACGCCGCGGTACCGGGCGACGTCGAGCAGCACCCCGCGCATGACGAACCTGTCCCTGGCCACCTCGATGCCGCACTTCCCCGCGCCCTTGGCGGTCACGTGCCCGGCGTCGAAGCCGTTGTACATCCGGCCCTTCCAGAAGATGTGGGCCAGGCCGTCCCACTGGCTGCCCGACTGGTTGGGCGTCACCAGCACGTCGTCGGAGAAGCCGAAGCCCTTGGACGGGCCGAAGCCGCCGGGCAGCGGGTCCTGCTTGCCGGCCAGGTAGTCGGTGCCGGTCGCCGTCATCATGTTCAGCGGGTTGGCGCGGAAGCCGCCGGACTGCGGGCCGTTGAGGTCCAGCGGCAGCCCCAGCGAGATCACCTTGCCCTGGCGGACCAGCCGGGCCGCCGCGACGACCTGCTCGGGGCCGACGTGGTTGAGGGCGCCCAGCTGGTCGTCCTCACCCCACCTCCCCCAGTTCGAGAACCGGGTGATGTAGTCCTCGATGACGTCCTCGCCCCGGAAGGGCACGTGCTCGGCCGGCAGGGCCATGGGTCCTCCTTGGTCGTCAGCTGACGGTCATGTCGGCGGAATCGCCGGGCTCGCGCAGGCCGAAGGTGAGGGCCTTGTCGCCGGGCACCCAGTCGCCGCGGAACTGGGCGCCCTCGCCGAGGTCGCGGGTGCGGGCCAGCAGCGCGCGGCCGAGCTCCAAGCGGGCGGGCTCCCACCGGCGCAGCGCCTCGGGCACGTCGCCCCCGCTGCGCCGCAGGGCCTCGGCGAGCGCCCACACGTCGTCGGCGCCCTTGGCCGTGGCGGCCGCCGCGTGCGGGCGCACCGAGAAGGCGGCGTCGCCGACCAGGCAGACGCGGCCGAAGGCCATGCGCGGCACGTCGACGTCGACCATGACCTGGAGGAACGGCTCGGCCGTCCCGAGGGCGACCTCGGCGATCGCCGGCGGCAGGGTCGCGCGGGCGGTGTCCCGGAAGTCGGCGAGGTGCTCGTCGCGGACCGCCCCCGGCGGGAGGGACACCGCGCGCTGCCGGCCCGACCGGTCGGTGAGCAGGTCGTCCAGCGCCGGCCCCTCGGGCACGTTGCGGTACCAGACCAGGTTCATCAGGCGCCGGCCCGGCGCCACCGCGCCGTCGTAGTTGGGGATCGGGTAGGTCAGCGCGTGCGTGTTCTGCCCGGCGAAGTAGGTCAGCGAGTCGTCGAGCGCGGCGAAGGTCGCGGCGGTGAGGTCCCGCTCGTCGACGACGCCGCGCCAGGCGACGTAGCCGCCGTAGCGCGGCCGCACGTCGGGGACCATCGCGCGGCGGGCGAAGGAGGACACCCCGTCGGCGGCCACCAGCAGGTCCGCCCCCGTGCGGTCGCCGGAGGCGAACGTGACCTCGACCCGGTCGGCGGTCTGCGCGATGCCGGTGGCCTCGGAGTCGAGGTGGTAGCGCTCCCGGCCGAAGGCCTCCAGGAGGGTGCCGTAGAGGGTGTTGTAGCCGGTGAAGTGGTGCCGCCGGGCGGCCTCGGCCAGCACCGAGCCGTCGCGGGCCAGGTACCGGTGGACGGACGCGGAGGTGCTCACCGCGGTGAGGTCGAGCAGCCGGTGCTCGAGGAAGTACCGGACGGTGGCCGGGTGCAGCACGATGCCGACCCCGCGGCCCTCCAGCGGCACCCGCGACCGCTCGTAGACGTCGACGTCGCAGCCCAGGTCGCGGAGGACCAGGCCGGCGGTGAGGCCGATCATCGAGCCACCGAGCACGGCGACCTGGGGCATGCGGCTCACCGCGGGACCTCCTCGCCGTGGAGCCGCGACCCGGTGGCGCCGGCGCCGTATACGACGCGACCCGGGTCGCAGGTATCGTTCGCCCCGCTCGGGCGGGGCCCCGGTGGCCCCCCGGTGACGGGAGGAGGGGTGCTGCGGTGGGCGAACCGACCACCCGCGTGGCGCGGGCGGGAGCGCGAGCCGCGGACACCCCGCGGACGCCGTCCTGGGCGGACGCCCGCTCGACCCCCGATCCGGTCGTGGTCGAGCTGCCGGCCGCCGCCGGGTCCGCCGGGGCGCCCCGGGCCGACCGCGCCGCCGTCGAGCGGCCGGTGCTGCCCGGATGGGTCCGCGACCTGGCCGCGGACGTCGACCTCGAGGCGCTGTGCGAACGGGTCGTGGCCCGGGACATCGCGGTGGCCTTCCCGGAGCTGGCCGGGGACGAGGCGTTCGCCGACCACCTGCGGGCCAGCGTCCGGGAGAACCTGTCGCTGCTGCAGCAGGTGCTCACCGGCCGGCTCCCGCTGGCCGCCGTCCGGCTCGAGCAGCCGCTCGTCTTCGCGCGCATCCAGGCCGAGCTGAGGCTGCCGCAGACGGCGCTGCAGCGCTCCTACCGCGTGGGCTTCACCGCCATGTGGGAGGGCTGGGCCGAGCGGCTGGCGACCGTGGCCGCGGAGGAGGACGTCCCCCGCGACGAGGCGGTGCGCGGCCTGGCCGAGCTGACCACGGCGATCCTCGCCTACCAGGACCACGTGGCCAGCCAGGTCGCCGAGAGCTACGCCCGCGTGGACGACGCCCTCAGCCGGTCGCGCGCGTCGGTGCGCCAGGGCCTGGTCCGCCAGGTCCTGCGCGGCGAGGGGGCCACGCTGACCCCGTCCGACCTGATCACCCTCGACCACGACCTCTCCGCCCAGCACGTGGCGGTCGTGCTGCCGGCGGTCGCCGAGGGCGCGGCCGGCCAGCTGGTCATCGGGCTGCGGGCCGGCACCGGGGTGCGGCAGGCCCTCGTCCACCCGCTCGACCTCAGCCGCACCGCGGTGTGGCTGTCGTCCCCGTCCGGCTGGAGCCCCGACATGCTCCGCCGGCTGCGCGACACCCTCTCCGCGACCGGGGTCGAGGCGTCCACCGGCGAGGCGCTGTGGGGGGTCGAGGGATTCTGCGCCAGCTTCGAGCAGGCGCAGGACGTCGAGCGCGTCCGCCGGGCGTGGGGACGTGCGCAGGCGCCCCGCCTGCTCGACCACGGGGAGGTCGCGCTGGAGATCCTGCTGCTCCGCGACCCCGATCGCGCCGACCGCTTCGTCCGCGCCGAGCTCGGCCCGCTCGCCGAGGACACCGCGGAGGCAGCGCGGCTGCGCGAGACGCTCGAGGCCTCCTTCCGCCTGGGCAGCCACGTCGCCACCGCCGAGCACCTGCAGCTGCACGAGCACACGGTGCGCAACCGGCTGCACCGGGCCGAGCAGCACCTGGGCCGCCCCCTGGCCGACCGGCGCACGGAGCTGCAGGTGGCGCTGCGGCTGCAGCGCCTGCTCGCCGGCGGGTCCTGATCCGCCGGGCCGTCGGCGGCTCACTTCCCGGCGAGGCGCTCGAGGACGCCGTGGACGCAGGCGGTGTCCTCCTCGAGCCGGTCCTGCGCGACCGCCGCCTGGTACAGCACGCGGGTGGCCGAGAACAGCGGCGTGGGGCTGGCGACGCTGTCGGCGAAGGCCGCGATCAGGGCGTTGTCCTTGAGCATCGTCGCGACCGTCGCCGTTGCCGGGAGGTACCGGCCCTCGGCCATGAGCGGCCCGCGGACCTGGAGCATGCGCGACCCACCGGCCCCGTCACCGACCGCGGTGAGCACCTGCTGCAGGTCCAGCCCGGCCCGCTCCGCGAGCAGCAGCGCCTCGGCCGCCGCGGCGTTGTGCACCGCGACGAGCAGGTTGGCGATCAGCTTCACCGCCGTCCCGCGGCCGAAGGGCCCCAGGTCGTACTGCTCGCGGGTGAAGGCCGCCAGCACCGGGCGGGCCCGCTCCTTGGCCGCGTCCTCCCCGCTGAGGTAGGCGACGAGGTCGCCGTCGCGGGCCTGCTGGCCGGTGCCGCTCATCGGGCAGTCGAGCAGCGTGCCGCCCCACGCGGCGGCCCGGCGGCGCGCCTCCTCCTTGGTGTCGTGGCCCAGCGTGCTGGTCTCGACGACCACCAGCCCGGGGCGGGCACCGGCGTGCAGGCCGTCCTCGCCGTCGAGCACCGCCAGCAGCGCCGCGGCCGAGGGCAGCGAGGTGACGACGACGTCCGCGCCGCGGGCGACCTCGGCCGGGCCGGCGCAGACGACGCCGCCACGGGCCTCGTGCTCGGCGCGGCGGCCGGGGTCGACGTCGTAGCCCAGGACGGGGAACCCGGCCGCCAGCAGGTGGCCGCTCATCGCCGAGCCCATGACGCCGAGCCCCAGGAAGCCCACCGGCTCGCGGGTCATCGCGGCACCTCTTCCCGGTCGGGGGTCAGGAACCCGGTGAGCGCGGCGCGGAACTGCTCGGGTCGCTCCAGCACCCCGGCGTGCCGCGCCGGGGAGAGCCAGACGACCCGCCCGCCGGGGAGCCGCGCGGCCAGCTCGCGAGCCGCCGCCGTGAACGGCGGGGCGTCGTCCTCGCCGCACACGAGGAGGGTCGGCGCGGTGATCCGGTCGAGCACGCCGGTGACGTCGGCCTGCGCGAGCGCGCGGCAGGCCAGCGCGTAGCCGCGCGGGTCCGCGGTCTCCAGGCGCCGGCGGGCGGACTCGACCACGTCGCCGCCCCGGGCCAGCAGGTCGGCGGTGAACCAGAGCGCGAGGGTGGGGTCGACGAACGGCGCCATGCCCTCGTCCGCCGCGCGGGCGGCCCGCTCCCGCCACATCGCGCGCATCGGCTCGGGGTAGACGGCCACGGCGTCGACGACGACCAGCCGCCGCACCAGCTCGGGCGCGTCGGCCGCCAGCCGCTGGGCCACCAGCCCGCCCAGGGACACCCCGACGACGTCGACGCGGGCCTGGCCGGCGTCGGCCAGCAGGGCGCGCGCCTGGTCGGCGAGGTCCTCGACGGTGTACGGCTGCTCGGGGGCGGGCGTCTCCCCGTGCCCCGGGAAGTCGTAGGTCAGCACCTCGAAGCCCTCGAGCGCGGGCGCCACCGCGTTCCAGAACGACCGGTCGACGCCCAGCGGGTGCAGCAGCAGGACGGGGCGGCCCTCGCCCGTGCGGTGCAGAGCCGGGACGGGCAGGCTCATCGCCCCTCCCCGGCACCGACGGCGCGGACGTCGGGCAGCAGGGGCCCGCCCGGGGCGGGCGTGCGCGCGACGTTCATGACCGCGGCCAGCGTCGTGTAGTAGCCCGCGGTCGCCACGACCTCGACGACGCCGGCCTCGCCCAGCTGGGCGACGGCCGCGGCCCAGGTCGGGTCGGACACGGTGCGGGTGCCGAACAGCTCGTCCAGCACGCCCCACACCGCCGCCGCGGCGTCGTCCATGCCGTCGGGCCGGCGGTTCTCGGCGATGGCGTCGGCGACCGCGGGGTCGAGCCCCGCGGCCAGCGCCAGCGGGTGGTGGTAGCTCCACTCGAACTGCTGGTCCCACCACCGCGCGACCCAGAGGACGGTCATCTCGAACAGCCGCCGGTCCAGCGGGCTCTCGAAGCGGAGGTACTCGCCCACCTTCTGCAGCCGGGTCATCAGCTCGGGGCTGCGCAGCAGCGGCGCGAACGGGCCGATGATCGCGCCGCGCGGACCGGCGCTGATCTCGGCGGCCGCGGCGCGCTGCTCCGGGGTCATCTGCTCCTCGGTCAGCGGCGGGAGCCGGTCCTCCGCCACGTCAGCGCCCCGTCCCGGCGGCCGAGCCCGCTCCGAGGGCGGCGTTCACCTGCGGCATGACCTTCTCGGCCATGAGCTCCATGGACCGCTTGGCCAGGTCGGGGTCGACCCAGTCCAGCCCGGCGTAGACGAGCTCGCCGAAGTCACCGGTCCGCTCGCGCAGGGCGAGGACCTGCTCGGCCACGGAGTCCGGGGTGCCCGCGATCACCAGGTCGTCCAGGACCCCGTCGAGGGTGATCTCCTCGTCGGGCTGCTCGCGGGAGGTCTTGAACAGGCCGAGCCGGCCCAGCCGGCGCATCTTCCCCAGCATCTTCCCGAAGTAGTACCGGTAGGGGCTGTTCGCGTCGGCCCGCCCGTAGGCCTCGGCGACCCGGGCGTCGTCGGCCACGAACACGTTGCGCGCGATCCGCCAGTCGGCCGGGTCCGCCTCGGCGCCGGCCGACTGCTTGCCCTCGACGTAGTTCGGCCAGTGCGTGGCCACCCACTGCGGCAGCAGGAAGTTGGCCGACAGCGGGTGGAAGTCCTTGGCGCCCATCGCGACGACGCCCTTGGAGAAGGGCGCGACGACGGTCCCGACGATCTCCGGCCGCGGCTGCTGGAGGGGCTTGCCGACGATCCCCACGCCCATCTCGTCGTCGTAGGTCGAGGCGGTGGTGACCGTGAAGCGGTTGCCCGGCAGGTCGATCTCGTACGGCGGGTCGAGCTCCCAGAGCCGCGTGATGACGTCGATGGCCTCGGCGAACATCTGGTTCCGGTCCTCGGCGAGGATGCCGAGCAGCTCGGCGTCCGAGGGCAGCGCGCCGGGGCTGACACCGAGGATGAACCGGCCACCGGAGAGGTGGTCGAACATCGCGCTGTTCACCGCGACCAGCGCGGGGTGCATGTGCGAGAGGTTCGTCGTGCCCGTGCCCAGCCGGATCTGGCTGGTGTCGGAGATGAGCGTGGCGAGGAAGACCAGGCTGTTGGTGATGTTCTCGTGCCGGTCGGTGAGGTGCTCCCCGATGAACGCGTCGTGGAAGCCGAGCCGGTCGGCCAGGATCACCGCCTCCCGGTCCTCCTTCAGCGTGTCCGCCCACGAACGCCCCAGCGGGTGCAGCGGCATCGCGAAGTAGCCCAGTCTCACGACGATCTCCTCGGGGTCGCGGGTCGGCGGGGGCCGGCGGTCGGTGGACCGCGGCCGCTCGGGTCAGTGAAGAGCCACGACGCCCGCCGGGCAGTGACGGCGACCGTGAAGTTGGCGGGCCTCCGATGACGGCGCACGCCATCCCCCTGCGCTCGGGACGCGGGTGTACTCGGGCATCTGCCGCGGACGGCCCGTGCGCCGCGCTCCCGGAAAGGTTCGCCTCCCGTGACGACACCAGAGACGGCCGGACCCGCGGGGGTCGACGCCGCCACCTTCCGCCACGTGGTCGGCCACCTGCCCAGCGGCGTGTCGCTCGTGACCACCCGCACCGACGAGGGCGACTTCGGCATGACGGCGAGCTCGGTGACCTCGCTCTCGGTGGACCCCCCGATGATGCTGGCCTGCCTCAACCGGTCGTCGTCCACGTGCACCGCGGTCGCCACCGCCGGGGCCTACGTCGTCAACGTCCTGGGGCAGGGCCACGGGCACCTCGCCCAGCACTTCGCCACCCCGGGCGCCGACAAGTTCTCCGGGCTCCGGCTGACCCGCGGCGTGCGCGGCGCACCGGTCCTGGCCGACGCCCTGGCCCGGATCGAGTGCGAGGTGACCGAGGAGGTCAGCGCCGCCACCCACACCATCTTCCTCGGCCGGGTGGTGCGCGCCGAGGCCGCCGAGGGCGGCCCGCTGACCTACTTCCGCGGGGGCTTCGGCCGCTTCGAGTTCGCCCGGGACGACGAGGTCTACCTGCACGCCCGCCACCAGGTGCTCGAGCGCACGTACGCGCCCGACGCCGTGCTGCAGCTCGACGACCTCGCCCACCGGCTCGGCGTCGACAAGGCGGCGGCCTTCTACGCGCTGACCCGGCTCACGGCCGACGGGCTGGTGCGCCGCGACCCCCAGCGCGGCTACGTGGTCGTGCCCTTCGACGCCCGCACCTCCGACGCGACGTTCGACGCCCGCGCGGCGATCGAGCTGGGCGTGATCGACCAGGTCGTCGGCAAGGTGCCGGAGGGCGAGCTGGCCGATCTGCGGGCCCGGTTCGAGGCGATGGCGGCACTGCTGGTCGGGGACCGGTTCGTCGACTTCGACCGCTACCTCGACGCCAACTACGCCTTCCACGAGGGCCTGGTCTCGCTGGCCCACAGCGCGCCGCTGACGACGGCGTTCGCCCAGCTGCACATCAAGTCGGTGATGACCCGCAGCTTCGGGGTCACGCCGGTGACCTCGCAGAGCTTCGTCGAGGCCCAGCGCGGCATCACCGAAGGGGTGGAGCGGGGGGACAAGGACGCCGCCCGGGCCGCCGTCTACCGGTACACCGAGCTGGCCAAGCAGCGCGTGCGGCAGATCCTCGAGCAGACCGGCGGCCGGCTCTGACCCGCGGCGGGTCAGCCCACCGGACCGGTGGGCGCGGCGCCGCGGGCCCGCACGGTCCGCCGCACCTCGTCGGGCCCGGCGCCCCCGGCGAGCAGCGCCCACAGCAGCAGCCGGGCCTTGCGCGCGTCCAGCCAGCCCGCCGGCACCGCACCGCGGGCCAGCAGGTCCTGCTCCGAGCCGGCGAAGCCGTAGGTGCGGTGCAGCACCGGACCGGCGCCCGTGCGCCCGGCCAGGACGACGGGCCGGGTCGCGGCCGCCTCCTCGACCACGTCGGCCAGGGCCGCCGACACGTGCCCGGCGCCGAAGCCGGCCAGCACGACGCCGTCGTGGCCGGCCTCGGCCACCAGCCGCAGCAGCTCGCCGCGGTCGCCCAGGTGCGTCTCGAGCAGGGCCACCCGCGGGTCGGCGCCGGTCCGGGGGCCGGGCAGCGCCGGCCAGCGCGCCGCCGGCGCGGCGAAGGTGACCGTGCCCTCGTGCACCCGCCCGACCGGGCCGAACGACGGCGAGCCGAAGGCGTGCGGGGCGATCGCGTCGGTCTTGCGGACCAGGGCCGCGGCGTGCACGTCGTCGGCGAGGACGACGAGCGCCCCGCGCCCCCGGGCGGCCGGGGCGGCGGCCACGACGGCGGCGGCCAGCAGGTTGCCCGGCCCGTCGGCGCCCGCCGCGCCGGCCGGCCGCATCGCGCCCGTGACCACCAGGGGCTCCGGCCGGTCCCACAGCAGGTCCAGCAGGTAGGCGGTCTCCTCGATGGTGTCGGTGCCCTGGACGACGACGACCCCGTCGGCCCGCTGGTCCCGGGCCCACTCCGCGACCGCCACGACGTCGAGGGCGGTCAGCCACGCGCCGGGTTGGGTCCGCAGGGTGGTGGCCGCGAGGTCGGCGACGCCGTCCAGCCCGGGGACGGCGCGCACCAGGTCCTCCGCCGAGAGCGACGGCACGACCCCGGACCCGCCGGACCCCGGCGTCATCGTGATGGTGCCGCCCAGCGACGCCACCGCCACCCGCGCCCTGCTGCCCACCCGTCCGCACCTCCCGTCGCGCCGGCCGCCCCGGCGGGCGCCCACCGTACGGCCCGTCCGGGCCCGCCCCCGAGGAGGAGCCCCTCATGCCCGACCTCGACCTGCTGATCGCCGGTGGCACCGTCGTCTCGCCGACGGGACGGCGGCGGCTGTCGGTGGGCGTCCGCGACGGCGTCGTCGCGCACGTCGGGCCCGGCACGCCCGCCGCGCGCCGGACCGTCGACGCCGCCGGGCTGCTGGTCCTCCCGGGAGGGGTCGACACGCACGTGCACCTCATGGACCCGGGCAGCCCGGAGCGGGAGGACTTCCCGACCGGCACGTCGGCGGCCGCGGCCGCGGGCGTGACCACGATCGTGGAGCACACCCACGGCACGCCGGTGCGCACCGTCGACGACCTCCGGGAGAAGACCGCCCACCTGCGCGACCGGTCCGAGGTCGACTTCGGCCTCGCCGCGCACGCCTGGCCGGGCGCCGCCGGGGAGGTGGCCGCGCTCTGGGCGGCCGGCGTCACCTTCTTCAAGGTCTTCACCTGCACCACGCACGGCGTCCCGGGGCACGACGCGGCACGGCTGCACCAGCACCTGACGGCCACGGCGCAGGTCGGCGCGGTGAGCCTGCTGCACTGCGAGGACGAGTCCCTGACCGAGGCGGCCGAGAACCTCCTGCGCGCGGAGGGCCGGGTGGACGGCGGCGTCGTCCCCGACTGGCGCAGCCGCGACGCCGAGCTCGTCGCCGCGGCCGTCGCCGGCCTGCTCGTCCGGCGGACCGGCGCGCGGGCCGCGGTCGCGCACGTCAGCCACCCGGAGGTGGCCGACTACCTGCGGGGCGAGCGCGCCCGGGGCGCCGCACTGCACGCCGAGGGGTGCCCGCAGTACTTCCTGCTGCGCGAGGACGAGGTGCTCGAGCACGGGGCGCTGCGCAAGTTCACCCCGCCCGCCCGCGCCCGCACCGACGCGGACGAGGCGGAGATGTGGGCGCTGCTGCGCGGCGGCGTCCTCACCCACATGTCCACCGACCACGCGCCGTCGACGCTGGAGCAGAAGCGGGCCGGGGACATCTGGAACGTCCACTTCGGGCTGCCCGGGCTGGACAGCACGATGTCCCTGCTCCTCGACGCCGCGGCCCGCGGGCACCTGTCCTACGAGGACGTCGTCCGGGTCTACTGCGAGCGGCCGGCGCAGGTCTACGGGCTGTGGCCGCGCAAGGGGCGGATCGCCGTCGGCGCCGACGCCGACCTCGCCCTCGTCGACCCGGGCGCCGAGCGCACGCTGCGCTCCGCCGACGTGCTGTCCAAGGCCGGCTGGACCCCGTTCGACGGCCGCGAGGTGCGCGGACGGGTGGTGCGGACGTACCTGCGCGGCGTGCTCGTGGCCGAGGAGGGGCGCCCGCGCGGCGAGCGCGCCGGCCGCTTCCTGCCGGGCGGGGGTGCCCGCCCGGGGTCCTTGCGGGTGGGCGAGCCCCTGGCCTAGGGTCGTATCCATCGAGCCGTTGCTGTATACGGCACCGTCCGTCCCCCAGGAGTCCCCGTGACCCTCTCGTCCTCCCCCTCGGTGGTGGAGCTCCCGGTCGCCTCCCTCCCGACCGGCCTCCGGATCGGCGGCCGGCTGCTGCCCGGCCGGGCCGCGCCGCTCGACGTCGTCAACCCGGCGACCGGTGAGGTCTTCGCGTCGGTCGCCGCCGCCGACGCCGAGGACGTCGACGCCGCGGTGCGGGTGGCCGACGAGACGTTCCGGTCGGGGGTGTGGAGCCGGATGCCCATCCACGACCGCGCGCGGATCGTGCAGCGGTTCGCGGACGGCATCGAGGCTCGGATGGAGGACCTCTACAAGCTCGAGACGATGAACAACGGGCGGCCGATCACCGAGACCAAGGCGCAGATCACCCGCCTCTCGGAGTGGTACCGCTACAACGCCGCGCTGCTGCTGGCCGACCGCGACGCGGTCGTGCCGATGCGGGGCGACTACCACTCGTACACGAGCCGGTTCCCGCTGGGCGTGGTGGGCATCCTCGCGCCCTTCAACCACCCGATGATGATCGCCTCGAAGAGCCTCGCCCCGGCCCTGGCCACGGGCAACAGCGTGGTCCTCAAGCCCTCCGAGCAGACCCCGCTCACCGCGATGCTCCTCGCCGACATCGCCGCCGACGCCGGGATCCCGCCGGGCGTGCTCAACGTCATCAACGGCCTCGGCGCCACCGCCGGTGCCGCGCTGGCCGAGCACCCGCGGGTCGCGAAGATCGTCTTCACCGGCGGCACGGAGGTGGGCCGGGCCATCTCGCTGGCCGCCGCCGGGCGCTTCGCCAAGGCCACCCTCGAGCTGGGCGGCAAGTCGCCGGTGCTGGTCTTCGACGACACCCCGGTCGACACGGCCGCGCGCGGTGCGGCGTTCGCCGGCTTCATCGGCGCGGGCCAGACCTGCATCGCCGGCAGCCGCCTGCTGGTGCAGCGCGGCATCTACGACGACGTCGTCGACGGGCTCGCCACCCAGGCCCGGCAGATCCGGATCGGCGATCCCACGCTGGCCGGGACGCAGCTCGGCCCGGTCATCTCCGAGCGGGCCAGGACCCGCATCCTCGGCGCCGTCGAGCGCGGGGTCGCCGAGGGCGCCCGGCTGGTCACCGGCGGCCGGGCCGCCGACGTCCCCGGCCTGCCCGGCGGCTTCTTCCTCGAGCCGACCGTCCTCGCCGACGTGCGCAACGACATGGAGATCGCCCGGCAGGAGATCTTCGGCCCGGTCGTCGTGGTGATTCCCTTCGAGGACGAGGACGACGCGATCCGGCAGGCCAACGACTCGCCGTTCGCCCTCGGCTCGGCCATCTGGACGCGCGACGTCGCGCGGGCCCACCGGGTGGCGCAGCAGCTGGAGATGGGCATGGTGTGGGTCAACGACCACCACCGGCTCGACCCCTCCTCGCCGTGGGGCGGGCTCAAGGAGAGCGGCACCGGGCGCGAGGGCGGCTGGGAGTCCTTCCACGACTTCACCCACGTCCGGGCGGTCACCGTCCGCACCGCCGCCGACGACGTCGACTGGTACGGCGGCCGCGCCACGGGGCGGCTGAACTGATGGCCGGCTTCACGATCTCCCCGGTCCGCGACGGCGTCGCCGTCGCCGAGCTCGACCGCGGGCCGGAGAACCTGTTCACCCTGGCCGACCTGCGCGAGCTCACGGCGTACCTGACCGACCCGCCGGAGGACGCCCACGTGCTGCGGGTGCGCTCGGTCGGCGAGGCGTTCTGCCGGGGCCGCGAGCGGGGCGGGACCAGCACCGCGCCCGGCGTCGTGCGCGGCGAGGCCGAGACGCTGGTGGCCGCCACCCGCGCGTTCCGCGGCACCCGGCTGGTCACCGTGGCGGAGGTCCAGGGCGACGCGGCCGGCTTCGGCGTCGGCGTGGTCGCCGCCTGCGACGTGTCGGTGGCCGTCGCCGACGCCCGGTTCTCCTTCCCGGAGGTCTCCCTGGGGCTGGCCCCCGCGCTCGTGCTCGCCTGGCTGCCGCGGGTGGTCGGCGCGCGGCAGGCCTTCTGGCTCACCGCCACCGGCGAGCCGGTCCCCGCCGCCCGCGCCGTCGAGCTCGGCCTGCTCAACGCCGTAGTCGGCTCCGCCGAGGAGCTGGCCAAGGACGTCGACGAGCGGGTCGCCCAGCTGCGCGCCCGCAGCCCGCGCGTGCACGCCGAGATCCGCGACATGCTGCGGGCGTTCGCCGCGGTGGGCGACGACCAGGCGCTGGACATGAGCATCGACCGGCTGGTGGTCGGCTCGCTGCGCCGTGGTGAATCATGAGCCCGGTGCGCACCCTCGACCACTGGATCGGCGGCAAGCCGACCGCCGGCAGCCCCGGCGGCACCGCGCCCGTCTGGGACCCGGCCACCGGCGCCCAGCAGGCCGAGGTGGTGCTGGGGACGCCGGCCGACGTCGAGGAGGCGGTGCGGGTCGCCGCCACCGCCTTCCAAGAGTGGTCGCAGTCCTCGCTCTCCCGGCGGGCGAAGGTGCTCTTCGCCTTCCGCGAGCTGGTGGCCGCGCGCGTCGGCGAGCTCGCCGAGCTGATCAGCGCCGAGCACGGCAAGGTCCTCTCCGACGCGCGCGGCGAGGTGGAGCGGGGGCTGGAGGTCGTGGAGTTCGCCTGCGGCATCCCGCACCTGCTCAAGGGCTCGTACTCCGACCAGGCCTCGACCGACGTCGACGTCTTCTCGTTCCGCCAGCCGCTGGGCGTCGTCGCGGGGATCACGCCGTTCAACTTCCCGGTGATGGTGCCGATGTGGATGCACCCCGTCGCCATCGCCTGCGGCAACACGTTCGTGCTCAAGCCCAGCGAGCGCGACCCCTCCCCCTCGCTGCTGGTGGCCGAGCTGTGGCAGGAGGCGGGGCTGCCCGACGGCGTCTTCAACGTCGTCCAGGGCGGCAAGGAGGTCGTCGACGCCCTGCTCGACCACCCGGGCGTCGCCGCCGTCTCCTTCGTCGGCTCCACGCCCATCGCCCGCTACGTGCACGCGCGCGGCACCGCGGCCGGCAAGCGGGTGCAGGCCCTCGGCGGCGCCAAGAACCACGCGGTGGTGCTGCCCGACGCCGACGTCGAGCACGCCTCCGACCACCTGGTCGCGGCCGCCTTCGGCTCGGCCGGCGAGCGGTGCATGGCGATCTCGGCCGCGGTGACCGTGGGCCGGGCGGGCGACGCGCTCGTCGAGGCCGTCTCGGCGAAGGCCGCGGCGGTCACGGTGGGCCCGGGCCGCGACCCGGCGAGCGAGATGGGCCCGATCGTCACCCGCGAGGCGCGGGACCGGATCGCCGGCTACGTCGAGGCCGGCCTGCGGCAGGGCGCGCGGGTGGCCGTCGACGGGCGCGGCCTGGTGGTGCCCGGGCACGAGGACGGGTTCTTCATCGGCCCGAGCGTCCTCGACCACGTGACGCCGGCGATGGACGCCTACCGCGACGAGATCTTCGGCCCGGTGCTGTCCGTCGTCCGCGCGGGGACGGTCGACGAGGCGATCGCGCTGATCAACGCCAACCCCTACGGCAACGGCACGGCGATCTTCACGTCCAGCGGCGCCGCCGCCCGCCGGTTCCAGCGCGAGGTGACGGTCGGCATGATCGGCGTCAACGTGCCGATCCCCGTGCCCATGGCCTACTACTCGTTCGGCGGCTGGAAGGACTCGCTGTTCGGGCAGAGCCGGATCCACGGTCCGGACGGCGTCGACTTCTACACCCGCACCAAGGTCGTGACCGAGCGCTGGCCGGCGGTCGCGGCCAGCTACCACTTCCCCACGTCGAGCTGACGATGAGCGAGCAGTCAGCCGGCAACCGGGTCGCGGAGGGGCTGCGCGACCGGCTGCGGACCGGCGCGCTGGCCCCGGGCACGCTGCTGTCCCAGTCCGACATCGCGGCGGAGTACGGCGTCAGCCGGATCCCGGTGCGGGACGCCCTGCGCGTGCTGGCCGCGGAGGGGCTCGTCGAGCTCGGCGTCTCCGGCGCGGTCGTGACGGGGCTGTCGATCCGGGAGCTGCAGGAGCTCTACGAGATGCGCGAGGCGATCGAGCCGGTGGTCACGGCCATCGCCGTGCCGAACGTCGGCCGGGCGGAGACCACCCAGATGGCCGCGCTGCTGCGCCGCATGGAGGCCGAGGACATCGGGCCGGCGGAGTGGCTGGAGGCCAACGCGGCCTTCCACGCGCTGGTCTACACCCGCGCCGACCGCCCGCGGATGGTGGAGCTGACCGAGCAGCTGCGCCGGCTCACCGACCGCTACGTCTACCTGCACCTCGAGGTCATCGGCGACGTCGAGCACCTGCACGAGGAGCACCGGCAGATCCTCGCCGCCGTCCACCGCGGGGACCCCCGCGAGGTGGCCGACCTGACCCGCGCGCACCTGGAGACCTCGCACGACTTCATCCTCAGGTACCTGCTGCGGACGTCGGCCGCCGACGAGGGCCCGGCCCGCAGCGCCGCGGGCTGATCCGGCACGGCGGCCGCGCGCGGGTCAGGCGCGCGCCGCTTCTCCCCCGCCGACCAGCGCCGCCAGCCGGTCGCCCACCTCGGCGGTGCGCACCGGGCCCCTCGACGCGCGGGTGGACAGCTCGAAGGCGACCGCGGCGTTGACCTTGCGGGCCTCGTCGGCGCGGCCCAGGTGCTCCAGCAGCAGGCCGACCGAGAGCACCGTGGCGGTGGGGTCGGCCGTGCCCGCGCCGGCGATGTCGGGAGCCGAGCCGTGCACCGGCTCGAACATGCTCGGGTGGGTGCCGGACACGTCGAGGTTGCCGCTGGCCGCCAGCCCGATGCCGCCGGTGACCGCCGCGGCGACGTCGGTGACGATGTCGCCGAACAGGTTGTCGGTCACGATCACGTCGTAGCGGCCCGGGTCGGTGATGAAGAACATCGACGCCGCGTCGACGTGCTGGTACGCCACGGTGACCTCGGGGAACTCCACCGCGACCTCCTCCACCGTCCGCGACCAGAGGCCGCCGGCGTGGGTGAGCACGTTCGTCTTGTGGATCAGCGTCAGGTGCTTGCGCGGCCGGGCCACGGCCCGCTCGAACGCGTACCGGACGACGCGCTCGACCCCGAACGCGGTGTTGACGCTGACCTCGGTCGCGATCTCCTGCGGGGTGTCGCGGCGCAGCACGCCGCCGGTGCCGGCGTAGAGCCCCTCGGTGCCCTCGCGGATGCAGAGCATGTCGATCGACCCCGGGTCGGCGAGCGGGCTCTCCACCCCGTCGAACAGCCGCGCCGGGCGCAGGTTGACGTGGTGGTCGAGCTCGAAGCGCAGCCGGAGCAGCAGGCCGCGCTCGAGGATGCCGCTGGGCACGCCCGGGTCGCCGATCGCGCCGAGCAGGATCGCGTCGTGCTGGCGCAGCTCGTCGAGCACCGTGTCGGGCAGCAGCTCACCGGTGCGCTGCCAGCGGGCCGCCCCGAGGTCGTAGTCGGTGGTCTCGACGTCGGGCACCACCTCGCGGAGGACCTTGAGGCCCTCGGCCACCACCTCCGGGCCGATGCCGTCTCCAGGGATCACTGCCAGGCGCATGGTCGAGACCCTAGGTCAGGAGGTCGTGAGGTCTGCGGCACGGGCCTCGCGCGCGCCGATGCGGCCGGCGATGTCGGCCAGCAGGTCGCCGGGCACCGGGTTGTCGACGGTGACCGCCATGAGCGCCTCCCCGCCGCGCGTCGTCCGGCTGACCTGCGCGCCGGCGATGTTCACGCCCGCCTCGCCCAGGGCGGCGCCGACCGCGCCGACCACGCCGGGCCGGTCGGTGTAGACGAAGAACAGCAGGTAGCCCGACGCCTCGAGGTCGATCTCGAACCCGCCCACCTCGGTCAGCCGCGGCACCTGGTTCTTGCCGTAGAGCGTCCCGGAGACGGCGACCTGCGTGCCGTCGGCCATCGCGCCGCGGACGGTGACCAGGTTGCGGAAGGTGGGGCTCTCCAGGTCGCTGGTCAGCGCGACCTCCAGGCCCCGCTGCTCGGCGAGCAGCGGCGCGTTGACGTAGGTGACCTGCTCCTCGACGACGTCGGAGAACACGCCCTTGAGGACGGCGAGCTGCAGGACCGAGTCGTCGAACTCGGCGAGCTTGCCGCGCACCTCGACGTTCACCGACTGGGCCAGCCCGCCGGCGACCGCGGTGAACAGCCGGCCCAGCTTCTCGGCCAGCGGCAGCCCGGGGCGGACGTCCTCGGCCACCACCCCGCCGGCCTGGACGTTGACCGCGTCGGGCACGAACTCGCCCTGCAGCGCCAGGCGCACCGAGCGCGCGACCGCCTTGCCGGCCTTGTCCTGCGCCTCGGTCGTCGACGCCCCGAGGTGCGGCGTGACCACGGTGTTCGGCAGCTCGAACAGCGGGCTGTCGGTGCACGGCTCCTTGGCGTACACGTCGATGCCGGCCGCGCCGACCTGACCGGCCTTGAGCGCGTCGACCAGGGCCGCCTCGTCGACCAGCCCGCCGCGGGCGGCGTTGACGATGATCACGCCGCGCTTGGTCGTGGCCAGCTCGGCGGCGCCGATCAGCCCGACGGTCTCCGGTGTCTTGGGCAGGTGGATGGTGATGAAGTCGGCGGTGCGCAGCAGCTCCTCGAGCGGGACCAGCCGCACGCCCAGCTGCGCGGCGCGGCCGGGCTGGATGTAGGGGTCGTAGGCGATCAGCTCGACGCCGAAGGCGGCCAGCCGCTGCGCGACGAGGACGCCGATGCGGCCGAGGCCCACCACGCCGACGACCTTCTCGGTGACCTCGACGCCGGTGAACTTCGACCGCTTCCACTGGCCCTCGCGCAGCGAGGCGTCGGCCGCGGGGATGTGCCGCGCGGCGGCGAGCAGCAGCGCGACGGCGTGCTCGGCGGCGCTGACGATGTTCGACGTCGGCGCGTTGACCACCATGACGCCGCGCTCGGTGGCCGCGGCGACGTCGACGTTGTCCAGCCCGATGCCGGCGCGGGCGACGACCTTCAGGTTCGGCGCGGCGGTCAGGGCCTCGGCGTCGATCTGCGTGGCGCTGCGGATCATCACCGCCGCGGCGTCGGCCAGGGCCGGCAGGAGGGCGGCCCGGTCGGCCCCGTCGACGTGCCGGATCTCCACCTCGTCGCCGAGCACCTCGAGGACGCTGGGGGCGAGCTCTTCGGCGATCAGGACGACGGGCGCGGTCCCGGACTGGGTGGCTGTCACGGGAGGACAGCCTAGGGAGGCCGCTCGTGCGGGCGCCCGGGGGTACCTGGAGCGACACCACCCTCGTGGGGTGACGCCTGCTTGCCCTGGGGTGGACCGACCCCCATCCTGGCCGCCGGAGAGTCGGCACCCCCCCGCCGACGGAGGAGATCATGACCGAGCAGAACAACCCGTACGGGCAGCAGCCGTCGTACGGCCAGCCCCAGCACGGCCAGCAGCCCCAGTACGGGCAGCAGCCCGCCTACGGCCAGCAGCCCCAGTACCAGGCCGCCCCCTACGGGCAGCAGCAGCCCGCCGCCTACGGCGCCCCGGGGTCGCCGCAGCCCTACGGCCAGTACTCCGGCGGCCGGCCGGCCAAGCCCGGCGGCGTCACCACCGCCGCCGTCTTCGGCTTCATCTTCGGCGCCCTCGGCGCCCTCGTCACCGTCCTGTTCGTATTCGCGGGCGCCCTCTTCGGGGGCGCGGCCGGCGACGCCGACGAGGCGCTGCCCGGTTTCGGGGACCTCGTCGGTGCCGCCGCCGGCATCGCGATCGTCTTCGGGATCCTCGCGCTCGCGTGGACCGTCGTCATGTTCTGGGGCTCGGCCTGGGCGCTGTCCGGCCGCAGCCGCGTGCTGCTGATCGTGGGCGGCTCCATCGCCATCGCGACCACCGGGTTCTTCTTCTTCGGCAGCCTGGCCAGCGTCGACGAGAGCGGCGCCGGCGGGGTCGTGCTGTTCCTGGTCCTGTTCGTGATCTCGATCCTGATCGTCGTCCTGCTGTCGAACCGGGCGGCGAGCTCGTTCTTCCAGGCGTCCCGGGCGCAGCGCGGCCGGTGAGCACCCCCGGCGCTGCCGGCGCCCCGCGGTGGGTCACGGCCGCGTCACGCACAGCGCGCATCGCTCCACGGCGGTGCGCGTCCCCCTACACTCCGCCGCCGACCGCCCGACCGGGCGGCTGCACGTCCCAGGAGGAAACGACCAGATGACCACCCCCACCCCCGGTTCCGACCCGAACTACCCGCAGGGGGGTGCTCCTCAGGGTCAGCCCGGCTGGGGCGCTCCGCAGCAGGGCGGCTACCAGCCGCAGGGCTACCAGCCCCAGGGCTACCAGCCGGCGCCCGCCTACACCGGCGGTCCGGCGGGTTACGGCGCCCCCACCGGTCAGCGCCCCGGCATGGTGACCGCGGCAGCGGTCGTCGGCATCGTCTGGGGCGGCCTGGGCGCGCTCTTCGGCCTGATCGCGCTGAGCGTGGCCTTCGCCCTCTCGGGTCTGCTCGGCCTCGTCATCCTGCTGTCGCTGCTGCTGTCGATCGGCCTGCTCGTCGGCGGCATCTTCGTGCTCACCGGCAAGCCGCCGAAGCTGCTGCTCTACATCTGCTACGCCGCCGTCGTGATCAACCTGATCTCGCTGATCATCTCGATCGCCCAGGACGGCGGCTCGGCGTTCAGCGGCGTCCTCGGCTTCATCCTGCCCGGCGTCATCATCGCCCTGCTGATGCAGCCGGCGTCCAAGCAGTACTTCGCCGCTCGGGGCCAGAGCTACTGAGAGGACCCCGTCCTCCCCACCCTGGCGAGCTCGGGGTGGGCCCCGGACGGGCCGCTCCACCGAGAAGGGCCCCCGCTGCGGGTCGGCAGCGGGGGCCCTTCTCGTGCGCTCGCTCAGTGGCGGGCGGCGGTCCCGGTGTAGTCGTCGGACGCCGACACCCAGCTCATCAGGCCGCGCAGCTTGCGCCCCGTCTCCTCGATCGGGTGCGCCTCGGCCTCGGCCCGGCGGCGCTTGAAGTCCGGCGCGCCGGCGTCCTGGTCGGCGATGAACGACGCGGCCCACGAGCCGTCCTTGATGGCGGCGAGGACGTCCTGCATCGTCGCCTTGACGTGCTCGTCGATGATCTTCGGGCCGGTGGTGTAGTCGCCGTACTCGGCGGTGTCCGACACCGACCAGCGCTGCTTGGCGATGCCGCCCTCGTACATGAGGTCGACGATCAGCTTCAGCTCGTGCAGGCACTCGAAGTAGGCGACCTCCGGCTGGTAGCCGGCCTCGGTGAGGGTCTCGAAGCCCGCGGCGACCAGCGCCGACATGCCGCCGCACAGCACGGCCTGCTCGCCGAACAGGTCGGTCTCGGTCTCCTCGGCGAAGGTGGTCTTGATGACGCCGGCGCGGGTGCCGCCGATCGCCTTGGCGTACGACAGCGCCAGCTGCAGCGCCGACCCGCTCGCGTCCTGCTCGACGGCGACCAGGCAGGGCACGCCCTTGCCGTTCTCGAACTCGCGCCGCACCAGGTGGCCGGGGCCCTTGGGGGCGACCATCGCGACGTCCACGCCCGCCGGCGGCTTGATGTAGCCGAAGCGGATGTTGAAGCCGTGCCCGAAGAAGAGGGCGTCGCCGTCCTGCAGGTTGGGCTCGACGGCCTCGGCGTACACGTGCCGCTGCACGTGGTCGGGCACGAGGATCATGATCAGGTCGGCCTCGGCGGCCGCCTCGGCCGGCGTGACCACGCGCAGGCCCTCGGCCTCGGCCTTGGCGCGGCTCGAGGAGCCCTCGGGGAGGCCGACGCGGACGTCGACCCCGGAGTCGCGCAGCGACAGGGCGTGCGCGTGCCCCTGGCTGCCGTAGCCCAGGACGGCGACGGTGCGCCCCTGGATGATCGAGAGGTCGGCGTCGTCGTCGTAGAAGATCTCGGCGGCCATGCGGTGGTGCTCTCCTTCGGTGGGTGCGTGCGCGTTGACGCGGGGGTGTTCGGCTTCAGGCGGTGCGTTCGACCGGGCGCAAGGTACCGGCGCCCGACATCGAGCGCGGACCCCGGCCCAGGGCGACGGTGCCCGACTGCGCCATCTCCTTGATCCCGAGCGGGGCCAGGACGGCCAGCAGCGCCTGGAGCTTGTCGGGGGTGCCGGTGGCCTCGAGGGTCACCGTGTCGGTGTTGACGTCGACCACGCGGGCCCGGAAGAGCTCGGCGGTCTGCAGCACCTGGGTGCGGTCGGCCAGCGGTGCGCGGACCTTGACCAGCAGCAGTTCGCGCTGGACGGCGGCGCCCTCCTCCAGCTCGACGATCTTGATCACCTCGATCAGCTTGTTGAGCTGCTTGGTGATCTGCTCCAGCGGCGCCGACTCGGCGTCGGCGACGATCGTCATGCGGGAGAGGTCGGGGTTCTCCGTCGGCCCGACGGCCAGCGACTCGATGTTGAAGCCGCGGCGGCTGAACAGCGCCGAGACGCGGGCCAGGACGCCGGACTTGTTCTCGACGAGGACCGACAACGTGTGGCGGGTCATGTGCCAACGTTCCTTTCGAAGCGCATCGCCAGCAGCGGCGGCCCCCTCCCAGGGGCCCGCCCCCGAGCTCGCGAGGGGGTGGGGAGGAAGGGGTCCTTACACCTGGTCGTCGCCGAAGACCGGGCGCACGTCGCGCGCGGCCAGGATGTCGTCGTTGCTGGCGCCGGCGGCGACCATCGGCCAGACCTGCGCGTCGTGACCGACGACGAAGTCGATGACGACCGGGGCGTCGTCGATCGCCATCGCCTTCTCGATGACGGCGTCGACGTCGTCCTTGCTCTCGCAGCGCAGGCCCACGCAGCCCATCGCCTCGGCCAGGAGCACGAAGTCCGGGATCCGGACCGGGCGCGGCCTGCCGTGCTCGTCCTGCACGTGCAGCTTCGTGTTGGAGTAGCGGCCCTCGTAGAAGAGGGTCTGCCACTGGCGGACCATGCCGAGGTTGCCGTTGTTGATGATCGCGACCTTGACCGGGATGCCCTCGATCGCGCAGGTGGCCAGCTCCTGGTTGGTCATCTGGAAGCAGCCGTCGCCGTCGATGGCCCACACGGTGGTGTCCGGGCGGCCGTACTTGGCGCCCATCGCGGCGGGGACGGCGTAGCCCATCGTCCCGAGACCGCCGCTGTTGAGCCACGTGCCGGGCTTCTCGTAGGAGATGAACTGCGCGGCCCACATCTGGTGCTGGCCGACGCCGGCGGCGTAGATCGCGTCCGGCCCGGCGATCCGGCCCAGCCGCTCGATGACGTACTGCGGCGACAGCGAGCCGTCCTCCGGCCAGTCGTAGCCGAGCGGGTACTTCTCCCGCCAGCTGTCCAGCTGGGCCCACCAGCCGGCGAGGTCGGGCGTGCGCCCGGCCGCGTGCTCGGCGCGCAGCGCGTCGACGAGCTGGGCGATCGTCTCCTTGGCGTCGCCGACGATCGGGACGTCGGCCTTGCGGTTCTTGCCGATCTCGGCCGGGTCGATGTCGGCGTGCACCACCAGCGCGCCGGGCGCGAAGCTCGCCAGGTTGCCGGTCACCCGGTCGTCGAAGCGGGCGCCGAGGGCGACGATGACGTCGGCCTTCTGCAGCGCGGTGACCGCGGCGACCGTGCCGTGCATGCCCGGCATGCCCAGGTGCTGGCGGTTGCTGTCGGGGAACGCCCCGCGCGCCATCAGCGTGGTCACGACCGGCGCCCCCGTGAGCTCGGCCAGCTCGGCCAGCTCCGCGGTGGCGTGCGCCTTGAGCACGCCCCCGCCGACGTAGAGCACGGGCCGGCGGGCCGCGGCGATCAGCTGCGCCGCCTCGCGGACCTGCTTGCCGTGCGGCCGGGTCGTCGGCTTGTACCCGGGCAGCTCCAGCCGGGGCGGCCAGGAGAAGTCCGTCGTCCCCTGCAGGGCGTCCTTGGAGATGTCGACCAGGACGGGACCGGGCCGGCCGGTGGCCGCCAGGTGGAACGCCTCGGCGATCCGCTGCGGGATCTCGTCGGGGTCGGTGACCAGGAAGTTGTGCTTGGTGACCGGCATCGTGATGCCGCGGATGTCGGCTTCCTGGAAGGCGTCGGTGCCGATGGCGCCGCTGGGCACCTGGCCGGTGATGGCCACGACCGGCACCGAGTCCATGTGCGCGTCGGCCAGCGGGGTGACCAGGTTGGTCGCGCCCGGCCCGGAGGTCGCCATGCAGACGCCGACCCGGCCGGTGGCCTGGGCGTAACCGGTGGCGGCGTGCCCGGCGCCCTGCTCGTGCCGGACCAGCACGTGCCGCACCGAGGAGTCGAACAGCGGGTCGTACGCGGGCAGGATCGCGCCGCCCGGGATGCCGAAGATCACCTCGACCCCGACGGCCTCGAGAGAGCGGACGAGGCTCTGCGCCCCGGTGATGCCGCTCATCGGCTCCGGCGTCCGGTCCGCCGGCCTGGCCGTCGTCTCGACGCCGGCCAGGGACGCGGCTGCGTCGCGGCTGGCGGACTCGCTGGGGGTGGTGGTGCTCATCGCGGCGATTCTCCTGGGGCGCGGGCCGTGCGGTGTGCGGGTGGATGCGGCCGGCCGGGTGCGGGGCGCCCCCGGCCAACAAAAAACCCCTCGTGCCGCGGGCACGAAGGGTCAGCGCGTCGGTCGCGGGGACCGACGCGCTAGGCGACTACGAGGCGGGCAGGGCGCACCCCGACACTGTGCGCCCTGGAGGGTGCGCCCGTCAACCAGGCCGTCCCACTCAGTGGACAGCCAGCGCCTGATCCGTGAGACCGGCGCCGGGTCGGAGCACGTCGGCGTCGAAGCCGTCGATCACCGCGCGCAGCTGCTCGGACGGCACCGGCGCGCCGAGCAGGTAGCCCTGGAGGAACCGGCAGCCCAGCGCGCGCAGCGCGTCGAGCTGCCCCTGGGTCTCCACGCCCTCGGCGACGACGTCCATGCCCAGGGTCCGGCCCAGCTCGACGACGCTGCCGACCAGCGCGGCGCTGCGGGGGTCGTCGACGATGTGCCCCACGAAGGCGCTGTCCATCTTGATCACGTCCACGGGCAGGCGGGCGAGGCGGGCCAGCGAGGAGTAGCCCTTGCCGAAGTCGTCCAGCGAGATGACCACGCCCATGTCCCGCAGCGTCGACAGGTCGCCCTCGAAGCGGTCCTCGGCGCTCATGAGCACCGACTCGGTGAGCTCGACCATGAGCCGGTGGGGCGGCACACCGCTCTCCGCGAGCGCCCGCGCCACGTCGGCGGCCAGCGAGCCGGCCTGGAGGTGCCGGATCGAGACGTTGAGCCCCAGCTTGAGGTCGCGGCCCTCGGCGAGCAGCGGGGCCACGGTGCCGGTCGCCTCGCGCAGCACCCACCGCTGCAGCGGGACGACCAGCCCGTCGGCCTCGGCCAGGGAGATGAACTCGTGCGGCGGGACGGTGCCCAGCTCCGGGTGCTCCCAGCGCACCAGCGCCTCGAGCCCGAGCACCCGGCCCTCGGCCACGCCGACGACCGGCTGGAAGACCAGGCGCAGCTGGCCCCGCTCGATCGCCGCCGGCAGGTCGCGGGCCAGCACCGCCCGCCGTCCGGCCGCGTCGTCGGGCGTGTCCACGTACCGGCGCACGCAGCTCTTCCCGGCCAGCTTGGCCGCGCGCAGCGCCAGGTCCGCGTGCCGCAGCGTCGTCGCGACGTCCTCGGCCGGGTCGAGCTCGGCCACCCCCACGCTGCCCGAGACGTCGAAGACCAGCTCGTCGCCGTGCCCGCCGGCCGGCGCGGTGGGCCGCAGGTCGCGCAGCTCGGCGACGATGCGCTCGGCGAGGGCGGTGGCCTCGTCGGCCCCCGACCGCACCAGCACGGCGAACTCGTCGCCGCCCAGCCGGCCGACCAGGTCGCGGTCGCGCACGGTCCGCCGCAGCCGCGTGGCCACCTGGACCAGCAGGTCGTCCCCGGCGTCGTGGCCGGCGACGTCGTTGACCGGCTTGAAGCCGTCGAGGTCGATCATGAGCACGCAGGCCTCGGCGCCCGAGCCCGCCCGGTCGCGGGCCGCCTCCAGCGCCGACAGCAGGCGCGGGCGGTTCGGCAGGCCGGTGAGGTGGTCGGTGTAGGCGAGCCGCTCCAGCTCCAGCGCGGACCGGCGCGCCGGCCCGAGCGCGCGCACGTGCAGCACCAGCCCGTGCGGGCCGGGCGCCGCGGAGGCGATCTCCACGTGCCGCCACGCGCCCCGCGGCGGGTACACCCGGACCGCGGCCGGCAGCAGCTGCGCCAGCTCTCCCCCGTCGCGGTACGCGGCGAGCAGGCCGGCCGCGGCCGCGCGGTCGCCGACGTGCACCAGCGAGGACAGGAACCGGCCGATCAGCTCCTGCTCGGCCCAGCCGATCCGGTCGCGCACGTCGCCCGACGCCCAGGTGATCCGGCCGCTGCCGTCGACGACCACGGTGACGTCCCCGCCGCTGTGGACCAGCGCGCGGAAGTGCGCCTCGGCCCGCTGCAGCCGGCCGGTCAGCCGGCGGGCGTCGGCCCCCCACAGGAGGCTGCGCACCAGCGTGAGCACCAGCAGCACGGCCATCTCGGCGGCGCCGGCGGCGGGGAAGGGCCGGTCCAGCACCAGCCAGGCGATCACCGCCAGCGAGACCGCCGAGGCCGTGCAGTGGCTGGTCACGACCCCGACGAGGGGCAGCCGGGGCGGCTCGGCCGGGCCGCGCTCGGCGGCCGGGCCGTCGACGGCGGCGGCGCGGACGGCGAGGCCGGCCATGCCGAGCCAGGCCACCCCGGTGACCACGTCGAGCACCGTGCTGTCGTGCGCCACGGCCACGGCGCCGCTCACCGCCACGACGGTCAGCGCGACGAAGGCGCCGAGCAGCCGCACGGCCGCGGGCCGCCGCCCGGGCGGGACGGCGGTCACCACGGCGAGACCGAGGCCGCACAGCACGCCACCGACCGCCGGGTAGCCGACGGAGATCAGCCCCTCGACGACGATCGCGGTCGCGGCGACCGCGTCGGTGAGCAGCAGCTGGGCCAGCACGACCACGGCGAGGACGACGATGCCGCCGTCGAGCAGGGCGCGCGTGCGGAAGCCGGGCACCGGGTCCGCCGGGGGCAGCATGCGCAGGCACGCCACGACCGCCACCGGGACCGCGGCCACCAGCGGGAGGTCCTGCACGCCCCCGACGCCGGTGTTGACCCCGGCGGCGTGGACGGCGCTGAGGGCCTGCCCCGCGCCGAGCAGCACCGCCACGGCGGTGAGCAGCTGCCACGGCCGGCGCGCCGGTGCGGGGAGCCGCCGGCACCGCCGCGCCAGCGCGCCCGCCGCGAGCCAGGTGGCCACGGCCAGCACCGCCGGGGACAGGCGCGGCGCCGCGCCGGGGAGCAGGAGCTCGACGGCGGCGACGGCGGTCGAGCCGGCCAGCACGCCGGTCGCCGTCCGGACCGCCGCGGCCCTGCCCGGTGGGGTCGAGCCGCTCACCGCTGCCCCACCATGCCCGGCCAGAGCTGCCCGGCCCGGTCGCGCAGCAGCGCGATCAGCCCGGCGAGCGGCAGCGGGCGCGAGATCAGGAAGCCCTGGGCGAAGCCGCAGGACAGGCTGCACAGGGTGGCCAGCTGCGCCGGCGTCTCCACGCCCTCGGCGACGACGTCGACGCCGAGCGCGCGGCCGATGCCGACGACCGACTCGCACAGCGCGCGGTCCTGCGGGTCGCGGTCGAGGCGGGCCAGCAGCGACCGGTCCAGCTTGAGGATGTCCACGGGCAGCCGGGTGAGGCTGGCCAGCGACGACCGGCCGGCACCGAAGCGGTCGAGCGCGACGTGCACGCCCATCAGCCGGACGCTGGCGATGTCGAGCGCGATGCGCTCGTCGTCGGCGACCGCCGTCGCCTCGGGGACCTCCAGGACCAGCCGCTCGGGCGCCAGGCCGGAGCGGTGCAGCGCGTTCTCCACGTCGGTCACGAGCGTGCCGCCCGCGACGTAGGACGCGGCGAGGTCGACGCCCAGGCGCAGCGCGGTGCCGCCGGTGCCCGGCAGGCCGGCGGCCACCCGCGTCGCCTCGTCCAGGGCCCACCGCTGCAGCTCCCCCACCAGGCCGGCGCGCTCGGCGACGGGGAGGAACTCGGCGGCCTCGAGGTCGCCGAGCTCGGGGTGCCGCCAGCCCAGCAGCGCCTCGACGCCGGTCACCCGCTGCTCCTCCAGCGAGACGATCGGCGAGAACAGCAGGAACAGCTCGCCGCGGGCCGTCGCGCCGTGCAGGTCGTCGAGCAGCCGCTGCCGGCGCGCGGCGGCCTCGCCGAGGGCCGGCGTGTAGCGCGCCGACGCCCCGGGCCCGGTGGCCCGCGCCGCGCGGACGGCGAGCTCCCCGCGGGCGAGCAGCTCGTCGACCTCGACGTCGGGCGCCAGGACGACGAGGCCGACGCTCGCGGTCAGGTCGACGATGCCGGCGGTGGTCGCGATCGGCTGCTCGACCACGGCGAGGCAGCGGTCGGCGAGCTGGTCGGCCTCGGTGCCCGCGCTGCGCGCCAGGACGCCGAAGCCGCCGAAGCCCATCCGGGCGACGACGTCCTCGGCCCGGACCGTCGCCCGCAAACGCCGGCCCACCTCGGCCTCCACGGCGGTGACGACGTGCCGCCCGGCGTACTCCCGGACCTCGGCGAGGCCCTCCAGCTCGATCAGCAGCAGCGTGCTCCCGGCCCCGTCGTCCTCCGGCTCGGCGAGCGCGCCCTGCAGCGCCCGCTCGAGGCCCGCGGAGTTCGGCAGGCCGGTCATCGGGTCGGTGTAGGCGACGCCGCGCAGGGCCGCCTCGCGGGCCTCGCGCTCGGTGACGTCGCGGCAGTGCAGCACGACCGCGCCCACGTCGGGGTCGCGGCGCAGGTCGGAGACGCTCGCCTCCAGGCTGCGCCACCGGCCGGCGGAGTCGGCCATGCGCAGCAGCAGGACGCCGCCGCGCTCCTCGTCCCCGGCGGTCCCCGACGGGACCGCGGCGGCGAGCGCGTCGGCGTCGTCGGGGTGGACGACGTCGAGCAGCGCGCGACCGGGCAGCGGCACCGCCGCGGCGCCCAGCATGCGCTCGAGCGCCGGGGACGCCCAGACCAGGCGCAGCTCGGCGTCGAGGATCACGGCGGCGTCGGCGCCGGAGGCGACCAGGGAGCGGAAGTAGGCCTCGTTGCGCCGGATGTGCGCGCTCAGCCGCTGCTCCTCGCGAGCGGTGACCCACCGGTGGACGCCGGTCAGGACGATGCACGCCGTCCCGCCGACGTAGCTGATCCCGCTGGGCTGGTGGCCGAACACCGCGGCGGTGCCGACCGTGGTGACGGCGACGACCATCGCGGCGTGCGGCAGCACCTGGCCCAGCTCGGTGGTCCGGCCGGCCCGCCCCCGCGCCCGGCGCCCGGTGGTCCCCTGGCCGGGATCGGCGAAGGCGCTCAGCACCACGAGGGTGAGGCCGCCGACGACGAGGAACTGGCTCACGACGGCGACGCCGTGCGCGGTGAACAGCAGCGCCGCGGTGGACAGCCCGCGGCCGACGGTGAGCACGAAGGCGCCGCCGAGCAGCACCACCGCCATGCGCTGCCGGTGCGCCTCCACGACACCGAGCAGGGTGAGCCCGGCGGCCATGGTCAGCGAGGTGGCGACGACGGCGGCGGCCAGGACGAGCCGCTGCCCGAGCTCCAGCGACGACCAGCGGCCGCCCGGCCCGATGATCAGCAGCTGGACGACCACCAGGCAGGCGGTGACGAACAGCGCCAGCTCCACGGCTCCGCGCAGCCCGGCGCGCAGCCGGCGGCGGTCGACCAGGGTCAGGATGCCGGCGATCGCGACCAGGTAGCCGGGCACCGTGGGCAGCCACCGGAGGACGGCCACCTCGAGCGGGCTCGACGGCCGGGCGACGGCCGCCAGCAGCGCGCCCAGGACGGGGAACAGGAGGGCGACGGCGATGAGGCGCCACCCCCGGCGCGGGGGCGACTGCCTGCGCCCGACGGTCCAGAGGACGCCGCTGCCGGCCAGGCCGAGCACCGCCACCGCGCCGTAGGCCACCGGGACCAGCGCAGGCCGGACCGCCGCGGCAGCGCAGGCAGCACCCGCGAGCGCGGCGACCGCGAGCAGCGCTCGCCTCAGCCTCTCCACACGGCAGGTGTCGGCAGCCCCGCCCCGCGTGTGGAGGCGCTCCGGCGGCCCGTCACCCGTTCGGGGGGTGCGCCGTCCCGGCCGGCCGCCGAGAAGGCACTCCGTGCACGCGACACGCGCCGCCACGCCGGCAGGCCGTGCACGGAGTGCCTTCTCGGCGGGACCGAGCCGGCCTCAGCCGCAGATGGCGCCCTGCGCGGCCGAGCCGACGAGCTTGGCGTACTTGGCCAGCACACCGCGGGTGTAGCGCGGCGCGGGCGCGGCCCAGCCCTCCTTGCGGCGGGCCAGCTCGTCGTCGTCCACCAGCAGGTCGAGCGTGCGGGTGCGCAGGTCCAGCCGGATCGCGTCGCCGTCGCGGACGAACGCGATCGGCCCGCCGTCGGTGGCCTCCGGCGCGACGTGGCCGATGCACAGCCCCGTCGTCCCGCCCGAGAAGCGACCGTCGGTGAGCAGCAGGACGTCCTTGCCGAGGCCGGCGCCCTTGATCGCGCCGGTGACGGCGAGCATCTCGCGCATGCCCGGTCCGCCCTTGGGGCCCTCGTAGCGGATGACGACGACGTCCCCGGGCTTCAGCGTGCCCTCGGTGACGGCGTCCATGGCGCCCTGCTCGCCGTCGAACACGCGAGCGGTGCCCTCGAAGACGTCGGCGTCGAAGCCGGCCGACTTCACCACCGCGCCCTCCGGCGCCAGCGAGCCGCGCAGGATCGTCAGCCCGCCGGTCTTGTGGATCGGGTTGTTCATCGCGTGGACGATCGTGCCGTCGAGGTCGGGCGGGGCGATCTCGGCGAGGTTCTCGGCCATGGTCTTCCCGGTGACGGTGAGCGTGTCGCCGTGCAGCAGGCCGGCGTCGAGCAGGGCGCGCAGCACGACCGGGACGCCGCCGACGCGGTCGATGTCGGTCATGACGAAGCGGCCGAAGGGCTTGACGTCGGCCAGGTGCGGGGTGCGGTCGCCGATCCGGTTGAAGTCGTCGAGGGTCAGGTCGACCTCGGCCTCGTGCGCGATGGCCATCAGGTGCAGGACGGCGTTGGTGGAGCCGCCGAGCGCCATGACCACGGTGATCGCGTTCTCGAAGGCCTCCTTCGTCATGATCTGGCGCGCGGTGATGCCCTTGCGCAGCAGGTTGACCACGGCCTCGCCGGAGGCGACGGCGAAGGCGTCGCGGCGGCTGTCGGGCGCGGGCGGCGCGGCCGAACCGGGCAGCGCCATGCCGAGCGCCTCGGCGACGCTGGCCATCGTGTTGGCGGTGTACATGCCCCCGCACGAGCCCTGGCCGGGGCAGGCGGCCTTCTCGATCGCGTCGAGCTCCTCGCGGCTGATGAGACCGCGGGCGCAGGCGCCGACGCCCTCGAAGACGTCGATGATCGTCAGGTTGTCGCGGTCCCCGAGCCGTCCGGGCAGGATCGAGCCCGAGTAGAGGAAGACGCTGGCCAGGTCGAGGCGGGCGGCGGCCATGAGCATGCCGGGCAGCGACTTGTCGCAGCCGGCCAGCAGCACCGAGCCGTCGAGCCGCTCGGCGAACATCACCGTCTCCACGGAGTCGGCGATGACCTCGCGGGACACCAGCGAGGCCCGCATGCCCTCGTGCCCCATCGAGATGCCGTCGGAGACCGAGATCGTGCCGAACTCCAGCGGGTAGCCGCCCGCGGCGTGCACGCCCTCCTTGGCCCGCTTGGCCAGCCGGTCGAGGGAGAGGTTGCAGGGGGTGATCTCGTTCCACGACGAGGCGACGCCGATCTGCGGCTTGTCCCAGTCGTCGTCGCCCATGCCGACGGCCCGCAGCATCGCCCGCTGCGGTGCCCGGGTGATGCCGTCGGTCACCTCGCGGCTGCGCGGCTTGAGGTCGGCGGTCTCGCTGCTGGTGGGTCGGTCCTCGACGCTCGTCACGAGCGGAAAGGGTAGGCCCGCCTCGCGCCGAGGGGGTGAGGACGTCTGGGACCATGGGTTCTCGTGGCTGTCCCCGCACGCTTCCGGCTGGGCCGGACGGCGTACCTGCCGGTCGTCGTCCTGCTGATCTGCGTCCTCCCCCTGGCGGCGGCCGCGAGCCCGTGGGGCCTGCTGGCGCTGCTGCTCCCCCTCGCCGCCGCCGCGTACGTGCTCCGGGCGGGGGTGGACGTCGGCGACGAGGGCATCACCGCCCGCTCGGCCGTCGCCTCGCGCACCGTGCCGTGGAGCGAGCTGGCCGCCGTCCGGCTCGGCGAGCGCGGCAGCCTGTGGCTGGTCACCACGGGGGGCACCGAGGTGCGCCTGCCGGTGGTGCGCACCCGCGACCTGCCCCGGATCGCCGAGCTCTCCGGCGGGCGGATCCCCCAGCCTCAGTAGTCCGTCACCACGTTGACCAGCGGCCGGCCGTCCAGCACCCGCCGCAGCTGGTCGGTGACCGCCGCCGTGGCCCGCTCCTCGGTCCCCGGCACGGCCCCCGCCACGTGCGGGGTGAGCAGCAACCCCGGCGCCGACCACAGCGGGTGCCCCGGCGGCAAGGGCTCGGGGTCGGTCACGTCGAGCGCGGCCCGCAGCCGCCCCGACCGCAGCTCGGCGAGCAGCGCCTCGGTGTCGACGACCACCCCGCGCGCGGCGTTGACCAGCAGGGCGCCGTCCCGCATCGCGCCGAGGAACGCCGCGTCCACCATCCCGGTCGTCTCCGGCGTCACCGGGACGACGAGGACGACGACGTCGGCCCCGGGCAGCAGCCGCGGCAGGTCGTCGGTGGACCGGACGCCGTCGCGGGCGGTGCGGGCGACGTAGGTCAGCTCGACGTCGAAGCCGGCCATCATGCGGCCGATCGCCCGGCCGATGTCGCCGGCGCCGACGACGAGCACCCGGGCGCCCACCAGCGAGGAGTGCGTGCCCGGCGACCACCGGCCGGCGTCCTGCTCGCGGACGAAGGCCGGGATCCCGCGCAGCGCGGCCAGCGTGACCGTGACCGCCCACTCGGCGGTCGACGGGGTGTGCGCGCCACGGGCGTTGCACAGGACGACGCCCTCGGGCAGCCGGCCG
Source organism: Geodermatophilus sp. SYSU D00815 (assembly GCF_054050035.1). Lineage (NCBI taxonomy): Bacteria > Bacillati > Actinomycetota > Actinomycetes > Geodermatophilales > Geodermatophilaceae > Geodermatophilus > Geodermatophilus sp. SYSU D00815. Next base: position 55,638 of record NZ_JBJGYO010000008.1, on the reverse strand, counting down.
ACGAACCGCTCCGCGCCCGCGCTCATCAGCTGGACCAGCCGCAGCCGGGGCAGCGCGGCGAGCACGTCGGCCGGCAGCTCGCCGCCGCCCCGGGGGACGACGACCTGCGACCGGGTCGCCTCGCCGGTGGGCACGCCGTCGGTCGGGTGGAACCGGTGCGCGCGCACGCGGGGCGAGAGCGCCTCGACGGCGCGGGCGAGCGCCGTCGAGGGGACGAGCACGTGCAGGGTCTCGTCCGGGCCGAGGACGTCGGCGCCGGTGGTCGGCTCGCGCACGGCTGCCGAAGGTAACCGGCGCGCCTCGCCCGCCTAACCTGAGGGCCGGACAGGGAGGGATTCGTGGAGATCGAGGAGACGCGGCTGCCGGGCATCGGCCTGCGGCACGACTTCGTCACCGCCCAGGGCCGGCGGATCGGCGTCCTCTCCCAGCGCAACGGCGCCCGGCAGATCGCCGTCTACGACCGTTTCGACCCGGACGCCTGCTCCGACGCCGTCGACCTCACCCCCGAGGAGGCCGAGGTGCTCGCCGAGCTGCTCGGCGCGCCCCGGATCACCGAGCGGCTGGCCCGGCTGCGCGAGCAGGTCGCGGCGCTGGCCACCGAGGGCATCCCGATCGAGCCCGGCTCGGCCTACGTGGGGTCGACGCTCGGCGACACGGCGATCCGCACGCGCACCGGCGCCTCGGTCGTGGCCGTCCTGCGCGGTGACGAGATGCTGGTCTCCCCCACCCCGGAGTTCCGGTTCCAGGCCGACGACCGGCTGGTCGTGGTCGGCACCCGGACCGGGGTCGAGGCCGTCCGCGAGCTGCTCTCCGCCCCTTGAACGAGACCGCACAGCTGCTCCTGGAGATCGGCGCCGTCCTCTTCGGTCTCGGTGTCGTCGGCCGGCTCGCGGGGCGCATGGGGTTCTCCCCGATCCCGCTGTACCTGCTCGCCGGGCTGGCGTTCGGCACCGGCGGGCTGCTGCCGCTGCAGGCGCCGGAGAACTTCTTCGACGCCGGCGCCGAGATCGGCGTGGTCCTGCTGCTGCTCGTGCTCGGCCTGGAGTACACACCCGACGAGCTGCGGCACAGCCTGCGCACGCAGGCGCCGGTCGGCGTGCTCGACCTGCTGCTCAACGGCCTGCCCGGGGCGGCGCTGGCGCTGCTGCTCGGCTGGGGGCCGGTGGCCGCGCTGGCGATGTTCGGCGTCACGGCCATCAGCTCCTCCGGCATCGTCGCGAAGGTGCTCACCGACCTCGGCCGGCTGAGCAACCGGGAGACACCCGCCGTCCTCGGGGTCCTGGTGATCGAGGACCTCGCGATGGCGGCCTACCTGCCGCTGCTGACCGCGGTCCTGGCGGCCTCCTCCGCGGGGTCGGCGGTGGTGTCGATCGCGGTCGCGCTGGTCACGCTGGCCGTGGTGCTCGCGGTCGCGCTGCGCTGGGGCGAGGGCGTCACCCGCTTCGTGGGCGCCCGCTCCGAGGACGTGCTGATCCTGCGGGTGGTCGGCCTCGCGCTCCTGGTGGCCGGTGCCGCCGAGGCGGTGCACGTGTCGGCCGCGGTGGGCGCCTTCCTGCTGGGCATCGCGCTGTCCGGCGAGGTGGCCGAGCAGATCCGGGGGCTGCTGGGGCCGCTGCGGGACCTGTTCGCCGCCGTCTTCTTCGTCTTCTTCGGGCTGTCCACCGATCCGTCGCAGCTGCCGGGCGTGCTGCTGCCCGCGGCCGCGCTCGCCCTGGTCGGCATCGCCACCAAGGTGGCCACCGGCTGGGTGGCGGGGCGCCGCAGCGGGGTCGGCCCGGCCGGTCGGCTGCGCGCCGGCGCCGCCCTGGTGCCCCGCGGGGAGTTCTCGATCATCATCGCCGGGCTGGTGGGTGCCACGGTCGCCCCGGAGTTCGCCCCGACGGTCGCCGCCTACGTCCTGCTGCTGGCCGTCGTCGGCCCGCTCGCGCCGAGGATCGCCGATCCGTTCGCCCGCCGGCTGGCGCGACGCGCGGCTCGGTCGGACCCGGCGCGGCCGAGTCCCGTCACGGCGTCCCGGCCGCACGTACTGTGAGACGGGTGAGGGGACGCACGGCGGGCCGCGCCAGGCGGCTGCTCGCCGTCCTCGTCCTCGCCGGCGCGCTGACCGGCTGCGGCAGCGACGGCTACGAGCAGGACGGCCCGTGGCGGCCGCTGCCGGAGGGCGCGCCGCCGGAGGTGGGGCCGCCCACCGAATCGGCGCCGGCGCCCGCGCCCGGCCAGCCGGCCGACCCGGGATCGGGCGAGCAGGCCGGCGACCCCAACGTCGTCGCCACCGACCTGGACGTGCCCACCGGCCTCGTCGTCCTCCCCGACGGGACGGCGATCGTCGGTGAGCGCGAGACCGGCCGGCTGCTGCAGGTCTTCCCCGACCGCTCCCCCGCGCGCGAGCTCATGACGGTCACCGGCATCGACACCGCAGGCGACGGCGGCCTGCTGGGCCTGGCGCTGAGCCCGACGTTCGCGGAGGACGGCCTGCTCTACGCCTACGTCACCACCCCGACCGACAACCGGGTGGTCCGCTTCCCGATCGGCGGCACCCCCAACCCCGTGCTCACGGGCATCCCTCGCGGCGAGACCCACAACGGCGGCGGGCTGCTGTTCGCCCTCGACGGCACCCTCTACGTCGGCACCGGCGACACGGGCAACCCCGCGCTCGCGCAGGACCCGCTGTCGTGGGCGGGCAAGGTGCTGCACGTCGACGTCTTCGGCCAGCCGGTCGGCCCCGGTCCGGTGCACGCCCGCGGCCTGGCGAACGTCACCGCGCTGTGCCTCGGCGGCGAGAACGCCATCCACGCCACCGACGACTCGGCCGACGGCGCCGACGAGATCAACGCGATCGCCTTCGACCGCGACTACGGCTGGCCGACCGAGTCGAGCGGCACCGCCGACCCCGTGACGACCTTCCCGTCGGCGGAGGGCGGCCCGGGCGGGTGCGCGATCGCCGGGCCGACGGTGTTCCTCGGCATGCTGGAGGGCGAGAAGGTCGCCATCGCCACCCTCGACGAGGACGGCAACGTCCTCGAGGAGCCCGAGGAGTTCCTCGCCGGCACCTACGGCCGGCTGCGCACCGTCGTCCTCGACGCCCAGGGCGGTCTGTGGATCACCACGTCCAACCGCGACGGCAACGGGACGCCCCGCGAGGGCGACGACAAGGTGCTGCGGATCATCCCGCCGACCAGCGGCGGCGACTCGCCCCTGTGAGTGATCGGTCGTCCCTGGCGCGGGCCCGGAGGGCTCCCGGCGGGGACGACGCGACCGGCTCCGCGCGACCCGGGGACGGCACGTGGCCGCGGTGCGATCCGGAGGATCGCGGTGCTACAGCACGCGCTCCTCGAGCATCCGCCTGACCGTCGGGGCGTCGGCCTTGCCACGGGTGGCCTTCATGACCTGCCCGACGAGGGCGCCCAGCGCCTGCACCTTGCCGCCGCGCACCTTCTCGACGACGTCGGGGGCCCCGGCGATCGCGGCCTCGACCGCGGCCACCAGCTCGTCGGACTCGCCCATCACCGCCAGCCCGCGCGCCTCGACCACCGCGGCGGGGTCGCCCTCGCCGGCCAGCACGCCGTCGAGCGCCTGGCGGGCCAGCTGGTCGTTGACCGTGCCGGCGGCCACCAGCGCGGTCAGCTCCGCGACCTGCCGCGGCGTGATCGGCAGCTCGGCCAGCTCGACGCCGGCGTCGTTGGCGCGGCGGGCGAGCTCGCCCAGCCACCACTTGCGGGCGTCGGCGGGCGAGGCGCCGGCGGCGACCGTGTCGGCCACCAGGTCGACCGCGCCGGCGTTGACCAGCCAGGCCATCTCCGTCGCCGACAGGCCCCACTCCTCGCGCAGCCGGGCACGCCGGGCGGCCGGCAGCTCCGGCAGCGCGGCGGCCAGCTTCTCGACCCACTCGGGGTCGGGCGCGACCGGCACCAGGTCGGGCTCGGGGAAGTACCGGTAGTCGGTCGCCTCCTCCTTGCTGCGGCCGGGCGAGGTGGTGCCGGTGTCCTCGTGGAAGTGCCGGGTCTCCTGCAGCACGCGCCCGCCCGAGTCGAGGACGGCGGCCTGCCGGCGCATCTCGTAGCGGACCGCGCGCTCCACCGAGCGCAGCGAGTTGACGTTCTTGGTCTCGGTGCGGGTGCCCCAGTCCAGGCTGCCGATCGGCGCCAGCGAGGTGTTGACGTCGCAGCGCAGGTTGCCCTGCTCCATGCGCACCTCGGAGACGCCCAGCGCCAGCAGGATGTCGCGCAGCTCGGTGACGTAGGCGCGGGCCACCTCGGGCGCCTTGGCGCCGGCGCCGGGGATCGGCCGGGTGACGATCTCGACCAGCGGGATCCCCGCCCGGTTGTAGTCGACCAGCGAGTGGTCGGCGCCGTGGATGCGGCCGGTCGAACCGCCCACGTGCAGGTTCTTGCCGGTGTCCTCCTCGAGGTGCACCCGCTCGATCTCCACCCGGTAGGTCTCGCCGTCGACCTCGACGTCCAGGTGCCCGGCCGTGCACAGCGGCTCGTCGTACTGGCTGGTCTGGAAGCCCTTGGGGATGTCCGGGTAGAAGTAGTTCTTCCGCGCGAAGCGGCACCAGGTGGCGATCCGGCAGCCCAGCGCGAGACCGATGCGGATCGTCGCCTCGATCGCCGCCGCGTTGGCCACCGGCAGCGAGCCGGGCAGCCCGAGGCAGACCGGGCAGGTCTGCGTGTTGGGCTCGGCGCCGAACGCGGTGGAGCAGCCGCAGAACATCTTCGAGGCGGTGCCGAGCTCGACGTGCGTCTCCAGCCCGATCACCGGCTCGTAGCGGGTGAGCAGCTCGTCGAAGTCGACGAGCCGTTCCCCGGTGGTGGTCGTCACGGGGTCTCCTCCTTGGTGGAGCGGCCGGTCAGCCAGGCGCCGACGCCGGTGAGCAGGCCGAGGACGAGGAAGACGGCGAAGACGGCCCGGCCGGTGACCAGCCAGAGCAGCAGCCCGGCGAGGATGACGAAGACCGTCAGCCCCCAGGCGACCTTGAGCGGGCCGGTCACGCCTCGGCCCCCCGCCCGGCCAGCTCGTCGAGCAGCCGGTGCCCGCGCGCGGCGTCCTGGGCCGCCTCCAGCGCGGCGGCGACCGAGTAGCAGCGGTCGTCGGCCAGCGCCGGCGCCATGACCTGGAAGCCGACGGGCAGGCCCTCGGACAGCCCGCAGGGGACCGAGATCGCCGGCAGCCCGGCCAGGCTGGCCGGCAGGGTGCACAGGTCGGCGGCGTACATGGCCAGCGGGTCGTCGACGCGCGCCCCGAGCGGGAAGGCGACGGTCGGCGTGGTCGGGCTGACCAGGACGTCGACCTGCTCGAAGGCGGCGTTGAAGTTTCGGGTGATCAGCGTGCGGACCTTCTGCGCCTGGCCGTAGTAGGCCTCGTAGTAGCCGCTGGACAGCGCGTAGGTGCCGAGGATGATGCGCCGCTTCACCTCGGGGCCGAAGCCCTGCTCGCGGGTCAGCGCCATGACGGTGTCGAGGTCGCGCTCGCCGTCGTCGCCGACCCGCAGGCCGTAGCGGACGCCGTCGAAGCGGGCCAGGTTGGACGACGCCTCGCTGGGCGCGATCAGGTAGTACGCGGGCAGGGCGAGGTCGAAGGCCGGGCAGGAGACCTCCGTCACCTCGGCGCCCATGCCCTCCAGCAGCGCCACGGCCTCGGCGAAGCGGGCCAGCACCCCGGGCTCGTAGCCGTCGGAGTGCCCCTCGCCGCCCAGCTCGCGGACGACGCCGACGCGCAGGCCGGCGAGGTCGCCGGCCGCCCCGCGCCGGGCGCACTCGGCCAGCGGCGGCAGCGGGGCGTCGATGCTCGTGGAGTCGCAGGGGTCGTGCCCGCCGATGACCTCGTGCAGCAGCGCGGCGTCGAGCACCGTCCGCGTCATCGGGCCGGCCTGGTCGAGGCTGGAGGAGAAGGCGATGAGCCCGTACCGGGAGACCGAGCCGTAGGTGGGCTTGTGCCCCACCAGGCCGGTGACCGCGGCCGGCTGGCGGATGGAGCCGCCGGTGTCGGTGCCCAGCGCCCAGGGGGCGAGGAAGCCGGCGACCGCGGCGGAGGACCCGCCGGACGAGCCGCCGGGGACCCGCTCGACGTCCCAGGGGTTGCGGGTGGCCCCGTAGGCGGAGTTCTCGGTGGACGAGCCCATCGCGAACTCGTCCATGTTGGTCTTGCCGAGCAGCACCGTGCCCGCCGCCTTGAGCCGCGCGGCGACGGTGGCGTCGTAGGGCGGTCGCCAGCCCTCGAGGATCTTCGAGCCGCTGGTCGAGGGGACGCCGTCGGTGACGAAGACGTCCTTGAGCGCCATCGGGACGCCGGCCAGCGGGCCGAGCTCGGTCCCGGCGGCGCGGGCGGCGTCGATCTCGCGCGCCCGGGCAAGCGCGGCGTCGGGGTCGACGAAGAGGTAGGCGCCGATCCGGCCGTCCTCGGCGGCGATCCGGTCGAGGTAGGCCTGGGTCACCTCGGCGGCGCTCACCTCGCCGGAGGAGAGCAGCCGGGTCAGCCCGGCGACGTCGGTGCGGACGAGGTCGCTCACGGCCGTGGTCACGCCTCCTCCCCGAGGATGCGGGGCACGCGGAAGCGGTCGTCCTCCGCGGCGGGGGCGCCGGCCAGGACGACGTCGCGCGGGAGGCTCGGCCTGACGACGTCGGGGCGCACCACGTTGGTCATCGGGACGGCGTGCGTGGTCGGGGCGACGTCCTCCGCGGCGGCGTCGCCGACCCGGGCCACGGCGTCCAGGATGACGTCGAGCTGGCCGGCGAAGACGTCCAGCTCCTCGTCGGTGACGGCCAGGCGGGCCAGGCGCGCCAGGTGGGCGACCTCGTCCCGGGAGAGCTTGGTCACGGGGTGTGGACTCCGTTCCGGCGGCGCCTCGTGCGCCGCAGCAGGTCCTTCGGATGCAACCCCGCCACTGTACGTGGCACGGGTGTGCTCGACCCCGGGCCGGGGATGCGGAAAGCTGCGGTACCGGCGATCGACGGAGATGGCCCGCATCCGCAGCGCCGGCCCGGCCCGAGCCCCGGAGGAACCGTGTCCTATCTCCTGCGCCTGGTGGTCCCCGACCGCCCCGGCATCCTGGGCGCCGTGGCGACGGCCCTGGGCGACGCCGGGGCCGACATCGTCTCCCTCGACGTGCTCGAGCGGGCCGGTGGCGTCGCCGTCGACGACGTGGTCGTGGACCTGCCCCCGGGCCGGCTCCCCGACGCCCTCATCACCGCCGCGCAGACGGTGCCGGGCGTGCGGGTGGAGTCGCTGCGCCCGTTCGCCGGGCCGCTGGACACCCACCGCGAGCTGGAGCTGCTGGACGCGCTGGCGCGGACGGCCGAGGACTCCGCCGAGAAGCTGCTGGCGGCCGAGCTGCCCCGGGTGTTCCACAGCGGGTGGGCCGTCGTGCTGGCCGGGAGCGCCCCCGACTCCTGCGAACTGGTCGCCGCGTCGGAGGCCGCGCCGGCGTTCGAGGGGCTGGCGCTGCCGTGGATGCCGCTGACCGCCCCGCGGCTGCTGCCCAGCGAGGCGGAGTGGCTGCCGGAGCGCTGGCGGGAGATGGCCATCGAGATGATGGCCGCGCCGTTCGGCGCCGGGCGGGCGGTCGTCCTCGGCCGGTCGGGCGGCCCCGCCTTCCGCCGCTCGGAGCTGCTGCGGCTGGCGCACCTGATCGGCATCGCCGGCACGGTCACCCACCTGCCTCCGGCCTAGGAGCAGGATCCCCCGCCCTGCTCGCGGCGGGTCCCCGCACGGGGCCGCGAACGGGTAGCCAGCCCGACGGCGATGCGGTGTCATCGAGACGTCCACCGACCCGACCGGACGGATGCCCGCGATGCGTCTCGGAGAGGTGCTCGACGCGGCCGGCCGACGCACCTTCGTCGGCCGTGAGGCGGAGCTCGCCCGCTTCACCGACGCGCTCAGCGGACGCGCGCCGCAGCGGATCTTCCTGGTCCACGGCGAGGGCGGGATCGGCAAGTCCACCCTGCTCGGCGAGTTCCGGGTCCGCGCGCTCGCCGCGGGCCGGCCGGCGGTCCTGGTCGACGGCCGCGAGGTGGACCCCTCCCCCGAGGGCGTGCGCGACGCGCTGGCGAGGGCGCTGCGCAGCGGTCCACCGCGGCTCGAGGAGCTGCCCGGGCTCGCGCTGTTCGTCGACCACTACGAGCACCTGACCCCGGCCGACCGGTGGATCCGCCGGGAGCTGCTGCCGGACCTCCCCGGCGACGGGTTGGCCGTGCTCGCCGGCCGGCAGGCACCGGACCCCGCGTGGCGGCGTCTGCCCGGCTGGCGCGAGCTCGGCGCGGTGCTGCGCCTGGAGTGCCTGACGGAGCGGGAGGGCACGGAGTTCCTGACCCGGTCCGGGGTGCCCGGCGAACGGCACGGCCCCCTCCTGTCGCTCAGCCGCGGGCACCCCCTGGCGCTGGCCATGCTCGCCGACGCGGTCGCCGAGGGGCCGCTGCCCAGCGAGCTGGCCGCCGCGCCCGACCTGGTGTCCGCGCTGCTCGAGGGCGTGGTCAGCCAGGTGCCCGCGGAGGCCCACGCCGTCGGTCTGGCCACCTGCACGGTGGCGTGGGCGACGACCGAGGACCTGCTCGCCGAGACGGTGGGCGACCGGGCGCCGGAGGTGTGGGACTGGCTGGCGCGCCAGCCCTACGTGTCGTGCGGCCCGCGCGGGCTGGTCCTGCACGACCTCGCACGGGACGTGCTCACCGCCGAGCTGGAACGGCGCAACCCCGAACGGCAGCGGAGGCTGCACCGGACCGTCCACGACCGCGTCGTCAGCGAGATCCGCTCGGCCGCCGGCGCCGACCGGCAGCACGCCGCCGAGCAGCTGCTGTACCTGCACCGCCACAGCCCGCTGACCAGCACGTTCTGGCAGCTGCGCAGCAGCGGCTCGACGGCCGTCGTCCCCGCGGGACCGCAGGACCGCCCGGCGGTGCCGGCGATGGTCGAGCGGTTCCTCGGCCGCGCGCACGGCGACCTGGCCCGCGAGTGGCTGCGGGAGGCGCCCGAGGGGCTGCACGTGGTGCGCCGGGAGGGCGCGGTCTCCGCGTTCGCCCTCGGCCTGCTGCTCCCCACGGGCTCCCCCCTGGAGGGCCGGGACCCGGTGGTGCGGGCGGCGCTCGAGCACGTCGCGCGCACCTCGCCCCTCCGGCCCGGCGAGCGGGTCCACCTCACCCGCTTCCTTGGCGGCGCCCAGGAGTTCGAGCGCGATCCGCACGCCGTCCTGGTGTCCTCGGTCGCCGCCCTGACGACGTACCTCACCCGACGCCTCGCCTGGTCGTTCACCGCCCCCGTCGACGTGGAGTTCTGGGGGCCGTTCTTCGAGTACCTCGCCTTCCTCCCGGTCGGGGAGGTCACGGTCGGCGGGCACCGGCACGTCCTCTTCGGCAACGACTGGCGCCGGCTCCCGCCGGACGCGTGGATGGACCTGATGAACGACCGGGAGCGGACCGGCGCGACCGGCCCGCCACCGGACTCCCTCCTGCGGCCCGCACCGCTGGGCCGCGACGCCTTCGCCGCGGCGGTGCGCGCGGCGCTGCGCGACCTCCACCGGGACGACCGGCTGGCGGCCGGCCCCCTGATGGCTTCCCGGCTGGCCCGGGGACCGGCCGGCCCGGACCCGGCCGCCCTGCGGTCCTCCGTCCGACGCGCGGTGGTCGTTCTCGCCCAGCAGCCGCGCGGCGCCGGCCGGTGCCGGGTGCTCGACCGCACCTTCCTGCGGCCGGCCCCGAGCCAGGAGGCCGCGGCGGAGGTCCTCGGCCTGCCGTTCAGCACCTACCGGCGGCACCTGGCCGCGGCCCTGGACGACCTCGTCGCGCTGCTCTGGGCGGTCGAGGTCGGCGAGGTGACGCTCCCCGAGGAGCGGCGACCGGGTGAGCACCGGGTGGGCACCGACTGACCTGGGAACCGAGCACCCGCTCGCGCCACCCTCCGCGGCACCGATCCGGAGGAGGGAGCGGAGATGGCGACGATCACGGTCCTCGGCGCCGGGATGAACGGCCTGACGACGGCGATGCTGCTGGCCCGCGACGGGCACCGCGTGACGGTCCTGGAGCGCGACCCGGCCGCCCCGCCGGCGCCGCAGCGGGCCTGGGAGGGGTGGGACCGGCCGGGCGTCGGCCAGTTCCGGCAGCTGCACTTCATGCTGTCGCGCTGGCGCGTCGAGCTGCAGGCGGCGCTGCCGGAGGTGCTCGACGACCTCGTCGCGGCCGGCGGGCTGCGGCTCAACGTGATCACCGCGCTGCCGGAGCACGTGCGGGGTCCGGTCCGCCCGGACGACGGCAGGTTCGAGACGGTCACCGCCCGGCGGCCGGTGCTCGAGGCGGTGCTGGCCGCCGCGGCGGCGCGCACGCCGGGCGTGGACGTCCGGAGGGGGGTCGCCGCCACCGGCTTCCTCACCGGGACGCCGACGGCTCCCGGCGTGCCGCACGTCGCCGGGGTGCGCACCGCCGACGGGGAGCAGATCGCGGCCGACCTCGTGGTCGACTGCCGCGGCCGCCGGGCACGGCTGGCCGACTGGCTGGCCGCCATCGGGGCCCGGCCGCCGGCGGAGGAGCGGGAGGAGTGCGGCTTCGTCTACTACAGCCGGCACTTCCGGCCGGCCGGCGGCGGGCAGCCGGTCGCGATGGCGCCGCTGCTGCAGCACTACGCCCCGTTCACGCTGGTCACGCTGCCGGCCGACAACGGGACGTGGTCGGTCGGGATCGTGACCAGCTCGGCCGACCACGCGCTGCGCGCGCTGCGCGACCCGCGCGCCTGGTCCGCGGCGCTGGCCCGCTGCCCGCTGGCCGCGCACTGGGCCGAGGGCGAGCCGTTCACCGGCGTCGACGTCATGGCCGGGCTGGAGGACCGGCACCGGCGGCTCGTGGTGGACGGCGAGCCGGTCGTCACCGGCCTGGTCCTGGTCGGCGACGCCTGGGCGCGGACCAACCCGGCGCTGGGCAGGGGGACCTCGATCGGCGTCATCCACGCCCGGGCGGTGCAGCAGGTGCTGCGCGAGGTCGACCTGGCCGACGCCGACAAGGTCGCGCGACGGGTGGACGACGTCACGGCCGCGACCGTCGAGCCGCTGTACCGCGCCACCGTGGCCTTCGACCGGCACCGCCTCGCCGAGCTGGCCGGCGAGGTGAGCGGGCGCCCCTACGAGACCGACGACCCCGGCTGGGCGATGACCAAGGCGCTGACGGCGGCGGCCCTGGTCGACCCCGACGCGCGCCGGCTCCTCGCCCGGCTGTCGCTGCTGGTCGAGCCGGCGTCCCAGGTCCTGGCCGATCCGGCCGTGGTCGCCAGGATCCGCTCGCTGGCCGCGGGCGCCCCGCGCTACCCGCTGCCCGGTCCCGGCCGGGCCGAGGTGCTCGCCGCCATCGGCGCCTGAAGCGCACGTCCGGACCCCGGGACCGCACCGCCGGAACTGTCGTCCGAGGGCCCCGGCGTCGGGCGCGTGCCGACCGGGGAGTTCTGGGACGTCGTCGAGGGCCGCGCCGCGCCGCCGCCGGTCGCCGGCCGCCGAGCTGCTCGGGTTCCGGCTGAGGGACGTCGACCCGGCCGCGATGACGATCGAGGTCGAGTTCGCCGCGGCGCCGTCGTTCACCAACCCGGCCGGCGACGTCCAGGGCGGGATGCTCGCCGCGATGCTCGACGACACGATGGGCCCGGCCCTGGTCGCCACGCTGGCCGACGGCGAGCGGGCGCCGACGACCGACCTGCACGTGCAGTTCCTGCGGCCGGCCCGCCCGGGCGTGCTGGTCGGCCGGGGACGGGTGGTCCGCCGCGGCGGCTCGGTGGCGTTCCTGGCGGGGAGCTCAGCGACGCGGACGGCCGGGTGGTGGCCACCGCCGTCGCCACGGCGTCGCTGCGCACCCGGGCGGGTAGGGGGCCGTCATGACAGCGCTGGAGCTCGGCCGTGCCGGCCTGCAGGGGTGGCGCGGCAAGGTGGCCGACGCCGCCGGACCGGTGGTGGCCCGCAACACGCCCTTCACCGAGGACCAGGTGAAGGCGGCGATCGGCGCCGCCTTCCTCGTCCTCTCGGTGGTCTACGTGGCCAAGACCGCCCGGGAGTGGATCCGGCGCACCTGAGCCGATCGACCCTGTGCCCGCGGCAGCATGTCGCCGCGGCAGCATGTCGCCGCGGCAGCACGGAGCCGCCGGCCGGTCCGCTGCCCGGCGCCGTGGAGACCGTCGACGTGGACGGCCTGCGCACCGCCTTCGAGCGCGCCGGACCCGGGCCCGCGGTCGTGCTGCTGCACGGCTGCGTCGCGGACGGCCGCACCACCTGGCGCCACCAGCTCGACGACCTGTGCGACGAGTTCACGGTCGTCGCCTGGGACGCGCCCGGCGCCGGCGCCTCGGCGGACCCGCCGGAGGACTTCGGCATCGCGGGCCACGCGGACTGCCTCGCCGCGTTCGTGGACCGGCTGGGCCTGGGCCGCCCGCACGTGGCCGGCCTGTCGTTCGGCGGGGGGCTCGCCATCGCGCTGACCGGCCGGCACCCCGCGCTCCCCCGGTCGCGGGTCCTGGTCTCCGCGTGCGCGGGCTGGCGCGGCTCGCTGCCCGAGGACGTCGCCGCGGCCGGGCTGCGGCAGGCGGTCGACCTCTCCGTGCTGTCCCCCGATCGGTTCGGGGCGACACTCCTGCCCACGATGTTCTCGCCGTCGACGCCGGCTACGGACGTGCGCGCACCGCGGGCGGTGGCCGAGGGGCTGCACGCCGGGATCCGGGGTCGCGGCTGCTGGTCCTGCCGGGTGTCGGGCACGTGTGCAACGTCGAGGCGGCCGACGCCTTCGACCGCGAGGTCCGGGCCTTCCTCTCCGAGGTGGGGGGCTGAGCCGCCTACTCCGCCGGCTCGCCGCCGTCGCCGACGGTGGCGACGGCGCGGGCGGCCTCCGGCCCCTCCTCGAGCAGCACCCGGAAGCCGTCGTCGTCCAGGATCGGCGCCTTGACCTGCACGGCCTTGTCGTACTTGCTGCCCGGGTCGGCGCCCACCACGACGAAGCCGGTCTTCTTGCTCACCGAGCCGGTCACCTTGCCGCCGCGCTCCTGGATCGCGGCGGTGGCCTGGTCGCGGCTGAAGTCGCGCAGCGAGCCGGTGACGACGACGGTCACGCCGGTCAGCGGCCCGGGCCCGTCGGCCTCGCCGTCGTCGGCCATGCGCACGCCGGCCGCCCGCCACTTCTCCACCACCTCGCGGTGCCAGTCGACGGCGAACCAGTCGCGGATCGACCTCGCGATGGTCGGGCCGACGCCGTCGGCGGCGGCGAGCTCCTCCTCGCCCGCCGCGGCGATGCGGTCGAGGGAGCGGAAGTCGCGGGCCAGCGCCTGCGCCGCCGTGGGGCCGACGTGCCGGATGGACAGGCCGACCAGCACCCGCCAGAGCGGCACGTCCTTGCGGGTCTGCAGGTTGGCCAGCAGCTTCTGGCCGTTGGCCGAGAGGGTGCCGTCCTTCTTGGTGAAGAACTCCGACTGCTCGAGCTTCTCGGCGTCGAGGAAGAACAGGTCGCCCTCGTCCTGGAGCAGGCCGCTCTGCAGCAGCGCGATCGCGGCCTCGTAGCCGAGGTTCTCGACGTCGAAGGCGCCGCGGCCGGCGACGTGGAAGACGCGCTCCCGCAGCTGCGCCGGGCAGGACCGCGCGTTGGGGCAGCGGATGTCGGCGTCGCCCTCCTTCTCCGGCCGCAGCTCCGTGCCGCACTCCGGGCAGTGCGTCGGCATCTCGAACTCGCGCTCGTCGCCCGTGCGGGCCGCGACGACGGGGCCGAGCACCTCGGGGATCACGTCGCCGGCCTTGCGGATGACGACGGTGTCGCCGATCAGCACGCCCTTGCGCTTGACCTCGGAGGCGTTGTGCAGCGTGGCGAGCTGCACGGTGGAGCCGGCGACCTTGACCGGCTCCATGAACGCGAACGGCGTGACCCGGCCGGTGCGCCCCACGTTGACCCGGATGTCGAGCAGCTTGGTGGTCGCCTCCTCGGGCGGGTACTTGAAGGCGATCGCCCAGCGCGGCGCCCGGGAGGTCGAGCCCAGCCGCCGCTGCAGGGCGACCTGGTCGACCTTCACCACCACGCCGTCGATCTCGTGCTCCACCGAGTGCCGCTGCTCGCGGTAGCGCTCGATGTAGGCCCGGACGCCCTCGAGGTCGTCGACCACCTCGTAGCGGTCGCTGGTGGGCAGGCCGAGCTCGCGCAGCCGGACGTAGGCGTCGGACTGGTTCTCGGGCTGCCACCCGTCGTGGGCGCCGAGGCCGTGCACGATCAGCCGCAGCCGCCGCGAGGCGGTCACCCGCGGGTCCTTCTGCCGCAGCGAGCCGGCGGCGGCGTTGCGCGGGTTGGCGAACGGCGCCTTGCCCTGCTCGACCATCGAGGCGTTGAGGTCGGCGAACGCCGCGACCGGGAAGTAGATCTCGCCGCGGACCTCCAGCCGCTCGGGCAGGTCCTCCCCCGCGAGCTGCTGGGGCACGTCCTGCATGGTGCGCACGTTGGCGGTGACGTCCTCGCCGGTGACGCCGTCGCCCCGGGTGGCCGCGCGCACCAGCCGGCCGCGCTCGTAGAGCAGCGCCACGGCGAGGCCGTCGATCTTCAGCTCGCACAGGTAGCGGGCGCCGGTGCCGACCTCGCGCTCGACCCGGGCGGCCCAGGCCGAGAGCTCGTCGCTGCTGAACGCGTTGTCGAGGCTCTGCATCCGCTCCAGGTGCTGCACCGGGGCGAAGGTCGCGGCGAAGCCGCCGTTGACCTTCTGGCTCGGCGACTCCGGCGTGACCAGCGCCGGGTGGGCGGCCTCGATGGTCTTCAGCTCGCCCATGAGCTCGTCGTACTGGCCGTCGCTCACCAGCGGCTCGTCGCGGACGTAGTAGGCGAAGGCGTACTTGTCGAGCAGCTCGGAGAGGTCGCGGTGGCGCGTGCGCGCGTCGTCGGGGACCTGCGTGAGGTCCTCGCGGTCCTCCGCGGCCACCACCTGCGGGACGTCGACCTCAGCCTCGGTGCTCACGCACCGAACCGTATCCGCCCGGTACGACGGCGGACCCGCGTCCACCTGCCGTGGCGGTCACCCCTGGTCACCATGACGGGCGTGCACGTCGAGCTCGCCCGCGCCCTCGTCCCCGTCGTCCACGACCTGACCGCCACCGGTGCGCCGGTGCCCCGGGTGGTCGACGACGGCTGGTCCGACGACCCGGGGACGGCGAGCGCGATGCTGTGGAGCCGGGACGGCACCCACGGCTCCGGCGTCGGCGTGCGCCTCGGCGCCCCGCGGCACGAGCAGCTCGTGCACGTCGCCGACCAGGTGCAGGAGTGGGCGTTCGACGAGCTCCGGGGGACGGCGGCGACGAACTGGCCGCGGTGCCCGCACCACCCGGCCACCCACCCGCTGCAGGCCGCCGTCCGCGACGGCGCCGCGCGCTGGGTGTGCCCGCGCGACGGCACGGCGGTCGCCGTCGTCGGCGGGCTGCGCTAGTCCGGCAGGAGGTACCTGGCGGCCTCGCGGACGTGCGCCATCGCGGCCCGCGCGTAGGCGGGGGTGGCCCCGGCCAGGCCGCAGGAGGGCGTCAGCGTCACGGCGGTGTGCAGCTGCTCGGCCGGGAAGCCGAGCTCGCGCCACAGCCCCTGCAGGCGCGACGCGGTGGCCTTCGGCGTCCCGAGCGGGGCGTCGGTGCCGGGGACGACGCCGACGAGCAGGTGGGTGCCCGCCTCCACCGCCTCGCCCACGGCGTCGAGGTCCTGCACGAGCCCGGAGTCGAAGGACACCCCGGCCGCGCCGGCCGCCCGGAACAGCCCGAGCGGCGCCCGCGGCGCGCAGCAGTGCACCACCACGGGCCCGGGCAGCGCCGCCACGGCGTCGGCCAGCTCCTGCTGAACCGTGCCGGCCTCCACCGCGGCCAGCCGGCCGTAGCCGCTGGCGGTGGGCAGCGCGCCCTCGATCACCGCGGGCACCGACGGCTCGTCGAGCTGGACGACGACCCGGGCCCCCGGCACGCGGGCCCGCACCTCGGCGACGTGCGCGGCCAGGCCCTCCGCGAGCGACTGGGCCAGGTCGCGGCGGGCGCCGTGGTCGACCACCGCCCGCTCCCCCCGCTCCCGCTCCAGGCCGGCGGCCAGGGTCCACGGCCCGGCGGCCTGGACCTTGAGCGGGCCGGCGTAGCCGTCGGCGACGTCGGTGAGGGCGTCGAGGTCGCGCTCGAGCAGGTCCTGCGCCCGCCGCAGGTCGACGCCCGGCCGCGCGACCAGCCGCCACCCGGCGGGGGTGAGGTCCACCGCGACGTCGACCAGGAGGGCGGCGGTGCGGCCGACGAGGTCGGCGCCGGGGCCGCGGGCCGGCAGCTCGGGCAGGTGCGGGAACTCCGGCAGCTCCCCCAGCACCAGGTGGACGGCCTCGACGGGGTCGCCGCCGGGCAGCGACCCGACGCCGGAGGCCGGTCCCCAGGGTGCGGGGGCCGGCTCCGGCTCGTCGCTGACGTCCTGCGGTTCGGGTTCGGACGACGGGACCACGACGGCGACCGTAGCCCAGCCGCCGCCGCGGTCCCGGCCGCCCGCCTCAGCAGCTGGGCGTGGTCACGGGGACGGCGTGGTCGCCCGTCGGCGGGGTCAGCGGCGAGCCGGCCGCCAGGTGGTCGACCGCCGTGTCGACGTCGACCGGGCCGGTGACGGGGTCGGTCCCGCGGGTGAAGGCCGTGAAGCCGTCGCCGCCGGTCGCGAGGAACGAGTTGACCGCGACCCGGTACCTGCCGGTCGGCTCGACCGGGACCCCACCGATCGTGATCGAGCAGGCGAACACCCGGTCGCCCTCGGCGCGGGCGGGGTCGTACTCGTAGCGGAACCCGTCGGACGTGGAGAGCACGAGCGTCGAGGCGCGGGCCGCGCTCGGGAACTGCTGCTCGAGGACCTGGTCGATGTCCGCGCCGGTCAGCGTGAGCGTGTTCACCGTGTTGCTGAACGGCTGGACGTCGAACAGCTCCCGGTAGGTCACCTCGCCGGCGGCGATGTCGGTGCGCAGGCCGCCCGGGTTCATGAAGGCGACGACGGGCGGCTCGCCGCCGACCGCGGCGGCCCCCGCCAGCTGGGCGTTCGCGACGAAGGTGCCGAGCACGGACTCGTCGTCGCGCACGACCTCGCCGGCGGCGTTGCGGGCCCGCAGCAGGTCCCCGGTCACCGTGCCGACCACCTGGTCGCCCGCCTCGGCCGCCCGCTCGTTCCAGTGGTCGACGATCGCCTGCACGCGCGGGTCGGGTGCCCCGCGGGTCACCGGGACGTTGGTGGCCGTGTACGTCGCCGCCCGGTCCACGTCGCCGGTCGCCCGGTCGAGGGTCAGCCGGATGTCGGTGACCAGCCGGCCGTAGAACCCGGCCTGGGTCACCAGCCGGGGCGTGCCCTCGCGGTCGGGCAGCAGGCAGTCGTAGGCCTGGTGGGTGTGCGCGCTGACGATCAGGTCGACGGCGGGGTCGACGGCCGCGTTGATGTCGACGATCGGACCGGTGAGCCGGTCGCAGCCGTTCGGGTCGAGCGCGGTCGGCCCCTCCGCCTCGCCCCCCTCGTGGACGAGGACGCCGATGGCCTCGACCCCTGCCTCCCGCAGCTCGGGGACGAACTCGTTCACCGCCTCGGCCTCGTCGAGGAAGGTCACGTCCGCGATCCCGGCGGGCGCGACGATCGTGGGGGTCGTCTCGGTGACCACCCCGATGAGCGCCACCTGCGTGCCGGCCGGGGTGTCGAACACCTGGTACGGCGGCAGGATCGGCTCGCCGGTCGCCCGGTTGCGGACGTTGGCCGCGAGGTACGGGAAGTCGGCGCCGTCGAAGGCGTGCTCCCCCTCGCCGAAGCAGCCGTCGACCCCGGGGGTGACGCCCTGGCAGGCGGTCACGTCGTCGGTGAAGGTGCCGTCGGTCGCGCCGGAGATGCGCCGCAGCTCCTCCGTGCCGCGGTCGAACTCGTGGTTGCCGACGGCCGAGACGTCCAGGCCCATCGCGTCCAGGACCTCGATCGTCGGCTCGTCCCGGAAGAAGCTGGACTCGAAGGTCGACGCGCTGACCAGGTCGCCGGCGCCCACGAACAGGGAGCCGGCCGGCCCCCGCGTGCCCGACCGGAAGGACTCCTGCAGCCGGGCGACGGTGCTGGCGACGTTCGCCGACCCGCCGACCTCGGTGACGACGTCGTCGGCGGTGTCGTAGGCCCCGTCCGGGCCGGGGGCCGTGACGAGCTGGCTGTCGCCGCCGGTGGTGGGCGAGATCCGGCCGTGGAAGTCGTTCATGGCCAGGATCTGGACCGCGACGTCCTCCGGCCTGCCGCCGCCGCCGCCGCCGTCGGCGGCGGCCCCGGCGGCGAGCGGGGTGCCGGCCACGACCAGGCCCGCCAGGGCGAACGCGGGCAGGATCGATCGACTGGGGCGCACAGGGTCCTCCGGTGGTTCTCCCCCGCGGACGGACGGCTTCCTCGTGAGCTCGGCTAACTAGCAGTGCTCAGCACCGGGCTCACGGGCACGCTAACCCGGCACGTGCGCGCGGGCCAAGTCCTACCCGGGAACGGACCCCGCCCGTTCGCCGGCCCGCAGCACGGCCCCCTGGCCGAGCACCAGGTCGCCGCGCTCCGGGTCCGGCGCGTAGAGCACCGCCGACTGGCCCGGGGCGACGCCGCGCTGCGGGTCGTCCAGCCGCAGCAGCAGGCCGTCGTCGACGGCGGTGACCTCGCAGGCGACGGGCGTGCCGTGCGCGCGCAGCTGCACCTCGGCCCGGGGGGGGGGGGCCCGGGGGGGGCGGGGGGGGGGGGGGGGGGGGGGGGGGGGGTGGGGGGGCGCGGCGCGGGGGGGGGGGGGGGGGCGGGGGG
This sequence comes from Geodermatophilus sp. SYSU D00815, assembly GCF_054050035.1. Taxonomy (NCBI): domain Bacteria; kingdom Bacillati; phylum Actinomycetota; class Actinomycetes; order Geodermatophilales; family Geodermatophilaceae; genus Geodermatophilus; species Geodermatophilus sp. SYSU D00815. Next base: position 36,880 of record NZ_JBJGYO010000008.1, on the reverse strand, counting down.
GGGGGGGGGGGGGGGGGGGGGGGGGGGGGGGGGGGGGGGGGCGGGGCCCCCCCCCCCGCCCCCCCGCTACCGGTGCTGCAGGCCCTGCTGCCGCTCGCGGCGTGCGCGCCGGTGGCGCTGGCGCTGCAGACCGCGTTGTGAAGGGCCTCCTCGTCACCGTCGTGGTCCTCCTCGGGCTCGCGCTGCTCGCCGACCGGGTGGCCGTGGGCGTCGCCGAGGACCGCGTCGCCGAGGAGCTGGCCGCCCAGGGCGGTCTGCAGGGCACGCCCGCCGTCGAGATCGGCGGCTTCCCGTTCCTCACCCAGGCCGTCGCGGGCGACTACGAGGAGGTCCGCATCTCGCTGACCGCCGAGCAGCTGGGGCAGCCGGCGGGGACCAGCGCCGACGCCGTCCTGCGGGGGGTGCGGGTGCCGTTGTCGGCGGTGCTGTCCGGGTCGGTGCAGGAGGTGCCGGTCGACCGCATCGACGGCTCGGCGACGCTCGCCTACGACCTGCTCGCCGCCGAGCTCGGCGGCGACACCACCCTGGCGCCCGAGGGCGACGGGCTGCGCATCACCAGGACCGTGGAGGCCGCCGGCCTCACGCTGCCGCTGACCGCGACGGGGACCGTCTCCCTCGACGGGGACGTGCTCGTCGTCGACGTCGAGGAGGCGGCCGGCGCGGGCGTGGACGTCCCCGCGTGGCTGGTCGACCGGGTGAGCGACCTGCTGGACCTGCGCTACCAGGTGCCCGCGCTGCCGTTCGGGCTGCAGCTGACGGGAGTGCGCCCGGGGCAGGACGGCGTCGTCGTCACCGTGGAGGCGACCGACACGGTCCTGAGCGGCTGACCGCTCCGGGAGCCGCCCCGTCCGGGAATGCCGGCGCCCGCGAGCGGTGTTGCGCCGGGGGATGAGTCCGATCGGAGCGGCCGTGCTGGCCGTCGCCCTCGTGCTGGCGGCCGCGGCGGCGTGGTGGCTGCGCGTCCGCGACGGCGCCGTGCGCGCGGCGGGAGGGGACGGCGACGTGGGTCCGCGGGCGGTGCTCGAACGGCTCGGGGTGCGCCCCCAGGACGCCGACCTCACCGTCGTGCAGTTCTCCACGGCGTTCTGCGCGCCCTGCCGCGCCACCCGCGCCCGCCTGCAGCAGCTGCAGGCCACCCGCCCGGGGCTGGCCTACGTGCACGTCGACGCCGAGAGCCACCTCGACGAGGTGCGCGAGCTCGACGTGCGCCGCACCCCGACCCTGTTCTACCTGCGCCGCGACGGCAGCCTGGTCGGCCGCAGCAGCGGCGCCCCGCGGGCCGACGAGCTCACGGCCCTGGTGGACGCCCATGTAGGGACTACAGCGTGATCCGTTACCCTCGGCCCGTGGGCACCCTGCTGACATCGCGGCGCACAGTGGACCTGTGCCGCGTCGGCAGCTGCCTGTGTCCGACCTGCTGAGGTCGGTTCCCGACCGTCCAGACGTGCCCCGTCCGCCGTCCGAAGGTCTCCGCTCCCCATGACTGCACCGCCGCGCGAGGTCGACGTGCGCGGCCCCCGCTTCGCCGCGTGGGTCACCAGCGCCGTGCTCGCCGCCGTCCTGCTCACCGGCTCCTGGCATCTGCTCGCCGCCCAGGCCGTCGTGTTCGCGGTGGGCGCCCTCGCCGGTCTGCGGTACGCGCCCTACGGGGTGCTGTTCCGGGTCCTGGTCGCCCCGCGGCTGGGCCCGGTGCGCGAGCGGGAGCCCGAGGCCCCGCCGCGCTTCGCCCAGTTCGTCGGCCTGCTGTTCGCGGTGGTCGGCGTCCTGGGCCACCTGGTCGACGCGCCGCTGGTCGGCGCGATCGCCACCGGCCTCGCGCTGGTGGCGGCCCTGCTCAACGCGGCCACGGGCTTCTGCCTCGGCTGCGAGATGTACCTGCTCACCCGGCGCGCGACGGGCACCCGCGCCCGCGCCGCCTGACCCTCTCCCACCAGGAAGGAACCCCCATGAGCCGCAACGACGTGCTCGTCACCGCCGACTGGGCGCAGGAGCACATCGGTGACCCCGGCCTCGTGTTCGTCGAGGTCGACGAGGACACCAGCGCCTACGACAAGGGCCACATCGAGGGCGCGGTCAAGCTGGACTGGAAGAAGGACCTCCAGGACCCGCTGCGCCGCGACTTCGTCAGCAAGGAGCAGTTCGAGCAGCTGCTGTCGCAGAAGGGCATCGGCAACGACGACACCGTCGTGCTCTACGGCGGCAACAACAACTGGTTCGCCGCCTACGCCTACTGGTACTTCAAGCTCTACGGCCACGAGGCCGTGAAGCTGATCGACGGCGGTCGCAAGAAGTGGGAGCTCGACAGCCGCCCGCTGTCCGACGCGACCGTCGAGCGCCCGGCCACGCAGTACCAGGCCAAGGACCCCGACACCTCCATCCGCGCGTTCCGCGACGAGGTCGTCGACGCGATCGGCCAGAAGAACCTGGTCGACGTCCGCTCGCCCGACGAGTTCGCCGGCAAGCTGGTCGCCCCGGCGCACCTGCCGCAGGAGGGCGCGCAGCGCCCCGGCCACATCCCGACCGCGGTGAACGTGCCGTGGAGCAAGGCGGCCAACGAGGACGGCACCTTCAAGAGCGACGACGAGCTGCGCAAGCTCTACGAGGACGCCGGCCTCGACACCGGCAAGGACACCATCGCCTACTGCCGGATCGGCGAGCGCTCGAGCCACACCTGGTTCGTGCTGCGCGAGCTGCTCGGCCACCAGAACGTGAAGAACTACGACGGCTCGTGGACCGAGTACGGCTCGCTCGTCGGCGTCCCGATCGAGAAGGGGGCCTGAGCATGTGCGGAGCCCCGAAGCAGGGCGGTGGCCTCGCCGGGGTCGACCTGGACACCCAGACGGTGATCCAGGGCCAGGTCTGGCACGACGGCGCGCCGGTGGCCGGGGCCTACGTCCGGCTGCTCGACGCGACCGACGAGTTCACCGCCGAGGTGGTGACCAGCCCCGAGGGCGAGTTCCGCTTCTTCGCCGCGCCGGGTGAGTGGAAGGTCCGCTCCCTCGCCCCGGTCGGCAAGGGCGAGCGGGTCCTCACCGCCGACGTCGGCCTCAACGAGACGACGGTCGCGCTCAGCTAGGCGCTGCGCCCCACGACAGCCCGCCCCGGCCCGGCCGGGGCGGGCTGTCGTCGTCCGCGGGGGTCACGCCCGGGGCCCTGGACCCCGCGGCCGCGGCGCTCCACGATGACCGTCCGTGGAGATCGGCATCCTCGGCAGCGGCGTCGTCGGCCGGGCGCTGGCCGCCGGGTACGGGCGGCACGGGCACCGGGTGCGGATCGGCACCCGCCAGGCGGTCGTCGAGGGCGTGCCCACGGGGTCGCCGGACGAGGTGGTCCGCGTCGCCGAGGTCGTCGTCCTCGCGGTCAACGGGCAGGTCGCGGTCGACCTCGTGCGGTCGGTGGCCGGCGAGCTCGAGGGCAAGGTGCTCGTCGACGCGACCAACCCCCTCGACCTGTCCTCCGGCCGGCCGGCGCTGTTCGTCGGCACGACCGACTCGCTGGGCGAGCAGGTGCAGCGGGCGGTCCCGGCGGCCCGGGTGGTCAAGGCGTACAACACGGTCGGCAACGCGCTCATGGTCGACCCCGACCTGCCCGGGGGTCCGCCGACGATGTTCATCGCCGGCGACGACCCCGGCGCGAAGCGCACCGTCACCGGGCTGCTCGAGGAGACCGGCTGGGACGTCGCCGACCTCGGCGGGATCGAGGCCAGCCGGTGGCTGGAGGCGATGGCGCTGGCGTGGACGGCGTACGGCTTCGCCCACGGCACCTGGACGCACGCCTTCCGGCTGCTGCGGGGGTAACCGGCAGTCAGCGCTCCGCGGTCAGACGGACCCGGCGCCGCAGGTGCCAGGCCGCGGCGAGCAGGACGCCGGAGACGAGGACGGCGCCGCCGGCCCAGCGGGCGCCGGGGAAGACGGCGTCGTCCAGGCTCGCCGTGCCCGCCGCGGCGGTGAGGCCCGCGGCGAGCCCGACCCCCGCCAGGAGGGGCCACACCCACCGGCCGGCGGCATGCCCCGCCGCGGGCACGCACGGCGTCCGCCGCCACCACCGGACGAGCCAGGCCGCCAGCACCGCCAGGCCGGCCACGCTGCCGGCGTACTGCAGCCACCGGTAGCCGGGCAGCGGGCCCCAGGCCGCGGCGAGCGCGGGCAGCTGCTCGGGCCCCCAGCGTCCGGCGTGCGTGAACTCGTCCCAGAGCAGGTGCGTGGCGCCGCCGAGCACCAGGGCCGCGACCAGCAGCAGCGCCTGGCGGCCGCTCGCCAGCCGGCCCCGCAGCCCCACCCCCAGCCGGGAGAGCCGACCCCGCAGCGGCGCCGGAGCCGCCGCCAGCGCGGGTGCGGCCAGCACCCCGTGCCAGACCGCCCAGGCGAGCAGGCCGATCAGCAGGTCGGAGGTGACGAGCGCCGGGGCGCTGTGCGTCGCGTACCACTGCGGCAGCGGCAGGTAGAAGGGCAGGTCCGGCGCCGTGCTGCCGATGACCAGCCCCGACGCCGGCAGCGGCGTGCGCAGGAACGGCAGCACCGCCGCCGGGTGGCTCCCGGTGAAGGGCACGGCGTCAGGCCAGGCCGAGGAGGCTCGCGAGCTCGCCCATCGCGCGGTCGAAGTAGCGGTCGGCGTCCTCGACGGCCCCGACGAAGTGGCCGAAGAGCTCGAAGCTGATCGTCCCGTAGACGGAGCTCCAGGCCAGCAGCGCGCGCACCCGCACGCCCTCGTCGATCGCCGGGTGGTCGCCGCCGAGCACCGCGACCGTCCCCTCGCTGATCAGGCCGGGGTCGCGCTCCCCGGCGGTGCCGGGCAGCTCCCCGGCCCGCGCGGCGTCCCCGAGGATGCGCCCGAGCAGCGTGCCGACCCGGACGGCCGGCGGCACCGTGTCCCGCGGCGCGCGGTACCCGGGCACCGGCGAGCCGTAGAGCAGCGCGTACTCGTGCGGGTGCCCCTTGGCCCAGCCCCGGACGGCGCGGCACACCGCCAGCCAGCGCTGCCGCGGCGGGGCGCCGGGGTCGTCGGCCCGCTCGGCCGCCTCCCCGAGGGCGTCGTAGCCGTCGATGATCAGCCGGGTCAGCAGGTCGTCCCGGCTCGGGAAGTAGCGGTAGAGCGCGGAGGAGACCATCCCGAGCTCGCGGGCCACGGCGCGCAGCGACAACCCCGCGGCCCCCACCTCGGCGAGCTGCCGCCGGGCGGCGTCGGTGATCTCGCGGGTGAGCTCGGCGCGGACGCGTTCGCGTGCGGTGGTCGGCACCCGGCCATCGTCGCCGACGTGAGCACCGGACGCAATAGAGAGCACCGCTCTTGACAGCCGCCGGTGCGGACGAGAGCATCGTCCGCATCCGAGAGCACCGCTCACCACAAAGGGGATGCGAACCATGGCACTGCACGTGATCGTCGGCAAGGGACCGGTGGGGACGGCGACGGCGGAGCTGCTCGCCGCGCGCGGGCACGAGGTGCGGGTGCTGTCCCGCAGCGGCGGCACGTCCACCGGCGCGATCGAGCACCGCGCGGTCGACGCGGCCGACGCCGGTGCCCTCACCGCCGCCGCCCGCGGGGCGGCCGCGCTCTACAACGCCGTGAACCCGGCCTACCACCGCTGGGCCACCGACTGGCCGCCGGTCGCCGCCGCCCTGCTCACCGCGGCGGAACGCGCCGGCGCCGTCCTGGTGGCCATGGGCAACCTGTACGGCTACGGCCGGCCGGACGGGCCGATGACGCCGGACTCGCCACTGCGGGCCACCGACACCAAGGGCCGCGTGCGCGCCCGGATGTGGGCCGACATGCTGGCCGCCCACGAGGCCGGCCGGGTGCGGGTGACCGAGGCGCGCGCCGCCGACTTCGTCGGGCCCACCGTGCCGGCCGGCCACTCCCACCTGCAGCGCCAGCTCCCCGCGCTGCGGGCCGGCCGCCGGGCCTGGGTGGTCGGCGACCCCGACGTCCCCCGCGGCTGGTCGTACCTGCCCGACGTCGCCGAGACGCTGGTGACCCTCGCCGGCGACGAGCGGGCCCACGGCCGGGCCTGGCACGTGCCCAGCGCGGTCCGCACGCAGCGGCAGGCGCTCACCGACCTGGCCACGGCGCTGGGGAAGCCGGAGCCGAAGGTCGGCGGCATCCCGTGGGGCGCGCTGCGCGCGGTCGGCCTGGTCTCGCCGATGATGCGCGAGGTGGTCGACGTGCGGCACCAGTTCGACCAGCCGTACGTGATCGACGCCTCCGCGACCACGGCCACCTTCGGCCTGACCGCCACCCCCTGGCGCGACGTCGTCGCCGATGCCGCGGGCGTGCGGCCCCGGGCGGGCGCACCGGCCCCCTGAGGCGGCTCGCCGCGGCCCTTCTACGGTGGGGGCCATGGTCTCTGCCTGGGTCCTCGTCGCCCTGGTGGCGCTGGCCGCGCTGGGCAGCGCGTACGGCGCCTACCGGGTCGCGCGCCGGCCGAGGGGTGCCCGCCGGTGAGCGCCCCCACCGAGCTGCCGGTGCCCGACACCGCCGACGTCCGCTCCGGACCCGAGGTCTCCGACGAGCTGCTCGCCGTGCTGCCGCTGCTCGGCGAGTGGCACGGCGAGGGCCAGGCGGCCGGCCCCGAGGGCGACCACCGCTTCGGGCAGTGGATCCGCTTCGCCCACGACGGCCGCGGGTTCCTCGCCTACGAGGCCCGGTCCTGGCGGCTGACCGACGACGGGGCGATCGTCGGTCCCGACTCCCGCGAGTCGGGGTTCCTGCGCCCCCGGGGCCGCGACGACGTCGAGCTGCTCGTCGCCAGCCCCGACGGCTGGGTGGAGATCTACGTCGGCCGGGCCCGGACGACGACGAGCTGGGAGCTGGCCACCGACGTGCTGGCCCGCACGCCCGACGCGCCCGAGGTCGTCCACGCCGTCCGCCTCTACGGCATCGTCGACGGCGCGCTCATGTACGCCATCGACCGGGCGGGCCCCGACCGGCAGCTGCGCCCCACCATGTCCGCCCGACTCGAACGGATCCGATGACCGCGCCCACCACCCCCCGCCAGGTCGCCGACGCCTACGTCGAGCAGGTCAGCGACCTCGACCCGATCGTCGCGACCGCCCTCGGCAACCGGCCGGGCGACGACCGCCTCCCCGACCTCTCCCCGCAGGGGCTCGAGGCCGAGGCCGGGCTGCTGCGCGACACCCTCGGCGCGCTCGACCGGGTCCTGGCCGCCGACCCCGCCCTGGAGGACGACCCGGTCGAGCGCCGCTGCGCCCGCCTGCTGCGCGAGCGGCTGCAGGCCGAGCTCGCCACCCACGAGGCGGGGGAGGGGCTGCGGTCGGTCTCCAACCTGTTCAGCCCGGTCCACTCGATCCGGCAGGTCTTCTCGCTGATGCCGGCGCAGACCGACGACGACTGGGCGGTGATCGCCCGCCGGCTGGCCCGCGTGCCCGAGGCCTACCGCGGCTACCGCGAGTCGCTGGAGGAGGGCTCGCGGCGGGGGCTGTTCGCCGCGCCGCGGCAGGTGGACACCGTCGTCGGCCAGCTCGGCGAGTGGCTCGCGGGGCCGTACTTCACGACGTTCGTCCAGGCGGGTCCCGAGGCGCTGCGCGGCGAGCTGGAGACGGCGGCGCGGGCCGCCGACGAGGCGGTCGCCGGCGTCCGCGACTTCCTGCGCGACACCTACCGCCCGCAGGCGGAGGGGACGCCGGACGCCGTGGGGCGCGACCGCTACGCCATGTTCGCCCGCCGCTGGACCGGGTCCGACCTCGGCGCGGGCGGCGGCCTGGAGGAGGCCTACGCCTGGGGCTGGGCCGAGCACCAGCGGATCCTCGCCGAGCAGCGCACCGAGGCCGGGAAGGTCGTGCCCGGGGCGACGCCCATGGAGGCGATGCGCTGGCTCGACGTGCACGGCGAGGCCGTCGAGGGTGTCGAGGCGGTCCGCGAGCGGCTGCAGGCGATGATGGACGAGGCGATGGACGCCCTCGACGGCACGCACTTCGACCTCGCCGAGCCGGTCCGCCGCGTCGAGGCGATGATCGCGCCGCCCGGCAGCGCCGCCGCGCCCTACTACACCCGGCCGTCCCAGGACTTCTCCCGACCCGGTCGCACCTGGCTGCCCACGCTCGGCCGCGAGCGCTTCCCGCTGTGGGACCTGGTGTCGACCTGGTACCACGAGGGCGTCCCGGGGCACCACCTGCAGCTGGCGCAGTGGGCGTACGTGGCCAAGGACCTCTCCACCTACCAGGCCTCGATCGGCTCGGTGGGCGCGAACGTCGAGGGCTGGGCCCTCTACGCCGAGCGGCTGATGGACGAGCTCGGCTACCTCACCGATCCCGGCGCGCGGCTCGGCTACCTCGACGCCCAGCAGATGCGCGCCGTCCGGGTCGTCGTCGACATCGGCATGCACCTGGAGCTGCCGATCCCCGACGACGCCGAGGGCGCCGTCGCCGAGCACCGCGGGCAGCCGTGGACGCCGGAGCTGGCGCGCGCGTTCTTCGGGGAGAACTGCGGCCGCGACCCGCAGTTCCTCGACAGCGAGCTGGTCCGCTACCTCGGCATGCCCGGGCAGGCGATCAGCTACAAGCTGGGCGAGCGCGCCTGGCTGGCCGGTCGTGAGGCGGCGCGGGAGAACCGGGGCGCCGACTTCGACCTCAAGGCCTGGCACATGGCCGCGCTGTCCCAGGGCTCGCTCGGCCTCGACGACCTCGCGGCGGAGCTCGCCCGGCTGTAGCGGCCGGCGGCCCGCGGGAGTAGCTTGGCCCGCCTCCAGCCCGTGCCCGAGGCTGCCGAGGGGGCGAGTTCCGTGGTCGTCCGAGAGCACTTCCTGCACCCCGTGGGCCGCGGCGCGGTGTTCGTGGAGCACCGGCACGCGCGGCCGAGGGTGGACGAGTCGGCGTACGTCGCGCCGAACGCCGTCGTCTGCGGCGACGTCACCCTCGGCCCGCACAGCCGGGTGCTCTTCGGGGCCGTGCTGACGGCGGAGGGCGGGCCGGTCGAGATCGGCGCCCACTGCATCGTCATGGAGCAGGCGGTGCTGCGCGGCGTGCCGCGGCACCCGCTGCGGATCGGTGACAACGTGATGGTCGGCCCGCACGCGCACCTGACCGGCTGCCGGGTCGACGGCGACGTGCGGATCGCCACCGGGGCGACGGTGTTCAACGGCGCCCACCTCGAGGTCGGTGCCGAGGTGGAGTTCCACGCCGTCGTCCACGTGAACACCCGCGTGCCGGCCGGTGTCGCCGTGCCGATGGGGTGGTTCGCCGGCGGCGACCCGGCCCAGCTCGTCCCCCCTGGCGACTGGGAACGCATCCGCGGTCTCATGGGCCCGCTGGACTACCCGGGCACCGTCTTCGGGGTCAGCCCTGCGTCGGGTCAGACGCCGATGCCGGACGTCGCCGAGCGGTACACCCGGTCACTCGCCCTGCACCGCTACGACGTCCTGCTCGACCCGGCCGGACAGCGCCCCGCGCCGGCGCCCACCGGGTCCGGCGGGACCTGACGAGGGCCGGACGGCGAGGGCCGGGGAGGACCGGCCGACCAGCACGGTCGTGACCACGCCCCCGCCGGCCTCGGGGACCCGGGGCGGCCTGCGGGGGACGCTCCGGCAGGCCCAGCACACGCGCGCTCAATCGGGCGGCGGGTTGACCGGGTCGCTGCCGGGCGACACCGGGTCGCCCGGCTCCGCCGGCCAGGCGTCGACGCCGTCGGCGGCGAGCACCGCGCCCACCGCCGCCGCGCTGCCGCCGACGTAGCTGCTCATGAGGTCGATGTCGGTGACGACGCACCAGCTGCGGTCGGCCGGGAACCAGAGGTTCGGGCTCTGCTCGGCCGGCTCGGGCGCGAAGTTGGCGGCGGCCAGCTCGACCGGCCCGCGGACGAGCCGGTGGACCCGCGTGCCGAGCACGAGGGTGGCCGCGTCGGCCGGGGCGTCGGTCCACACCCCGAAGAAGCAGTCCCCGGGCGTGGTCGTGTGCGCGGCGAGGACGGCGGCCAGGCGCGCGGCGACCGGCACCGGCAGGTGGCCCTCGGCGGGGGAGTCGTTCCACAGCTCGGGCTGGTCGTCGTCGGCCACGAAGTCCCACGCGCCGGTGATCGCCGCCCACTGCATCAGCCGGTGGGCGGTCCGGTCGTTGAGCTCGGCCACGGCGGCCCAGGGCACCTCGACGTCGTCGACGCCCTCGTAGCGGATCGCCGGGTGCAGCACGCGGGCGTAGGCGGCGAACACGGGCGGGACGAGCGAGCCCACGGTGGGCGGGTCGGCCGGGGCGAGGGCGGCGGCGAGCCACGCGCCGGGCGAGACGTCGGTCTCCACGGGGCGGCCGGCGAGGTGCACGGCGCGGAACCTACCCCGGGAACGGACAACCCCCGGGCTGCTCCGCGGCGCCGGTCCCGGAGGACGGCTGCACGCGGGCCGACTGGACAAAGGTCGGCGGCCCGGGGGTCGGGTGACTGTCCGGTTCTCGCTCGCCGCCGTACGCAGCGACGGGCGGGAGTGCCGATCGTCCGGCTTCCACACCGGACGGGCGGCCCATCACAGACGGCGGCTAGCGGACAGCCACCTCACGAGTCCGATAAGCATGCAATTGTTCGGACCACCTCCCTCCTCGTGTACCTCGACGGTACGTCGCGGACGGCCGTGCCGCCACGGAATTGTTCAGCCCTCGGCTGAATCCGGCTCGTAGACGTCCGGAACCCCGTCGTGGTCGCGGTCCACCTGTTCCTCGGCCACCAGCCGCCGGTACCGGCGGTTGCGCAGCCGGAGCACCACCGTGGCCAGCAGCGCGGCCGTGAGCGTGCCGACGAGGACGCCGACCTTGACGTGGTCGTCGCGCTCCGACCCGGTGCCGAACGCCAGCTCCCCGATGAGCAGCGAGACGGTGAAGCCGATGCCCCCCAGCAGGGCCAGGCCGACCACGTCCGGCCAGCCGAGGTCCTCGTCGAGCTGCGCCCGGGTGAACCGCTGCATCAGCCAGGTCGCCCCGGTGATGCCGATCGTCTTGCCGAGCACCAGGCCGGCGACGATGCCCAGCGCGACGCGGTCCTGGAGCGACTCGACCAGCCCCGAGAGCCCGCCCACGGTCACGCCGGCCGCGAAGAAGGCGAAGACCGGCACCGCGACGCCGGCGGAGATCGGCCGGAACCGGTGCTCGAAGTGCTCGGCCAGCCCCGGACCGGCGTCCGGCCCGCCGGCGGCCTCGGAGCGCACCACCGGCACGGTGAAGGCCAGCAGGACGCCGGCCACGGTCGCGTGCACGCCGGACTCGTGGACCAGCACCCACGTCACCACCGCCAGCGGCAGCAGCAGCCACCACGAGCGGACCCGCCGCTGGACGAGGAACCCGAACAGCGCCAGCGGCAGGAGCGCCAGCAGCAGCGGGACGACCGACAGCGCCGACGTGTAGAAGATCGCGATGATCGTGATCGCCAGCAGGTCGTCGACCACGGCGAGGGTCAGCAGGAACGTGCGCAGCCCGCTGGGCAGGTGGGTGCTGATCACCGCGAGGACGGCGAGGGCGAACGCGATGTCGGTGGCGGTCGGGATCGCCCAGCCGCGCAGCCCGCCGCCCTGCAGGTTGATCACCGCGTAGATGAGCGCGGGCACGGCCATGCCGCCGACCGCGGCGGCCACCGGCAGCGCGGCCCGCCGCGCGTCGCGCAGGTCACCGGCGACGAACTCGCGCTTGAGCTCCAGGCCGGCGACGAAGAAGAAGATCGCGAGCAGCCCGTCGGCCGCCCAGGTGCCGAGGGTGAGGTCCAGGTGCAGCGCCGACGGGCCCACCCGGGTGTCCCGCAGCGTGTCGTACGCCGCGGACCAGGGGGAGTTGGCCCACGCCAGGGCGACCACGGTGCCCACGAGCAGCAGCACCCCGCCGACGGTCTCCTGGCGCAGGACGTCGGCGATGCGCTTCGCCTCGGGCCACGAGCCGCGGCCGAAGAGCGGGAGGGGGCGGGTCACGGGCGGCTCCGGGGGTGAGGGGTCGGCGAGGACACGCGCCGACCAGACTTCCCGGCTCACCGGTTCCCGAGCCTAGCGGTCGAGCAGCTCCCGCACCCGCGCGGTCAGGCCCGCATCCCCCCGCCGGACGCCGTCGAGGGTGTGCACCGCCGCGGCCCCGCGGATGCCCGAGACGAGCCAGACGGCGTCGGCGGCGTGCAGGTCCGCGACCGTGCCGGTGGCGACCTCGGCCGGCCAGCCGGCCTGCGCCGCGCGGGCGAACAGCCGCGCCGCCGTCGTGCCGGCGAGGATCCCGGTCTCCACCGGCGGGGTGCGCAGCACGCCGCCGGCGGCCCAGACGACGGTCGACGTCGGCCCCTCCAGCAGCTGCCCCTCCAGCGAGGTGAGGACGACGTCGTCGGCGCCGTGCTCGTGGGCGTGCCGCAGCGCGGCCATGTTCACCGCGTACGACAGCGTCTTCGCCCCGCCCAGCAGCCACGGCGCGCGCGCCCGGAAGTCGGCCGGGACGCCGAGGCCGAGGCTCAGCACGGCGATGCCCTCGGCCCGCTGCCGGAGCACCTCGGCCGGCACGGGGGACAGCACACCCAGCACGGTGGGGGGGTGACCGTCGCCGAGGCCGCGGGTGAGGTAGAGCCGGACGGCGCCCTCGACGTCGGCCGGCCACTTCTCCACGAGCGCGTCGACCACGGCGCGCCAGGCCTCCGCGCCGGGGTCGGCGAGGGAGAGCAGCCGGGCCGAGCGGGCCAGCCGCGCCAGGTGCGCGTCGAGGTGCGGCGCCCGCGCGCCGACGACGGCGATCGACTCGAAGACGCCGTCCCCGCGGGCCAGGCCCTGGTCGAACGCGGTCACCACCGGCTCGTCGGGAGCGGGCGTGCGCACCCCGCCGTCCTGCCACACCGCCACCCGCTGCGCGTCGTCCACGCACCCCAGCCTGCCGCACGCCGGGAATAGGCTCGCCGCGTGGCGCACGAGCACGCACACCGGGGCACCCCGGCCGGCGATCCCGCGCCCCTGGCCGAGCGGTTGCACGCGCAGGGGCTGCGGCTCACCGCACCCCGCCGCCAGGTGCTCGCCGCCGTCGACGAGCTGCGGCACGCCACCCCCGAGGCGATCGTCGCGTGGCTGCGCGACCAGGCCGGCCCCGACGGCGCCGCGCCGGACACCTCCACCGTCTACCGCAACCTCGAGGTCCTGGAGCGCCTGGGCCTGGTCTGGCACACGCACCTCGGCAAGGGCGCGCCGGTCTACCACGCGGCGGCCGAGCACCGGCACCTGCACGTGGTCTGCCAGTCGTGCGGCACCATCGCCTCGGCCGACCCCGGCCTGCTGGCCGGGGCCGCGGAACGTCTGGCCGCCGATCTCGGTTTCACCGTGGACGTGGGGCACGTCGCGCTGTCGGGAACCTGCCGCGACTGCCGGGACCAGATCGGAACGGAGCACGCATGAACCCCCTGCTGGCACGCCCAGGAGCGGTCGCCGTCGAGGGCCGCTCCCCGGACACGGCGGTCGCCGCGCACTACGGGGACCCCCTGCGCGAGCAGCGGCTGCTCGCCGAGGGCGCCGGGCTCGTCGACCGCAGCGACCGCGACGTGCTCGTCGTCCCCGGCACCGACCGGCTGACCTGGCTGCACAGCCTCACCAGCCAGCACCTCGAGCGGCTGGCCGACGGCGCCGGCACGGAGGCGCTCGTCCTCTCCCCGAACGGGCACGTCGAGCACCACCTGGTGCTGGCCGAGCTCGGCGGCGCCACGTGGGCCGACGTCGAGCCCGGCACCGGTGGCGAGCTGCTCCGCTTCCTGCAGCGGATGGTCTTCATGCTCCGCGTCGAGCCGGCGCTGGTCACGGCGCAGTGGGCCGTGCTCTCCGTCGTCGGTCCCCGCGCCGACGAGGTGCTGGCCGCCGCCGGGCTGCCGGTCCCCGACGCGGTCGCGCCGCTGGACGGCGGCGGCTTTGCCCGCCGCATGCCGGCGATCGGCGACGGGACCGCCGCCGTCGTCGACCTGGTGGTGCCGCGGGCGTCGGTCGGGGAGGTCGCCGACGCGCTGCTGGCCGCCGGGGCGGGCCCGGCCGGGCTGGACGCGTTCGAGGCGCTGCGGGTCGAGGCGCGACGGCCGCGGGCCGGCGTCGACAGCGACCACCGCACCATCCCGAACGAGCTGGAGTGGCTGCGCACCGCCGTCCACCTGGAGAAGGGCTGCTACCGCGGGCAGGAGACCGTCGCCCGCGTGCACAACCTCGGGCGCCCGCCGCGCCGCCTGGTGCTGCTGCACCTCGACGGCGTGAGCGAGGAGCTGCCCGCGCCGGGCACGCCGGTGCAGGCGGGCCCGCGCGAGGTGGGCCGCGTGGGCACCGTCGTCCGCCACCACGAGCTCGGCGTCGTCGCGCTGGCCCTGGTCAAGCAGTCCGTCCAGCCGGGCACCGCGCTGACCGTCGGCGGGGCGGCGGCCGCGATCGACCCCGACGACGCCCCGGCCGCGGTCGACGACGAGCGCGCGGCCGCCCGCGAGCGCGTCCGGGCGGTCCGGTCTGCGACGATCGGCCGGTGACCCCCGGCACACTCATCACGCTGGCCCCGACCGGCGCCGAGTCGGCGAAGGCCGACGTCCCGAACCTGCCGGTCACCGTCGACGAGGTCGTCCGCACCGCGCGCGACTGCCAGGCGCTCGGCGCCTCGGTGGTCCACCTGCACGTCCGCGGCGAGGACACCCGGCCGACGCTCGACCTCGGCCGCTGCCGCGAGGTGGTCGCCGCCGTGCGCGGGGCCACCGACCTGGTGGTGCAGATCTCCACCGGGGGCGCGGTCACCGACCCGTTCGACGCCCGGCTCGCCGTCCTCGACGTCGACCCGGACGCCGCGTCGCTCACGCTGGGCACCGTCAACTTCGGCCGCGACGTGTTCAGCAACCCCTGGGACCTGATCGTCGAGCTGCACACGCAGATGCAGCAGCGCGGCATCGTGCCCGAGTACGAGGTCTTCGACCTCGGCCACCTGGCCACCCTGCGGCGGCTGCTGGACAAGCACGGCCCGCCGCACGGCGGGCACGTGCACGTCGACCTCGTCATGGGGGTCCCCGGCGGCATGCCTGGGACGACGCAGGCGCTCGCCGCCTGCCTGCCGCACCTGCCGCCCGGGGCGACCTTCGCCGCCACCGGGGTGGGGCGCACCTCGCTGCCGGTGATGCTCGCCGCCCTCTCCGCCGGCGGCCACCTGCGGGTGGGCATGGAGGACACGCTCACCTACGCTCCCGGCGAACCGGTGCGCGACAACGCACAGTTGGTGGCGCGGGCCGCCGGGCTGGCCCGCATCGCCCAGCGCCCCCCGCTGGCGCCCGACCAGGCCCGGGCCCTGCTCGGCATCCCCGCACGCACTCCCCTGGAGGCCTCGTGACCCCCAAGTCGTCCCCCGCCGGCGGCGCCGCCGTCGACGCGCTGCTCGACCCGGGCTTCGTGGAGAACGCGGTGCAGCAGCCGATGGGCGAGGTCCGGCGGCTGCGGCGGCAGGCCGAGCAGGAGGAGGTCAACCTCTCCTACACGCGGCGCCTGCTGCAGGGCCGGTTGGACATCGTGCGCCGCGAGCTGCAGCGCCGGGCCGACAACGACGGCCGCTCGCTGGTCGACCTGCTGCCCGAGATCCTGGCCGAGAAGGGCCGCGGGCCCGCGCACGGCCTCGGCCGGCACCAGACGGTGCAGCCGGCCGCGCCGGAGGAGTACGAGTCGTGGGTCAACGGGCTCACCGACGTCGACCTCTCCGCGATCACCGAGCTGTCCGACGCGCAGCTGGAGAAGGCCGCCCGGGCGCTGGCCGAGGCCGAGAAGGGCCTCTCCGAGCGCCGCCGCGGGGTCCAGCAGGTGATGGACGCGCTCGCCGGGGAGCTCGGCCGCCGGTACCGCGACGGCGAGGCCGACGTCGCCGCGCTGCTCGCCGACGAAGGTCGCTGATGGCCCCGTCCGGGGGCTCGCCCCGAGCGTGCGAGGGGTGAGGGGGACGGGGTCCTGCCCGTGGCCGGACAACCCGGTGCTGGTGGAGGTCTGGCGATCGGGCTTCCTGGAGTCGGTGCACCGCGGCGCCCTCGTCGTGCTGGGCCCCGACGGCGGGGTGCTCGCCGCCGCCGGCGCGGTCGACCGGCCGGTGCTGCCGCGCTCGTCGAACAAGCCGGTCCAGGCGACCGCGCTGCTCGCGTCGGGCTGGGCGCCCCGTTCGGCCGAGGAGCTCGCGATCGGCGCCGCCTCGCACTCGGGCGAGGACGGCCACCGCGAGCTGGTCGCCGGCATGCTGTCCGCCGCCGGGCTGGGCCCCCACGACCTCGGCTGCCCGCCCGCGCTGCCGCTGCACGAGCAGACGCGGGCGCGGTGGCTGGCGGCGGGGCGGGCGCCGGAGCGGCTGGCGATGAACTGCTCCGGCAAGCACGCCGCGATGCTCTCCGCCTGCGTCGCCGCCGGCTGGGACACCCGCGGCTACCTCGAGCCGACGCACCCGCTGCAGCAGGCCGTCGAGGCCCGGCTCGCCGAGATCGCGGAGGAGCCGGTCGAGGCGGTCGTCGTCGACGGGTGCGGCGCCCCGCAGCACGCGCTGACCCTCACCGGCCTGGCCCGCGGTGTGCGCTGGCTGGTCGAGGCGCCCGAGAGCAGCCCGGAGCGGTCCGTCGCCGACGCGATGCGCGCCCACCCCTGGCTGGTGGCGGGCACCGGCCGCGAGGACACCGAGCTCATGCGCGCCGTCCCCGGCCTGCTGGTGAAGGGTGGCGCCGACGGGGTGCACGTGGCCGCGCTGCCCGGTCGCGGCGCGGTCGCGCTCAAGCTCGACGACGGCGGCGACCGCGGGCGCGCGCCCGCGCTGGCCGCCGGCCTGCGCCGGCTGGGCGTCCCCGACGACCTGCTCGCCCGCTGGTTGCTGACCCCCGTCCGCGGTGGGGACGGTGTGGTCGGTGAGGTCCGCCCCGGCGTCGCCCTGGCGTCCTGACCTGCGTCTTCGGCTGTGACGATGCTCACCGCCAGGTGCTAGCAGGAGCGCTTGCAAGAGTTAGCACCCCCGGTTAGCGTCGTAGCCGTGCAGAAGCCGACGGAGTTCGTGCGGGAGCAGGTGACGACGGTCCGCGAGACGGTGGACCGGATCGCCGGCTCCGTGGCGGACACCGTGGCCGCGGCGCCCACGGCCACGGCGGTGGGCGAGTTCATCCGCGAGCAGCGCAACGCCGCGCGCGTGTCGCTGCGCGAGCTGGCCCGCTCCGCCGGCGTCAGCAACCCGTACCTGTCCCAGGTGGAGCGGGGCCTCCGCAAGCCGTCGGCGGAGGTCCTCGCAGCGATCGCCCGGGGCCTGAAGATCTCGGCCGAGACGCTCTACGAGCAGGCCGGGATCCTCGACCGGCGGCCCGGCAACCCGGACACCGTGGCGGCGATCCGCTCGGACACCGCGCTGTCGGAGCGGCACAAGGCAGTGCTGCTCGAGCTCTACGAGACCTACGTCCGCGAGCACGCGGCGACCGCCACGACCTCCCCCAGCCCCCGATCCTCGAAGGAGTCGGCATGACCGCCACCGAGACCGTGAAGCACTACGGCGACGCCGCCGTCCAGCTCACCAAGACCCAGCTGCTGGCCACCATCGGCGCCGGCGACCTCGCCGTCGAGCGCGCCAAGGCCGTCGTCGGCACCCTGCGCGCCCGCGCCGAGTCGCTCCCGGGCGAGGCCAGGGTCCAGGCCGACCTCGGCGTCAAGGAGGCCCGCACCCGGGCCACCGACGCCGTGAGCACCGCCCGCACCCGGGCCCAGCAGCTCGCCGTCGCCGCCCGGCCCGAGACCGTGCGCAGCACCGTCGCCGGCCTGGTCGAGACCGCCCGCACCCAGGCGCTGTCCACCGTCGAGGCGCTCGCCGAGCGCGGTGCCGGCGTGGTCGACGAGCTGCGCCGCCAGCCCGGCTTCCGCCGGGTCGTGGCCCGCGCCGAGCGTGCCGTCGACACCGTCGAGGACGCCCTCGAGGACGTGCTCGAGGAGACCGCGGACACCATCCAGGACGCCTCGGACGAGGTGACCTCGGTCGCGCAGAAGACCGCCGCGAAGGCCACCAAGGCCACCGCCAAGGCCGAGAAGGCGGCCGCCCAGGCCGCCGAGTCCGCCAAGGAGACGGTCGAGGCCGCCGCCACGGAGCCGGTCGCGCCGGCCAAGCGCGCGCGGCGCACGACCACCGCGGCCCGCAAGGCCACCCCGGCCAGGGCGACCACCGCCGTCGGCGAGGCGCGCGTCACCCGCGCCCGCACCGCCAAGCCGGCCGACCCGACCGCCGTCCCGGCCAAGAAGGCCTGACGCCGGATCGCCGATACCAGGGCCCCGGAGCTGCCACGAGCGCTCCGGGGCCCTGTGGCGTCCCGGGGGTCACCCCGGTGGAGGGCGGGTCGCCGCGAACCCCTGCCGCGGGGTCCGGCGCGAGTACGCTGCCTCCATGTCGTTCGACGCGCTCCTGCTGACGGTCCTGTACTGGGGCACGCTGGCCCTGACCGCGTGGGCGTTCGTCGACGCCGTCGTCCGGCCGGCCACCGCCTACGTGGCGGCCGGCAAGCTCACCAAGCCGGCCTGGGTCGCCATCACCGCGATCGCCGGGGTGGTGCTGTACGTGATGGGCCCGATGAGCTTCTTCGGGCTGCCCGCGGTCATCGCCGCCGTCGTCTACCTCGTCGACGTCCGGCCGGCGGTGCGCGGCCTGCGCCGCGGCAACAGCTGGTAGCCGCTACCGCCGCCGACGGGCGATGCCACCCGGTGCCGACCGGTGGTGGTGTCCCGCCGTGGCGTGGCCACCACCACCCGACTCCGGGTGCGCTCCGGCGCGCGCCGGCGGTGCGCGGCGCTACCGCCGGGGATCCTTCGGCAGCACGATCCACAGCACCAGGTACGCGATGAACTGCGGCCCCGGCAGCACGCAGGACACCACGAACGCCACGCGCAGCGCCGTCGTCGACAGGCCGTAGCGGCGGGCGATGCCGGCGCAGACACCACCGATCACCTTGTGCTGGGTGTCGCGGGCGAGCCGGCGGGGGACGGGCGTCGTCATGCCGTCCGACCCTACGGTGCGGGCATGGACCTGCGCGCCGTCCTGGGCGACCTCACCGAGGCCGACGTCGACGTCGTCGTGAACGCCGCCAACCCCGGGCTGCTCGGTGGCGGCGGGGTGGACGGCGCCATCCACCGGGCCGGCGGGCCGGAGATCCTCGCCGAGTGCCGGGCGGTCAGGGCCCGGCTGCCCGACGGGCGGCTGCCCCGCGGCGAGGCCGTCGCGACGACGGCCGGCCGGTTGCCGGCGCGCTGGGTCGTGCACACCGCCGGCCCCATCTGGTCGGCCTCCGAGGACCGGTCGGCGGTGCTGCGGTCCTGCTACGCCAGCAGCCTGCGGGTCGCCGACGGCCTGGGCGCGCGCACGGTCGCGTTCCCCGCGATCTCGGCCGGTGTCTACGGCTGGCCCCTGGACGACGCGGCGCGGCAGGCGGTGGCCGGCGTCCGCTCGGTCGCCGTCGAGCACGTGGCCGAGGTGCGGTTCGTGCTCTTCTCCGCGGAGGCGCTGGCCGCGTTCGAGCGGGCGCTCAGCGGCTGAAGACGCCCTCCGGCGGCTCCGGGGAGGGCTGCGCCGCGGCGTCGGTCACCGGGCGGGCGTCGCCGGCGAACCGGTCGAGGTCCTCGCCGGCGACCACGCGCGAGGGCATCGGGTCGCCCGCGCAGCGGCGCACCAGCGCCGTCACGGGCAGCGGCGCGTCGGAGGCGACGGCGACCAGGTTGCCGAACCGGCGGCCGCGCAGCGTCCCGGGCTCGGCGACCAGGCACACCTCGGCGAACACCGCCCGCAGGGTGGCCGCCTGGGCCCGGGCGAAGGCCAGCGGCGGGCCGTCGGCCACGTTGGCGGTGAGCACACCCCCGGGGCGCAGCACCCGGTGCACCTCCCGGGCGAACTCCACCGTGGTCAGGTGCGCCGGGGTGCGCGCACCGGCGAAGACGTCGACCACGACCACGTCGGCGCTGCCGCTGCGCATGCCGGCCAGGGCCTCCCGGGCGTCGGCCGCGCGCACCCGGACGCGGGCGTCCCGGGGCAGCGGCAGGTGCGCCCGCACCAGCTCGGTCAGCGGCTCGTCGATCTCGGCCACCCGCTGCCGGGAGCCGGGGCGCGTCGCGGCGACGTAGCGGGGGAGGGTGAGCGCACCGCCGCCGAGGTGGACGACGTCGAGCGGCCGGCCCTCCTCGGCGGCGAGGTCCAGCACGTGCCCCATCCGCCGGACGTACTCGAACTCGAGGTGGGTCGGCTCGTCGAGGTCGACGTGCGACTGCGGCGTGCCGTCCACCACGAGCACCCAGGAGCCGTCGCGGTCGGCGTCGCCGAGGAGCTCGGCGGTGCCGCCGAGCACGGGGGTGGGCCCCGGCGGCAGCACCTCCTCCCGCCTCCGTCGCGCCATCAGCGACCGCGCAGCACGGACTCGGCCGCCGCGTCGCCCTCGACCCGCACGTCGGCGGGCCGGCCCCACAGGTGCAGCAGCAGCTGCGTCCCCTCGCCGCTCAGGTGCGCCTGCGCGCCGCCGGAGTGCGCGTCGGCCACCTCGACCGCACCGCGGGTCACCCGCACCTCCCACCGCCGTCCGGTGGCCGTGTCGCTGACCGCCACCAGCACCTGCGCGCTGCGCAGCGGCTCGGTGTGCGCCCAGCGCGGGACGACGACGCCGAGCAGCTCGGCCACGCCGTCGGCGGCCAGCGCGGGGTCGAGCGGGGCGTGCCGAACCCCGGCCGCGGCCTCCAGGTCCATCCGGTGCACCGCCAGCTCGTGCGCCTGGCGGCGGGCCCACTCGGCGGCAACCCCGGGCGCGGCCGGGCTCATGTGCCAGGCGGGGGCGTCCGGCGGCGTCTCGCGCAGCGCCCGCACCAGCGCCGTCAGGCCCGCGCCGTACCAGCCGAGCAGGTCGCCGTCCGGGGGCTCCGGGCGCGGGGGCGGGGCATCGGCCGTGCCGGCGGTGACGATCGCCGTCGCCCAGCGGTGCACGGTGCCCAGGTGGCCGACCAGGTCGGCCGCCGTCCACGCCGGCACCCACGGGACGACGACGCCGAGCCGGCCGGCCGCGTCCAGCTCCGCGGCCAGGATCCCGACCCGCTCGCCCTCCTCGACCACCGCCTCGACGCACCGCAGCCGGAACTCCTCGGCGGGTGTCACGTCGGGGCCACGGCGGACCAGCGCACGGTCACCTCGCCGTGCTTCCACCGCTTGGAGGAGCCGACGAACGGCCACCCCTGCTCGGCCAGCGCCTCCACCGCGGCCGTCCACCGCTGCCGCGGGCCGAACGCCGACAGGCCCGCGGCAGCGGCCCAGGCGGCGTCGAGGGCGCGCAGGAACTCGTGCACCGGCTGCCCCGGCACGTTGTGGTGGATCAGCGCTTTGGGCAGCCGCTCGGCCAGGTCGGACGGCCGGTCCAGGTCCGACACCCGCGCCGAGAGGGTGAGGGTGAGGGGGCCGTCGTCGTCGAGGGCCACCCACGCCGCCCGCCGTCCCCACTCGTCGCAGGTGCCCTCCACGACCAGCCCGCCCGGCGCGAGGGCGCCGCGCATGGTCTCCCACGCCCGGTGCGCCGATTCCAGGTCGTACTGCCGCAGCACGTTGAACGCGCGCACCAGCACAGGCTGCAGCCCGGCCAGCTCGAAGCCGCCGAGCCGGAAGTCGACCCGCGGCGGGTCGCGGTCGGCGGCGACCGCGGCCACCCGTTCCGGGTCGATCTCCAGGCCGACGACCTCCAGGCCCGTCACCTCGGGCGCGAGCCGGTCGACCAGCTCGAGGGTGGTGACGGCCGAGGCGCCGTAGCCGAGGTCGACGACGAGGGGGCGGGCGGCGTCGCGCAGGCGGGGGACCTGCGTGGCCAGCAGCCAGCGGTCGACCCGGCGCAGCCGGTTGGCGTTCGTGGTGCCCCGGGTCGGCAGCCCCAGCGCGCGGGCCCGGCCGGCGGCCAGGCGGGGCGCCTTCCTGCGGATCGGCGGCAGCGTCGCCCGCTGCTTGTGCTCGCTCCCGCCGTCCACCTGTCCGGAGGGTAGTCGCCCGCGCGGTTAGCGTGGACGCGTGCAGGTGCGACGCGATGCCCGGCTGGCCGACCTCACCACCCTCGCGGTCGGCGGTCCGATCGACCGGCTCCTGGTGGTCACCGGCGCCGCGGAGCTGGTCGAGGCGGTGCGGGACGCCGACGAGGCCGGCCGGCCGCTGCTGGTGCTCGGCGGCGGCTCCAACGTGGTGGCGCCGGACGAGGGCTGGCCGGGGGACGTCGTGCTGGTGCGCTCCCGCGGGGTGGCGCGCTCCGGGGACTCGCTCACCGTGCAGGCCGGCGAGGACTGGGACGACCTCGTCGCGCACACCGTGGCCGAGCGGCTGGCCGGGGTGGAGGCGCTCTCCGGCATCCCCGGCTCGACCGGCGCGACGCCGGTGCAGAACGTCGGCGCCTACGGCCAGGAGGTCGCCCAGACCATCACCGCGGTGCGGGTGTGGGACCGGGCGGAGAAGGACGAGCGCACGCTGACCCCGGCCGAGTGCGGCTTCGGCTACCGCGACAGCCGGCTCAAGCGCGAGCCGGGCCGGTTCGTCGTCGTGGAGGTGACCTTCGCCCTGCACCCCGGCGAGCTCTCCGCGCCGGTCGGGTACGCCGAGCTGGCCCGCGCGCTGGGGATCGGGCTGGGGGAGCGCGCCCCGCTGACCGACGTCCGCGCCGCGGTCCTGCGGCTGCGGCGCGGCAAGGGCATGGTGCTCGACCCGGCCGATCCCGACAGCCGCAGCGCCGGCTCGTTCTTCACCAACCCGATCGTCCCGGCCGGGCGCGCCGTCGACGGCTGCCCGAGCTGGCCGGCGGGCGACGGGCAGGTCAAGCTCAGCGCGGCCTGGCTGGTGCAGCACGCCGGGTTCGGCCGCGGCACCCGCGCCGGGCACGTGGGGACGTCGTCGCGGCACAGCCTGGCGCTGACCACCGAGCCCGGCGCCACCGCCGCCGAGCTGCTCGCCTTCGCCGACCGGGTGGTCGCCGCCGTCCGCGAGCGCTTCGGCGTCACCCTCGAACGCGAACCGACCGCCGTCCGGCCGTGGGGGGGGGGGGGGGGGGGGGGGGGGGGGGGGGCGGCCCCCCCCCCCCCCCCACCCCCCCCCCCCCACCCCGCGGGGCGGGGCGGGGCCGGCGCGGTTCCCGCGCCCCTCCCACTCCGCTCACTCCTCCCGGTGCACCTTGTGCTGGGCGGCCTGGGCGCGGGGGCGCACGACCATCAGGTCGACGTTCACGTGGTGCGGCCGGGTCACCGTCCAGGCGATGCAGTCGGCGACGTCCTCGGCCACCAGCGGCTCGCGCACCCCGCGGTAGAGGGCGTCGGCGGCCTCCTGCGAGCCCAGCCGGATGCGCGAGAACTCCTCGGTGCGCACCATGCCCGGCGCGATCTCGATCACCCGCACCGGCTCGCCGACCAGCTCCAGCCGCAGCGTCTCGGCCAGCGTGTGCACGCCGTGCTTGGCGGCGGTGTAGGAGGCGCCGCCCTCGTAGCTGATCAGGCCGGCCGTGGAACCGACGAAGACCAGGTCCCCGGCGCCCGAGGCACGCAGCGCGGGGAGCAGGGCCCTGGTCAGGCGCACGGTGCCGAGGACGTTGACCTCGTAGGTGCGCGCCCACGAGTCGAGGTCGGCGTCGGCCACCGGGTTGGCGTCGAAGGCGCCGCCGGCGTTGTTCACCAGCACGTCCACCCGGTCCAGCGGCGCGCAGAAGGCGTCCACCGAGGCCTGGTCGGTGATGTCGAGGGCGCGCGCCCGCCCGCCGATCCGGTCGGCGAGGGCGGTGAGCCGGTCGACCCGGCGGGCGCCCAGCACGACGTCGAACCCCTCCGCGGCCAGGCGCTCGGCGGTGGCCGCGCCGATGCCGCTGGAGGCCCCGGTGACGACGGCGGTGCGGCCGGTGCCGGGCAGCGTGCGGTACCCGGACGGGGGGAGGGTTGGGGGACCGGACATGTGGTCATCCTGACGCTGTTGCAGGATGGACAGTCGGCAGGGGTGCGTTGACACCCCTCGTGCAGCCAGCACTCGACGGACTCAGGAGCGGGAGGTCGCGCGTGCCCGCTCGCCGATTCCGCCGGTCCGGGACGCCCCGGCGGGTGGCCACCCTCTCGGTGCACACCAGCCCGCTCGACCAGCCCGGTGCCGGCGACGCCGGCGGCATGAACGTCTACATCGTCGAGGTCTCCCGCCGGCTGGCCGCCCGCGGCATCGAGGTCGACGTGTTCACCCGCGCCACCTCCAGCGACCTCCCGCCGGTCGTGGAGATGAGCCCCGGCGTCACCGTGCGGCACGTCCCCGCCGGCCCGTTCGAGGACCTCGGCAAGGAGGAGCTGCCCGCCCAGCTGTGCGCCTTCACCGCGGCCGTGCTGCGCGAGGAAGCCCAGCACGAGCCGGGCCACTACGACGTCGTCCACTCGCACTACTGGCTCTCGGGCCAGGTCGGCTGGCTGGCCCGCGACCGGTGGAGCGTCCCGCTGGTGCACACCGCGCACACCCTGGCCAAGGTGAAGAACGCCGCGCTGGCCGCCGGCGACCGCCCGGAGCCCCGGGTGCGGGTGGTCGGCGAGGAGCAGGTGGTCGCCGAGGCCGACCGGCTGATCGCGAACACCGAGGAGGAGGCGCGCCAGCTGGTCCGGCACTACGGCGCCGACCCCCGCCGCACGCTGGTGGTCCCGCCGGGCGTCGACCTCGACCGCTTCTCCCCGGGCGACCGCGCCGCCGCCCGCCGCGCGCTCGGCGTGCGCGAGGACGCCGTCGTGCTCGCCTTCGTCGGCCGCATCCAGCCGCTCAAGGCCCCCGACCTGCTGCTGCACGCCGCCGCCCGCATGCTCGCCGACGACCCCGCGCTGCGCGACCGGCTCGAGGTGCACGTCGTCGGCGCGCCCAGCGGGTCGGGCCTGGAGGCGCCGCGGCAGCTCGAGCAGCTCGCGGCGACCCTCGGCATCGGCGACCTCGTGCGGTTCCTGCCGCCGCAGGCGCCGCACCGGCTCGCCGACCACTACCGCGCCGCCGACCTCGCCGTCGTCCCCAGCCACAACGAGTCCTTCGGCCTGGTCGCCCTGGAGGCGCAGGCCTGCGGGACGCCGGTCGTCGCCGCCGCCGTCGGCGGCCTGCCGACCGCGGTGCGCGACGGCGTCTCCGGCCTGCTGGTCGACGGCCGCGACCCCGCCGACTACGCGGCGGCGATCCGCAGCGCGCTGGCCCGCCGGCCGTTCCTCGCCGCGGGCGCCCGCCGGCACGCCGCCCGCTTCTCGTGGGACCGCACCGCCGAGTCGCTGGTCGAGGCGTACACGGCCGCGGCGTCGGAGATGGCCGCCGGCGTGCCCGCCCTGGCCCCGCTGCGGACCGTGCCCGGGGCGTCGGTGGCCCGATGAGCTCCGACGTGGTCGAGCGGCTGGACGCGGTCGTCGCGCAGGCGCTGCGCGACGGCGGGCTGGCGCACGAGCACCCGGCGCCGGGGAGGTGGCTGGTCGACCTGCCCGGCACCAAGAAGCTCAGGACGGTCTGCGGGCTGATCGTGGGGGAGCACGCGCTGCGGGTGGAGGCGTTCGTCTGCCGCCAGCCCGACGAGAACCGCGAGCAGCTGTGGACCTACCTGCTGCAGCACAACGCGCGCATGTACGGCGTCGCCTACTCCATCGACAGCGTCGGCGACGTCTACCTCACCGGCCGCCTGCCGCACGCCGCGGTCACCCCCGACGAGATCGACCGCATCCTCGGCTCGGTGCTCAGCTACGCCGACGACCACTTCAACACCATGCTCGAGATCGGCTTCGGCACGTCGATCCGGCGCGAGTGGGAGTGGCGGGTCAAGCGCGGTGAGTCGCTGCGCAACCTCGAGGCCTTCGCCGCGTTCGCCCAGCGGTCGGAGGGCGAGCGCCGGGGGTGAGCGATCCGGTCGAGGAGGAGCGGCCGGGCTACGCCCGGCGGTGGTGGGTCCTCGCCACCATGACCGTCTGCCTCCTGGTCGTGATCACCGGCAACACGATCCTCAACGTCGCGCTGCCCACCCTGCAGCGCGAGCTCGACGCCACCCAGGGCGAGCTGCAGTGGGCCATCGACGCCTACATCCTCGTGTTCGCCGGCCTGCTGTTCTCCTGGGGCGTCATCGGCGACCGCATCGGCCGCCGGAAGACGCTGCTCATCGGGCTGGCGGTGTTCGCTGTGGGGTCGACCTGCGCCGCGTTCAGCGGCAGCCCGGTGGAGCTGATCGTGTGGCGCGCGGTCATGGGCGTCGGCGGCGCGGCCGTGCAGCCGACGACCCTGGCGGTCATCACCAACGTCTTCCCGGCCGGCGAGCGGGGCCGGGCGATCGGCGTCTGGGCGGGGACGGCGGGGATCGGCGTCGCGGGCGGCCCGCTGGCCGGCGGCGCGGTGCTGCAGCACTTCTGGTGGGGCGCGGTCTTCCTGATCGGCGTCCCGGTCTGCCTGCTCGGGATCGCCGGCATCCTCGCGTTCGTCCCCGAGTCGAAAGACCCCCAGCCCCGGCGGCTGGACGTCCCCGGCGTGCTGCTGTCGATCCTGGCGCTCGCCGGCCTGGTGTTCGGCATCATCCGCGGCGGCTCGGGATTCGGCTGGACCGAGCCCACCGTGCTCGTGCCGCTGGTCGGCGGCGCGGTGCTGCTGGCCCTGTTCGTCTGGCTGCAGCGGCGCTCGTCGCACCCGGCGCTGGACGTCTCGCTGTTCCGCAACCCGGCCTTCTCCGCCGCCGCGGCCGCGCTCGGGCTGAACTTCTTCGCCCTGCAGGGAGCCACCTTCTACCTCGTGTACTACCTGCAGGGCGGCCGCGGCTACAGCGCGCTGCAGACCGGGTTCCTGCTCATCCCGGTGGCCGTCGGCATGGCGCTCATGGCACCGCGCAGCTCCCGGCTGGCCGAACGCTTCGGCGCGAAGGCGGTCTGCGCCGCCGGCTTCCTCGCGATCAGCGCCTCGTTCGCAGGCATCCAGCTGCTCGACCTGGCCTCGCCGGTCTGGCTGATCGTGGTCCTGTTCTCGGTCCAGGGCCTGGGCATGGGCGCGGTCATGGCCCCGGCCACCGAGTCGATCATGTCGGTGGTCCCGCGGGAGAAGGCCGGCGCCGGGGCCGCGGTGAACAACTCCGTGCGGCAGGTCGGGGGCGCCCTCGGCGTCGCGATCCTCGGCTCGCTGCTCACCACGGCCTACCGCGACGACCTCGGCCGGGCGCTGGACCCCCTGCCGGCGGGCGTCCGCGAGCAGGCCGGCGAGTCGATCGTGGCCACCCTGGAAGCGGTCCGGCGGGTCGTCGCGGGGGAGGACGCCGACGCCGCCCGGGCCGCCGCCGGCGTGGCGGAGCCCGCGCGCGAGGCCTTCGTCTCCGCGATGCACCTCACCGCGGTCGGCACCGCGGCGGCCAGCCTCGTGGCCGCCGTCGTCGTCCTCGCCTGGCTGCCCGGGCGGCGCGCCGCGGGGTGAGCCGCCCTACGGCTCCCACCAGAACGTCGTCGCGGTGCGCGGCCGGTCGTCGGCCAGCTCCCGCATGGCGGCGGCGACCTCGGCGTCGCGGGAGGCCGGCAGGCACAGCCGCCGCCGGGTGAACGCCAGGACGTCGGCCGGGGCGGCGTCGCGCCACAGGTCCGGCCGCTCCACCGTCGCCGACGACGCCCCCACGCCCAGCTCGGCGAGCACCTCGGCGAACAGGCCGGCCGTCGGCCCGGCCGGCCGGTCCTGGCCGTGGAAGTGCCGCCACAGCGGGCCGAGCGACGTCCAGGGGTGGGTGTCGGTCAGCTCGACCACCACCCGGCGCCGGGCGTGCGCGGTCAGCGCCGTCAGGAACGGCGGCAGGTCGGGCACGTTGTAGACGACGTTCGCCGCGACGACGACGTCGGCCGGCGGGACCTGCGCGGCGACGTCGGGCCAGCGGCCGCACCAGGTGCGCACGGGGACGTCGCCGGCGGCGGCGCGGTAGCGGGCCAGCATCGCGGCGGACTCGTCGACGGCGAGGAGCTCGGCGGCGCCGGTGGGGATGCTGGCCGCGCCGCCGCCGCAGCCGACGTCGAGCACGCTGCCCGGCAGCCGCTCGCGGACCGCGGCGAGGGTGGCCGCCGAGCCGCGCCCGCTGCCGAAGAGCCCGGGAGGGAAGCCGTACGGCGACTCCGGCGCGGCGGCCAGGATCCGCGGGTCGATCTCCCAGGCCGCCAGCTCCTCCGCCCACCGCTCGGCCGCACCCACGGGTGAGATCCTGCCCTGACCGGTGCCGCCCCGGGCGGGAAGCGGTTAGCGTGGGTGCGATGGACGGCAGCACCGCGCAGCAGCGCTTCGTCCGGGCGCTGATGGGCGTCGTGGCCGCGTCCGCGCTCGTCTACCCCATGCTGCTGTGCGCCGTCCAGCTCGTCTTCGCCCAGCTGCTCGTCGTCGACGTGATGGCCACCGTGCTGTGGCTGTCGGTGGCCGTGGTCTGCAGCGTGGGCCTGGTCGCCGCGCTGCGGTGGGGCGCCGCCCGGCGGATCCGCTCGTACTGGCTGCTGCTCGGCCTGGCGCCGCCGGCGGCCTACGAGCTGTGGCTGGTCTGGCCGGCGATCACCGGCTGAGCCGGCCGCGGAGGCGTCCGGCAGGATGGCGGCGTGAGCACCGGAACCCTGGTACTGCTGCGCCACGGCGAGAGCGAGTGGAACAAGGCCAACCTGTTCACCGGGTGGGTCGACGTCCCGCTCTCCGACAAGGGCCGCGCCGAGGCCGCGCGCGGCGGCGAGCTGCTCGCCGAGCAGGACCTGCTGCCCGACGTCTGCCACACCTCGGTGCTCAAGCGGGCGATCGCCACCGCCGAGCTGGCACTGGCCGCGGCCGACCGGCAGTGGATCCCGGTGAAGCGCTCGTGGCGGCTCAACGAGCGGCACTACGGCGCGCTGCAGGGCAAGGACAAGGCCGCCACGCTCGCCGAGTACGGCGAGGAGCAGTTCATGACCTGGCGCCGCTCGTACGACACCCCGCCGCCGCCCATCGAGCCCGGCAGCGAGTACAGCCAGGACGGCGACGCCCGCTACGCGGTGCTGCCGCCCGAGGTGCGCCCGGCCACCGAGTGCCTGGCCGACGTCGTCGTCCGGATGCTCCCGTACTGGTACGACGCGATCGTCCCGGACCTCCGGGCCGGGCAGACCGTGCTGGTCGCCGCGCACGGCAACAGCCTGCGCGCCCTGGTGAAGCACCTCGACGGCATGGGGGAGCAGGAGGTGGTGGGGCTGAACATCCCGACCGGCATCCCGCTGCGCTACGACCTCGACGAGGACCTGCGCCCGGTCAAGCCCGGCGGCGAGTACCTCGACCCGGAGGCGGCGGCCGCCTCGATCGAGGCCGTCAAGAACCAGGGCAAGCGCTGACGAGGGGGCCCCGGAGGGTCCCCCGAGGAGGCCCCGCGAACGGCTCAGCGCCGCAGGGGCACGGCACCTGGCCGCGGTCGACCGCCCGGAGGGCGGTCAGGAAGCACTCGCGTGCATCTCCCGCTCGCCCGTCACCAGGTACACCACCCGGCGGGCGACGCTGACGGCGTGGTCGGCGAAGCGCTCGTAGTAGCGGCCGAGCAGCGTCACGTCGATGGCGGCCTCGATGCCGTGCGGCCACTCCTTGGACAGCAGCTCGCGGAACAGCTGGCGGTGCAGCTGGTCCATGAGGTCGTCGTCGGCCTCCAGCCGGCCGGCCGCCTCGACGTCGAGCTTGGCGATGACGGCGGCGGTCTGGGCCACCAGCCGCTCGGCGACGTGCCCGGCCTCGAGGAAGATCGGCCGCACCTCGGTGGGCACCGCGGGCTCGGGGAAGCGCATGCGGGCCAGCTTGGCCACGTGCACGGCGAGGTCGCCCATGCGCTCCAGGTCGGCGACGATGCGCATGGCGGCGGTGATGGTGCGCAGGTCGGTGGCGACCGGCTGCTGCTGGGCGAGCAGCGTGAAGCAGCGCTGCTCGATGCTCTCCCGGGTGGCGTCGACCTGCTCGTCGCCCGCGATCACCAGGTCGGCGAGCGCGACGTCGGCGTCCAGCAGGGCGGTGGTGGCCTTGTTCATCGCCGAGCCGACCGAGTTGGCCATCTGCACCAGGCAGTTGTTGATGTCGGCGAGTTCCTCGTGGTACTGCTGGCGCACTGTTCGGAGCCCCTCTCCCGGCCGGTCGGGCCGGCGATACTGAAGACGCGCGTCCTCGCTCAGGGTAGGAGAACTCCGGGGTGCCCCAGCCGGCGCGCCGGTGAACGCGGGGCCACACGACGGTGAACAGTGCCCCGTACCGGGTGACGTCGGTCGCGAAGCGTTCCTGGGAAGGCTCCCGACCCACCTAGCATCGACGTCGTGACGACGCTGGTCGCGCTCCTGATCGGCCTCGCCGTCGGCGCCGGGATCGCCGCGGCGGTGCTGGTCCCGCGCCTGCGCGCGGCCCGGGAGGCCCGGCCCGCCGACCCGGCGCCGGGCGGCCCCTCCGAGGCGGCGCTGGCGCGGCGGCTGCTCGACCTCATGGACCCCGCCGTCGTGCTGCTCGACGCCGACGACGTGCTGGTCATCGCCAACCCCGCGGCGCGGGCCCTGGGCATCGTGCGCGACACCCGTCTGCTGGTGCCCGAGCTGCTCCAGCTGGCCCTCGAGGTGCGCACCGCCGGGAGCCGGCGCCGCGACGTCCGCCTGCCCGGCGGGCTGGTCGGCAGCGGGCCGCGCCTGATGGAGGTGCACGGCGTGCGGCTGGACAGCGGCGCGGCGCCGCCGCCCGGGCCGGTCGCGCTGATCCTGGTGGACGTCACCGAGGTCCGCCGCGGCGAGGCGGTGCGCCGGGACTTCGTCGCCAACGTGGGCCACGAGCTCAAGACGCCGGTCGGCGCGCTGGCGCTGCTGGCCGAGGCGCTCCAAGACGCCGCGGACGACCCGGAGACGGTGCGCCGCTTCGCCGAGCGCGCCGGGCACGAGGCCGAGCGGCTCGGCCGGCTGGTCCGCGAGCTCATCGACCTCTCGCGGCTGCAGGGCGCCGAGCCGCTGCCCGATCTCGAGCCGGTCGCCGTGGACACCGTCCTCGCCGAGGCCGTCGACCGCACCCGCACGGCCGCCGCCGCGAAGAGGATCACCATCGCGACCGGCGGCGAGCACGGGCTCGTCGTCCGCGGCGTCGAGGCGCAGCTGGCCACGGCGGTGACCAACCTGCTGGCGAACGCGGTCGCCTACAGCCCCGAGGACACGAAGATCGCGGTCGCCGCCCGCGGCCGCTCCGGGTTCGCCGAGATCGCGGTGACCGACAGCGGGATCGGCATCCCGCGGGCCGACCGCACGCGCGTCTTCGAGCGCTTCTACCGGGTCGACCAGTCCCGGGCCAGCCGCACCGGCGGCACCGGCCTCGGCCTGGCGATCGTCAAGCACGTGGCCAACAACCACGGGGGATCGGTCACCGTCTGGAGCGAGGAGGGCGTCGGCTCGACGTTCACGCTCCGGATCCCCCTGGCCAACGACGTCCCCGCGGCCGGGACGGACGGCCGGACGGTGACGGGCGAGCAGGAACCGGCGGACGACGTCGTCGCCGCCGACGTGTCGAGAGGACGGGAATGACGCGGGTACTGGTGGTCGAGGACGAGGAGTCGTTCTCCGACGCGCTGTCCTACATGCTCAAGCGCGAGGGGTTCGAGGCCGCCGTGGCCGCGACCGGGCCGGACGCGCTGGCGGAGTTCGACCGCGGCGGCGCCGACATCGTGCTGCTCGACCTGATGCTGCCGGGCCTGCCCGGCACCGAGGTGTGCCGGCAGCTGCGCAGCCGCAGCAACGTCCCGATCATCATGCTGACGGCCAAGGACGGCGAGATCGACAAGGTCGTCGGCCTGGAGCTCGGCGCGGACGACTACGTCACCAAGCCGTACTCGGCCCGCGAGCTGGTGGCCCGGATCCGGGCGGTGCTGCGCCGCCGCGGCGAGGGGGAGGCGCCGGCCGAGCCGGTGCTCGAGGCCGGGCCGGTGCGCATGGACGTCGAGCGGCACGTCGTCGCGGTGGACGGCGAGCCGATCGCGCTGCCGCTCAAGGAGTTCGACCTGCTCGAGCTCCTGCTGCGCAACGCCGGCCGGGTGCTCACCCGCATGCAGCTGATCGACCGGGTGTGGGGCTCGGACTACGTGGGCGACACCAAGACCCTCGACGTCCACGTGAAGCGGCTGCGGGCGAAGATCGAGCCCGACCCGGCCAACCCGCGCTACCTGCTCACCGTCCGCGGCCTCGGCTACAAGCTGGAGGCGTCGTGATCGGTCGGCCTACCGGCCGACACCGCGGCCCGGTGCCGTCCCCCCGCTGAGCCGAGCCCCGGCGGTCCGGCCCCCTCTCGGGAGACCCTGCGGGCCCCCGCTCGAGGAGGCCGACACCGCGGCCCGGTGCCGTCCCCCCGCTGAGCCGAGCCCCGGCGGTCCGGCCCCCTCTCGGGAGACCCTGCGGGCCCCCGCTCGAGGAGGCCGACACCGCGGCCCGGTGCCGTCCCCCCGCTGAGCCGAGCCCCGGCGGCCCGGCCCCCTCTCGGGAGACCCTGCGGGCCCCCGCTCGAGGAGGCCGCCGCCGGCGGCTCCTCAGTTCCCTCGACCTGTCTCGTCCTGCAGCTCGTCGATCCTGCGCGAGGCGTCGGCCTTGGTGAGGTCCTCGGGCACCTCCTCGCCGGCTTCCCGGGCGAGGGTCTGCAGGTAGCTCTTCTGGGCTCCGGTGGCCGGCTCGTCACCGGTCACCCAGTCGGACGGGTCCTTCTCGGCGGTGCGGTCCTGCGGCGATTCGCTCATGTGTTCGATGCTAGGCCGCCACGAGCCCGTTCGCCTCCCGAACCGGGACGGCCGGGACGGCCTCGGCCCAGCGCCGGCCGGTGCGGTGCACGTGCGTCTCGCCGCAGGGGCACGCCACCGTCACGGCGATGTGGTCGGCGTGGTTGGCGATCCCGCGGATGCCGAGCGCGGAGATCAGCTCGTCGCGGCCGGTGACGGGGCAGGTGATCAGCAACATGCGAGAAGCGTCCTGCGGCGGTGTCGTCCGCACGAGTGGCAGGACTGACCGCTATCGCAGGTTTTCTGCCACACTGTCGGCATGACCGTCCCGGACCGTCCCCTGGTCGTCAGCGTCGTCCTCGCCGACGGGCTCGTCGGCAGCTTCGGGCTCGGCGTCTGCCACGAGGTGTTCGCCTACGACCGCCGCCACCTCGGCCTGCCCCGGTTCGACTTCGGGCTGGTGGCCGAGGTGCCGGGCATCCTGCGCACCGACACCGGCCTCGGGATCGTCGTCGAGCACGGGCTGGAGCGGATCGACCGGTCCGACATCGTGCTCATCACCGCCTGGGAGCTGTTCGAGCACGTGCCCTCGGCGGCGATGCTCGACGCGCTGCGCCGCGCGCACGCCCGCGGTGCGCAGCTCATCAGCCACTGCACCGGCGTCTTCGTGCTCGCCGCCGCCGGGCTGCTCGACGGCCTCCGGGTGACCACGCACTGGCGGTACGCCGGCGAGCTCGCCGCGCGCTTCCCGCAGCTGGAGGTGGACCCGGCGGTGCTCTACGTGGACAACGGGGCGGTCATCACCGGCGCCGGCACCGCGGCCGGCGTCGACACGCTGCTGCATTTGGTGCGGCGGGAGTGGGGCGCCGCGGCGGCCAACGCGCTGGCCCGCGAGATGGTCGTGCCCCCGCACCGCGACGGCGGGCAGGCGCAGTTCATCGACGCGCCGGTGCCCGCCTGCGCCGACGACCTGCTCGGTTCGGTGCTCGAGTGGGCCACCGGCCACCTCGCCGAGGACATCAGCGTCGAGCACCTGGCCCGCCGGGCGCTGATGAGCCCGCGCAGCTTCGCCCGCCGGTTCAAGGCCACGACGGGCACCACGCCGCACGCGTGGCTGCTCGGCCAGCGGCTGGCCGCCGCCGAGGAGCTGCTGGAGAACACCGACGCCCCGGTGGAGGAGATCGCCCGCCTGGTCGGCTTCGGCACCGCGGCCGGGCTGCGCGAGCAGTTCACCCGCCGGCGCGGGGTCTCCCCGCGCGCGTACCGGCAGACGTTCCGGGCCGGGTCAGCGGCCGGGACGGCGCCGGTGCAGCTCGACGAGCACCGGCTCGGGGCTGGCCGGGTGCGGCGCGACGAGGCCGGCGTCGAGGCGGGCCTCGGCCAGCCGGCGTAGCTCGTCGTACGCCGGGCCGCCGATCAGCCCGGTCAGCTCGGCCGCGTAGGTGACCACCAGCGGCTCGGGGGAGACGTGCGCCGCCGGCGAGCCGGTGCACCACCAGTGCAGGTCGTGCCCGCCGGCCCCCCAGCCGCGCCGGTCGAACTCGCCGATCGTCGTCTGGAGCACCGTGGTGCCGTCGGGGCGCTCGACGTGCTCCTGCTCGCGGCGCACCGGCAGCTGCCAGCAGACGTCGGGCTTGGTGGTCATCGGGTGCAGGCCGGTGCGCAGCGCCATGCGGTGCAGGGCGCACCCCGTGCCGCCGGGGAACCCGGGACGGTTGAGGAAGACGCAGGCGCCGTCGACCACGCGGGTGCGCAGCGAGCGGACGCCGTCGGCCTCGTCCCCGGCCGCCCCGTCGTCGGCGGCGTCCTCCTCGCTCCAGCCCCCGCGGCCGACCGGGGCCAGCTGCCAGTCGTCGTCGGTGAGGTCGGCCACCGCCGCGGTGACCCGCAGCAGGTCGTCCTCCTCGGTGAAGAAGGCCCCGTGGCTGCAGCAGCCGTCGTCAGGGCGGCCCTCCACCACGCCCGCGCAGCCGCGGCCGAAGATGCAGGTCCACGCCGAGGTGAGCCACGTGAGGTCGGCGCGCACGACGTGCTCGGGATCGGCCGGGTCCGGGAACGTCACCCACTCGCGGGCGAAGTCGAGCGGCACCTCGGGCGGGGGCTCGGCGGGCACCTCGCCAGCGTAGGCACGCCCCCCGGGCCGGCGGACCCCGTGTCCGGACGGTGCCCGTGATCGCCAGCGGGCAGACTGTCACCATGCGGTTGGGAGTCCTGGACGTCGGGTCGAACACGGTGCACCTGCTCGTGGTCGACGCGCACCCCGGCGCGCACCCGACCCCGATGCACGACGACCGGTCGCTGCTGCGCCTGGCCGAGCACGTGGGCAAGGACGACAAGCTCTCCAAGACCGGGGAGAAGGCCCTGGTCCGGGCCGTGCAGAAGGCCTGCGACCAAGCCGAGAAGCAGGGCTGCGAGGAGTTCATGGCCCTGGTCACCTCCGCGATCCGCGAGGCCGAGAACGGTCTGGAGGTGCTCGACCGGGTCAGGAAGCAGACCGGGGTCGAGCTCAAGGTGCTCAGCGGGGAGGACGAGGCCCGCCTGACCTTCCTCGCCGTCCGCCGGTGGTTCGGCTGGAGCGCCGGGCGGCTGCTGGTGCTCGACATCGGCGGTGGTTCGCTGGAGCTCGCCGGCGGCGTGGACGAGGAGCCCGAGGTCGCGCTCTCCCTGCCGCTGGGGGCGGGGCGCATGACGCGCAAGTACCTGCCCGAGGCCCGCACCGGTGGCCGCCCCGACCTCAAGGCGCTGCGCGCCCTCGACGAGCACGCCGAGCGGCTGCTCGAGCCCGCCGCCCGCAAGCTGCGCGCCCTGGGGCAGCCCGACCTGGTCGCGGCCACCAGCAAGACCTTCCGCACGCTGGCCCGCCTGACCGGCGCCGCGCCCTACTCGGCGGGGCTGCAGGTCGACCGCCGGCTGACCCTCAGCGGCCTCGGCCAGCTGGTCGGCTTCGTTTCCCGCATCGAGTCCGGGGCGCTCGCGGAGCTGCCCGGTGTCTCGCCCGACCGGGCGCACCAGATCCCGGCCGGGGCCGTCGTCGCCCAGGCCGCCATGCGGGCACTCGACGTGCCGGCCGTGCGCATCTGCCCGTGGGCGCTGCGGGAAGGTGTCATCCTGCGTCGACTCGACTCGTTGGAAGGGGCGTGATGGCCGAGCCACGGCGGGACCCCGAGACCGGGGGCCGATCCCTCGCGGAGATCCTCCGGGAGGCCGGCATCGAGTCGCCCACCCGCGGCCGGCGGCGGCGGGACGATCCCGACGACACCGGCCTGCGCCAGCGGCGCGCCGAGCCGGAGGACGAGGACCCCGGCACCGGCCGCGTCGGCGGCCGGCCCTACGGCCGGCGCGCCGGTGACCTGCGCATCGCCGGGGCCGCCGCCCCGTCGCAGGCGGCCGACCCGCAGACGGCGGCGATCCCCGGGGTGCGCCCGTCGGGCAAGCCCGAGGTCCCCGCCGCGACCGGGCAGACCGGGGTGGTGCGCGAGCGCCGGGCCGACGACCAGCGCGCCGGCGGTGACCGCCGGCACGGCGACCGGCGGGTGGACGACGACCGGTCGACCGGCCGGGTCGGCGAGCGCCGCCAGGGTGACCGCCGGCTCCAGGGCCGGCGGCTGGAGGACCGGCGGGCCGAGGACCGGCCCGACGACGACCGCGCCACCGGCCGGGTGGGCGAGCGCCGGGCGCTCGAGCCGCGCCCCGACCGCCGCGCCGGCGACCGGCGCGCCCCGGCGCCCCCGGTGGAGCAGCGCCGGCCGGAGCGGGTGCCCGCCCCGGCGACGCCCCTCGACGACAACCCGTCGACCGGGCCGATCCCGGTCGTCGCCGACGAGCGCGGCGTCGCGGACGCCGCCGGGACGCCCCAGGAGGGCGTGCTCGCGTGGCTGCGCTTCGGCGGCGAGCTGGTCATCGCCCTGGCCGCCGGGGTCGGCATCTACTTCCTGTTCACGGTGATCTGGGAGACCCTGCCGCACCTCGCCGTCCTGGTGGCACCGCTGGCGGTCACCGGGCTGGTGGCCGGCGTGGGCGCCTACCGGCACAAGATGTCGCGGGACCCCGTGGGGCCGAGGCTGCTCGCCGTCCTGGTGTTCGCCGGGGTGCTGCTCACCGTCGCCCCGGCGGCGGCGCTCCTCGCGACCGGCTAGGTGTAGTGACCACGGACGTTGTTGACGGCGTAGGAGGCTGAGCGAACAAGGAGACCTCCGAGCGAAGGTGTGGGTGCTGACGCCTCACCGACCGCCCGGAGGTCTCGTTGTCCCACGCTAATGCCCGT
>NZ_JBJGYO010000007.1:0-249236 GCF_054050035.1 Geodermatophilus sp. SYSU D00815 | reverse complement strand
GGCTCAGAACGCGCCGCAGCCTTGCCCGGCTGGCTGCACGCCTACAACCATCACCGCAGCCACACCGCGATCGGCGGCCGGACCCCGATCAGCCGCATCACTGTCAACGACCTCGTGGGACAGAACAGCTAGGCGTCGACCGCCTCGTCGGCCGTCCGGCCGGCGAACTCCTCGACGATCGCGGCGCAGAACGCGTCGAGGTCGTCGGGCTTGCGGCTGGTGATCAGGTTGCCGTCGACGACGAGCTCCTCGTCGACCCAGTCGGCGCCGGCGTTGCGCAGGTCGGTCCGCAGCGACGGCCACGACGTCATCCGCCGGCCCCGGACGACGTCGGCCTCGGCGAGCACCCACGGCGCGTGGCAGATCGCCGCCACCGGCTTGCCGGCGTCGAAGAAGGCCTTCACGAACGCCACCGCGTCGGCGTCGGCCCGGACGAAGTCGCCGTTGATGACCCCGCCCGGCAGCACGAGCGCCGCGTAGTCGTCGGGGTCGGCGTCGCCCAGGGTGGCGTCGACCTTCTTGCTGTCGGCCTTGTCGATGTGGTCGTAGGCGGTGATCGTCCCCGACTCGAACGACACCAGCTCCGGCTCGGCCCCGGCCTCCTCGAGCGCCTGCCACGGCCGGTCGAGCTCGACCTGCTCGACGCCGTCGGTCGCGAGGACGGCCACCTTCATCCCGTCCAGTTCTCCTGCCATGCGGACGCGGCTACCCCTGCCCCCGAGCGAGCACACACGCTCTGAGCACTACGGTTCGCCTCGTGCGCGTGCTGACCCGGCCCGAGGTGCGCCGCCTCCTCGGCCGCTCCGTGGCGGCCCGGTTCGTCGCCGGGCCGTCGGTCGACGACGCGCTGCGCGTGGCCGGCGAGCTGGTCGCCGAGGGCCGCTCGGTGGCGCTCGAGCACGTCGCCGACGACCCCGGGGACGACGCGGCCGAGCTGGCCGCGCTCGTCGCGCGGGTGCACGCCGCCGGTCTGGCGTCCTCGTGCGACCTCGCGCTCCAGGTCGTGCGGCTCGGGGCGGCCCGCACGCGGTCGCTGGCCGCGGCGGCGGAGGCCGCCGGGCTGGGGGTCGCGCTCGCCGGCCCCGCCGACGACGTCGCGCCCCTGGCCGCCGAGCTCCCGGCCGCCGCGGTCGTCGTGCCGGCCCGCGAGCCCGGCGCCGAGGACCGCTGCCGGGCGCTCTCCGGCCGGCGCGTCCGGCTGGTCGCGGGCCGGGGCGGGGGCGCCGACCTCGCCTTCGTCCGCTGCCTGAACGTCCTGATGTCCGGCGCCGGCACCCCCGGCGTCGCCACCACCGACCTCCGCCTCCTCGCGATCGCGGGGGAGCGCGCGGCCTGGAACGGCCGCGCCCCCGACAGCTGGGAGCACGTCATGCCCTGGGGAGTCCGCACCGACGAACAGCGGCGGCTGGCCGCCGCCGGCCACCGGGTCAGGGTGAGCGTGCCCTCGGGGCCCGGTGCCCTCGCCGCGGTCGCGCGCCGGGTGGTGGGCCGGGCATGACCGGGGGGCTGGCCATCATCGGTGGCGGGAAGATCGGCGAGGCGCTGCTGTCCGGGCTGATCCGGCGCGGCGGCCCCGAGGGCATCGTCGTCTGCGAGCGCAGCCCCGACCGCGCCGCGGAGCTGGAGAGCCGCTACGGCGTCCCGGCCGTCGACCTCGCCGGCGCCGCCGCGCGCGCCCGCACCCTGCTCGTCGCCGTGAAGCCGCAGGACATCGGCACGCTGCTCGGCCTGCTCGCCGAGCACGTCGACCCGGCGCGCCACCTCGTGGTGTCCGTCGCCGCCGGCGTGCCGACGGCGACGATCGAGGGCGCGCTGCCCCCCGGCACCCCGGTGGTGCGGGTCATGCCCAACACGCCGGCGCTGGTGGACGAGGGCATGAGCGTCCTGTCCGCCGGCGCGCACGCGGGTGAGGAGCACCTGGACGAGGCCGAGGCGCTGCTGGCCGCGGTGGGCCGGGTGCGCCGGGTGCCCGAGGCCCAGCAGGACGCCGTCACGGCGCTGTCCGGCAGCGGCCCGGCCTACTTCTTCTACCTCGTCGAGGCCATGGTCGACGCGGGGATCCTGCTGGGACTGCCGCGGGCGGTCGCCGCCGACCTGATCGTGCAGACCGCCCTGGGGGCGGCGGTGATGCTCCGCGACTCCGGCGAGCACCCCGTGCAGCTGCGGGAGGCCGTCACCAGCCCCGGCGGGACGACGATCGCGGCCATCCGCGAGCTGGAACGGCACGGTGTCCGGGCGGCGCTCATCGCCGCGATCGAGGCCGCGCACGCCCGGTCGGTGGAGCTGGGACGGGAGAGCGGCGAGGGGACCGCGAGCCGGTAGCGGCGTCGGGTCGGGGCAGAACCTGATCAACAGCCAGTCACAGCAGCACCTCGGGTCGCTGCGACACGCCTGACACCATGTCGACAGACCGACATAGGTAGAAATCTGCCGAGGACCGAGCGTTCTCCCTGTCCGTTTCTTGTCTCGCTTCTGTCACGGTCGTCCCCCTACTCTCTGTGTCAGCGCGTGCGTGCCGCGTAGTCGGTGGGGAAGCCGGCTCGACGACACGCGCTAGGTCCGGAGACGAAGAACATGACCATGCCCCAGCGTCACGCCGCTGCTTCCGCCGCTCAGTTCGCCGCTCGCCCCGGTGTCCCGGGTCCGCGCCCGGTCGGCCGCCCCATGGCCGCCGCCGTCGCCCGCCCCGTGCCTGCTCCGCACCCGGCCGCCGTGCCGGTCGGCCGTCCGGTCGTCCCCGCGCCCCGCGCGGCCGTGACCTTCCTGACCGTCGCCGAGGTCGCCGCCATGATGCGCGTGTCCAAGATGACCGTGTACCGCCTCGTGCACGCCGGCGAGCTCTCCGCCGTCCGCGTCGGCCGCTCGTTCCGCGTGCCGGAGCGCGCCGTCCAGGACTACCTGCGCGACGCCTACACCGACATCGCCTGAGTCCGCGGATCGTCGCGCGCACGTCGGCCCCGCCCGGAGGCTCGGCCCGAGCGCGCGAGGGCTGAGTGGGACGAGGTCCTTCCACCCTCCGGGGCCCACTCGGTTCGACAGAGCCCACGCTCACCCCTTCGTCGGATCCGGCATCTCCCGCGGCAGCGTCGCCGCGGGACGGCCGGTAAGCTCGGGCGGCCAGCGACGGCCCGACCCCACAGCGGAGCCGTCGCGCACGAGCTGATCACCTCGCGCGGTGCCCGGCACGGCCGTCCGGCCGTCCGACCGGAGCGCCGTGCGGCCAACGACGTCGGGAGCACAGGCCATGGGTTCGGTCATCAAGAAGCGGCGCAAGCGGATGGCGAAGAAGAAGCACCGCAAGCTGCTCAAGAAGACCCGCGTCCAGCGACGCAACAAGAAGTGAGCTGAGGGCTCGTGCCGCCCGCGGTCGTCCTCGTCACCGGCGTGAGCCGGTGGCTGGGCGGTGCCCTGGCGGCCGAGCTCGCCTCCGACCCGTCGATCGAGCGGGTCATCGGCGTGGACACGGTCCCGCCGTCCGCCGAGATGCTCCGCCGGCTCGGCCGCACCGAGTTCGTGCGCGCCGACATCCGCAACCCGCTGATCGGCAAGGTCATCGCGAACGCGTCGGTCGACACGGTCGTGCACATGAACATCAGCTCCACGCCCGCCGGTGCCGGTGGGCGCGGGCTGATGAAGGAGCTCAACGTCATCGGGACGATGCAGCTCCTGGCCGCCTGCCAGCGGGCGTCCTCGGTGCGCCGGTTCGTGCTCAAGTCCACGAGCGCGGTGTACGGGGCGTCCTCGCGCGATCCCGCCGTCTTCACCGAGACGATGCAGGCCCGGCGGGTGCCGTCGGGCGGGTTCGCCCGCGACAGCGTCGACATCGAGGGCTACGTCCGGTCCTTCGCCCGGCGCCGCCCCGACGTCGAGGTCGCGGTGCTGCGGTTCACCAACTTCATCGGCCCGCGCATCGACTCGCTGCTCACCGGGTTCTTCCGCATGCCGCTGGTGCCCACCGCGCTCGGCTACGACGCCCGGGTGCAGCTGCTGCACGAGGACGACGCCCTCGCGGTGCTGGTGCGGGCGACGACCGGGCAGTTCACCGGCACGGTCAACGTCGGCGGCGAGGGAACCCTGCTGCTGTCGCAGTGCATCCGGCGGCTCGGCCGCGTCCAGGTGCCCATCCCGTCCCCGGCGCTCGGTTCGGTGGGCCGGCTGTCGCGGCGGTTCGGTTTCGTCGACTACTCCCCGGAGCAGATGCGCTTCCTCAACTTCGGCCGCGTCGTCGACACGACGGTGCTGCGCACGCGGTTCGGCTACACGCCCCGGTACACGACGGCCGACGCGCTGGCCGACTACGCCCGCACGGTCTCGCCCGTCGTCCCGCCCGAGCTCGTCGGCGCGGCGGCCGCCCGGGCCCGCGGGCTGGTCGAGCGGGTCGGGGACGGCGCCTCGGCGGTCGGTGACCGGCTGCGCCCGGCACCGCCGGCGCCCGGTCTGCGGGCGGTGCGCGATGCCTGAGGCCCGCGTCATCCCGCTGCGCCCCGAGGACGACGAGCCGCGCACCCCGCCGCCGCCCGCCGCGCCGAGCTGGGAGCGGCAGGTGGCCGGTGGCATCGAGTTCCTGCGCCGGCGGCTGACCGGCGACTACGAGACCGACGAGTTCGGCTTCGACCCCGACCTCACCGACCACCTGCTCCTGCCGCTGCTGCGCCCGCTGTTCTCGAAGTACTTCCGGGTGGAGACGCAGGGGCTGGAGCACGTGCCCTCCACCGGCGGCGCGCTGGTGGTCGCGAACCACTCCGGCACGCTGCCCGTCGACGCCCTGATGGCGACGGTCGCGCTGCACGACGACCACCCCGCGCAGCGCCGGCTCCGGCTGCTCGGCGCCGACCTGGTCTTCGAGCTGCCGTTCGTCGGGACGATGTCCCGCAAGATGGGCACCACCCTGGCCTGCAACGAGGACGCCGAGCGGTTGCTCACCGACGGCGAGCTCGTCGGCGTCTTCCCCGAAGGCTTCAAGGGCATCGGCAAGCCCTTCCGCGACCGGTACACCCTGCAGCGCTTCGGTCGGGGCGGGTTCGTCACGGCGGCCCTGCGCACCGGCGTGCCGATCATCCCGTGCGCGATCGTCGGGGCCGAGGAGATCTTCCCGATGATCGGCAACGCGAAGACGGCGGCGCGGGTGCTCGGCCTGCCGTACTTCCCGATCACGCCGACCTTCCCGCTGCTCGGCCCGCTCGGGCTGGTGCCCCTGCCGTCGAAGTGGCTGATCGCCTTCGGCGCGCCGATCGAGACGGCCTCCTACGGGCCGGCGGCCGCCGAGGACCCGATGCTGGTCTTCAACCTCACCGACCAGGTGCGCGAGACCATCCAGCACTCGATCTACCAGCTCCTGCTGCGGCGCAGGTCCGTCTGGAGGTAGCGCCGCCTGCGCGGTCGCTCCGAGCGGCGGCGGCGGCGGAAC
Organism: Geodermatophilus sp. SYSU D00815; assembly: GCF_054050035.1. NCBI lineage: Bacteria > Bacillati > Actinomycetota > Actinomycetes > Geodermatophilales > Geodermatophilaceae > Geodermatophilus > Geodermatophilus sp. SYSU D00815. Next base: position 243,829 of record NZ_JBJGYO010000007.1, on the reverse strand, counting down.
GGGACGTGGCCGCGGTGTCGCCCGGTAGGCCCTCGTCACAGCCCGCCGGGCCCGCTGCTCACCGCCAGGGGAGCCTGACGCGGCGCTTCTCGAGGACGGGCACGGGGATGGCGACCGTGTTCTTGCGCCGGACGGCGATCGCGCCGCCCACGACGCCGCCGGAGACCACCGCGGCGGCCAGCGTGGGGACGCCGATCTTCGCCGCCTTGCGGCCGGTGCGGAAGTCGCGGATCTGCCAGCCCCGCGACCGGGCGACGGCGCGCAGCTCGGTGTCGGGGTTCACCGCGACCGCCGTGCCGGTGAGCGTGAGCATCGGCAGGTCGTTGGCGGAGTCGCTGTAGGCGGTGCAGCGCGAGAGGTCCAGCCCTTCGCGCTCGGCCAGCGCCCGGACCGCCTCCGCCTTGGCCTCGCCGTGCATGAGCTCGCCGACCAGCCGGCCGGTGTACTGACCGTCGGTGACCTCGGCGACCGTGCCCAGGGCGCCGGTGAGCCCCAGCCGGTGGGCGATGATCCGCGCCAGCTCCACCGGCGTCGCCGTGACCAGCCACACCCGCTGGCCGGCGTCGAGGTGCTTCTGCGCCAGCTGGCGCGTGCCGCCCCAGATGCGGTCGGCCATGAGCTCGTCGTAGATCTCCTCACCGGCCTGCACGATCTCGGACACCGGCCGCCCCGCGACGAAGGCCAGCGCGTTCTCGCGGATCGTGTGCATGTCGTCGGTGCTCTCGTTGCCGGCGATGCGGAACTTCGCCTGCTGCCACACGAAGCGCGCCAGGTCGCGGGTGGTGAAGTACTTGCGGGCGGCCAGGCCGCGGGCGAACCAGAACAGCGACGCGCCCATCATCATCGTGTTGTCGACGTCGAAGAACGCCGCCGCGGTCGGGTCGGGCTCCACCGCGGGCGGGCCCTCGACCTCCGCTGCCGCGGCGGACGCCTCACCGGCGACGTGGGCACGCGTCTCGTGGTCGGGCAGCTCGCGCGGGATCCGCTCCGGGCGGCCGCGGAACGGCAGACGCGGCACGGGCACCTCCTCGTCCAGCGGCTGGTCGTTCGGCCGCCGCGAGATCACCTCCGACCCTAACCGGCAGCCGCCGGGGACCTCGCTGGAGGTCGGTGGTCTCAGCAGATGATCGGCGGCAGGCAGATCGGCAGCGGGAGGTCGACGATCGCCGGCGGGCCGCCGGTGCCGGTCGTCGGCGTCGCCCCGCCGCCGGGTGACGGCGTGCCGCCGGGGCGCGGCAGCGGCAGCGAGGGCAGCGGCAGGCCGGGTGCCGGCACGCCGGGAACGGACGGGCGGGACGTCGGCGCCGAGCCGGTGCTCCCGGTCGCCCCGCCTCCGGACCCGCCGCCCGGCCCGCCGCCGGACCCGGGGGAGGGGGTGCCGGCGGGCCCGCCGGTGGGCGCCGCGGGGGCGCTGGGCGGCGGCTGGTCGCCCGCGGGCTCGTCGGGCGTCGGGACGCTGCCGGCCGACCCGCCGGATGCCGCCGGCGGCGCCTGCGCGGCGCAGGCCGCGGGGCGCGGGCCCAGCGCGTCGGCGCCGTCGGTGGCCGGTCCCGCCGGGCAGGCGACGGCCTCCTGCAGCCCGGTGCCCCGGGCGCGCACGTCGGTGAGCAGCGCCAGCGACGAGTCCACGGCCTCCCGGGCGTCGCCGGGGACGTCCGGCGCGAGTGCGACCAGGCCGTCGGACTGGTCAGCGGCCCAGTCCAGCAGTTCGGTGAGGGGGGCGGGATCGCGCTGGTCGACCGCCCGGGTGGTCAGCCACGCGGCGCCCTCGGCGGTCTGCGCGTCCATCGTGCGCAGCACGTCGACCACCAGCTCCGGCGCGGCGTCAGCCGCCAGCACCGTGGTGCCGGCCGAGCCCGCGGGGACGGCGGGCAGCGCCGTCGCGCCCTCGGCGAGCAGCTGCTCCAGCTCGGCCAGGCGGATCGAGGCGAAGTCGAGCAGCGTCTGCCCGCGGGTCGAGTCGCCCGCGAGGGCCAGCTGGGTCTGCTCGGTGCCGCGCTTGACGCCGTAGAGTGGGTCGCCCGGCTGCGCGCCGCTGGAGACGCCGGCCAGCCCGGCGAGCGCGGTCACGGCGACGGCGGCGCCGGCCAGGGCCGCGGTCAGCCGGCCGCGCCAGCGGGCGGCGGCGGTCTCGACGGCCGTGGCCCCGGCGAGGCGGCGCAGCGCCCGGCGGCCGGCCGGCTCGGGCGAGCGCACCGCGGCCATCGCCACCAGGCGGGCCCGCGTGGCCTCGCGGAAGGCCGGGTCGGGCTCGCCGTCCAGGGCGGTGCCCAGGTCGGCCAGGCGGGCGACGAGCGACTCCTCCCGGGCGCGCGCGACGGCGCCGCGGCGGGATGCCGCCGTGCTGCCGTTGTGAGCGCTCACAGGAGTCCTCCGGGAGGAGTGGTGCCGTCCAGGGTGCCCAACGAGACCGGGGGCCGGGGGGTTACGCCGCCGCGGCCGGGCGCGGTCACAGCAACCCCTCCGGCAACAGCGCGGCCAGCCGGCGGACGGCGCGGTGCTGCAGCGCCTTGACGGCGCCGTCCTTCTTCCCCATGATCGCCGCCGTCTCGGCGACGGAGAGCCCGTGCAGGAAGCGCAGCACGATGCACTCCTGCTGCTCGCTGCCCAGCTGCCGCACGCAGGCGAGCAGCTGCTCGTTGGTCAGGTGCTGCACGACGGCGTCCTCCGGGCCGTCGGTGGCCCGGTCGGCGTCGCGCATGTCCGCCGTCGTGACCTCGAGCCGGAAGCGGCTGCTCTTCACGTGGTCGCGGATGATGTTGCGGGCGATCGTGACCAGCCACGCCCCGACGTCGCGGCCCTGGAACGACAGCGAGTCGATCCGCCGCAGCGCCCGCACGAACGTCTCGCTGGTGACGTCCTCGGCCAGCGCACGGTCGCCGACCCGGTGGTGGACGTAGCGGTGGACCATCGTCACGTAGTGGTCGTAGAGCCGGCCGAACGCCTCGGCGTCGCCGTCCTGCGCGGCCCGGACCAGCGCCCAGACGTCGGTGCCGCCGGTGTCGGGCACCGCGCCGACGTCGGCGGGCGCGGCGGCCTCCTCCTCGACCTCGTCCTCGGCGAGCGGTCCGGCGGCCGGCTCGGGCTCTCCGACGACGCCCGGCTCGCCCGGCGGACGGCTCTCGGTGCTCGTCCGGGGGAACGGGGTCGGGCGGGGCCGCGGTCGCGGCCGCAGGAGCGGGGACGGCCCCCCGTCGGCCGCGGGCGCGGCGGGCTGCCGCGCCGCGTCGAGCGGGCCGGGGGACGGCATGCGGGCGTTCGACCTCCTCGTCGGCCCGCTGAGCCGGCCGGCGGCTCCTCCCGTCGCGCGCTGTCCGGACCAGCGCCGCGCATGCTGCGGGGCTGCTCCCATGGTGACAACATCGCTGCAGTCCGTCCACGCCACCCCGTCGGGATGCGCTCGCGCCGTGCCCCGACCGGGTGGCGACGCAGCCGGCGATGGAGGAGAACCGTGTCCGACGGCACGACGCTGTCCGCGCTCGTCCGGGCAGCCGCCCGGGAGCGACCCGACGCGCCCGCGGTGGTCGCCGGCGGCTCCCGGTTGAGCTGGGGCGAGCTGGACGCCGCGGTCGACCGCGTCGCCGCCGGGTACGCCGCCCGCGGCCTCGAGCCGGGGCAGCGGGTCGCGGTGCAGATGCCCAACGGCGTCGACTGGCTGCGCGCGGTGCTCGGCGCGCTGCGGGCCGGGCTGGTCGTCGTCCCGGTCAACACCGCGTACACCGACCCCGAGCTCGAGCACGTGCTGGGCGACTCCGGCGCCGTCCTCCTCGTCGCGCCGGAGGACCGGCCGCCGGTCGGCGGGGTGACCGTCAGCGCCGGCCCGCCGGAGGCCGACGGGGCGGCAGCGGACCGGGAGGACCCCACCGGGCTGGCCTTCCTCTGCTACACCAGCGGCACCACGGGCCGCCCGCGGGGCGCGATGCTGACCCACGCCGCGCTGCGGGCCAACCAGGAGCAGTGCCTGGCGATGAGCCCCCCGCCGGTGCGGCCGGACGACCGGGTGCTGCTCGTGCTGCCGCTGTTCCACGTCTACGGCCTCAACGCCGGCTTCGGCCTGGTGGCCGCCACCGGGGCCTGCGCGGTGCTGCAGGAGGGCTTCGACCCGCCCGCGGCGCTGCAGCTCATGGAGCGCGAGCAGGTCACCGCCGTCCCGGGCGCACCGCCGATGTACCAGGCCTGGCTGGCCCTCGCCGACGCCGAGGGCGGCGACGCCGGCCTGCGGCGCGCGTTCGCGGCCGTCCGGATGGCCTCGTCCGGCGCCGCCCCGCTGCCGGCCGAGGTGTGGACGGCGATGCGCGAGCGCGCCGCGGTCACCGTCTGGGAGGGCTACGGCCTCACCGAGGCCAGCCCCGTGGTGGCCAGCACGCTGGCCACCGGCCGGGCCAAGCCGAACTGCATCGGCGGGCCGCTGCCCGGGGTGCAGATCGAGCTGCGCGACACGGCGCAGAGCGCCCGTGCCGCCGACGGGGAGGAGGCCGACCGGGAGGACGGCGACGAGGGGCCCGGCGAGATCGTCGTCCGCGGGGCCAACCTCTTCGCCGGCTACTGGCCCGACGGCGCCGACGGCCCGGACGCCGACGGCTGGCTGGCCACCGGCGACCTCGCCTACCGCGACGACGACGGCGACCTGCACCTCGTCGACCGGCGCAGCGACCTGGTGCTGGTGAGAGGCTTCAACGTCTACCCGGCCGAGGTGGAGCGGGTGCTCGAGGCGCACCCCGCCGTGGTGGAGAGCGCGGTCATCGGCGTGCCCGACCCGCGCACGGGATCGGCCGTCCGCGCCGTCGTCGTCGTGGCGGAGGGCCGGCAGCTGACCGCCGACGAGCTGATCGCCCACGCGGCGGCGTCGCTGGCGCGCTACAAGGTGCCGACGTCGGTGCACTTCCTGCCGGCGCTGCCGCACTCGCTCACCGGCAAGGTGAGCCGCGCCCGCCTGCGCGAGCTCGGGCTCACGGGCAGCGGGGAGCTGGTGACGCCGTGACCGGGGCGCGGCTGCAGCTGCTCACCCGGGTCGGCTGCCACCTGTGCGACGAGGCGGCCGCCACCCTCGCGCAGGTGGCCGCGGAGGCCGGGCTCGTGCCGGAGACGGTCGACGTCGACGCCGATCCGGAGCTCCAGGCGGAGTTCGGCGACCGGGTGCCGGTCGTGCTGCTCGACGGGCAGGAGCACTCGTACTTCTCCGTCGACGTGCCGCGACTGCGCCGCGATCTCGGCCTCGGCTGACGGCCTCCCGTGACCGGCCTCACCGCCTCCGGCCCGGCCCGAGGACCCCGGGAGCGCCCCTGTACGGTGGTCCTCACCACAGTGCCACCCGTCCGTGGCCGGTCAGGGCCCTGAGGGCCCGTCGGCGACTTTGTTCCTGCGTTCACAAGCGGTTACCGTGGCGGGAGCCGGGCGGCATCCCGCCTGGTTCCCCGAAATGTCGCGCACCGGAGCCGGCGCCCGCCGGTCGCCTGGCGCGCCCGCTGTGGAGTAGCAGGCCCCGTGACAGACCCCCGGCCCCGGACGATCCCGGAGGCCACCGTCGCCCGCCTGGCCGTGTACCTCCGGGTGCTCACCGGGCTGGCCGACGGCGGGCGCAGCACCGTCTCCTCGGGCGAGCTGGCCTCGGCCGCCGGGGTCAACCCGGCCGGCCTGCGCAAGGACCTCTCGCACCTCGGGCCCTGCGGCGTGCGCGGGGTCGGCTACGAGGTCCGCACGCTGCGCGACCGCATCGCGCGCGTGCTCGGCGTCGAGCGCAGCCGCGCCTGCGTGCTGGTCGGCATCGGCAACCTCGGCGCCGCGCTGGCCGACTACGCCGGCTTCGGCAGCCGGGGATTCGAGTTCGTCGGTCTGTTCGACGCCGCCCCCGCCCGCATCGGGCAGCGCATCGGCGGCGCGGTCGTGCGACCGGTCGAGGAGCTCGAGGAGGTCGTCGCCGAGACGCAGGCCTCCATCGGGGTCATCACGACACCGGCCGAGGTGGCCCAGTCGGTCTGCGACCGGCTCGCCGCGGCCGGGGTGAGGAGCATCTTGAACTTCGCGCCGGTCACGCTGAGCGCTCCCGCCGGGGTCGACGTCCGCCAGGTCGACCTCTCCGTCGAGCTGCAGGTGCTCGCCTTCCTCGGCCAGCAGCGGCTGGTCGGGGCGGGCGGGCAGCTGCTCGTCGAGGGCACGGTCGTCGGGGGGATGGCATGAGCCTGCTGGCGGTCGGCGTGAGCCACCAGACCGCACCGGTCGCCCTGCTGGAGCAGTTCGCGATGGGGCCGGACGAGACGGTGAAGGCGCTGCACGAGCTGGTCGCGGGCGCGCACGTCAGCGAGGCGATCGTGCTGGCCACCTGCAACCGGGTCGAGGTGTTCGCCGAGGTGGACAAGTTCCACGGCGGCGTCGTCGACGTCAGCCGGGTGCTCGCCCGGCAGGCCGGCGCCACGGTGGAGGAGCTGTCCCCGTACGTCACCGTGCACTACGAGGACCAGGCGGTCGCGCACCTGTTCACCGTCGCCGCGGGGCTGGACTCCATGGTGGTCGGCGAGACGCAGGTGCTCGGGCAGCTGCGCACGGCCTACGCCCTCGCCCAGGAGGAGGGCACCGTCGGCCGCGCGCTGCACCCCGTCGCGCAGCGCGCGCTGCGCGTGGGCAAGCGGGTGCACGCCGAGACGGGCATCGACCGCGCCGGCGCCTCGCTGGTCTCCGCCGCCCTGGACCGCGCCGAGGCGCGGCTGGGCGGCCTGGCCGGTCGCCCGGCCCTCGTCGTCGGCGCCGGGTCGATGGGCGCCCTGGCGGCGACCACGCTGGCCCGCCGGGGCGCCGACGTGACGGTGAGCAGCCGCACCCCCGCGCACGCCGCGCGGCTGGCCGAGAACGTCGGCGGCCGCGCCGCCGAGCTCGCCGACCTCACCACCGAGCTCGCCGCCGCCGACGTGCTGGTCACCTGCACCGGCGCCAGCGGCATCGTCGTCGGCACCGACGTCGTCGCCGCCGCGATGACCGGCCGCGCCGACCGCCGGCTCGTCGTCGTCGACCTGGCCCTGCCCCGCGACGTCGAGGCCGGCGTGGCCGGCCTGCCCGGCGTGCACGTCGTCGACCTCGCCCTGCTGCAGGGCGAGCGGCGGTCCGGCGGGCCGATCGCCGGGTCGGTGGCCGCCGACGACGTGACCGCCGCCCGCGACCTGATCGAGACCGAGCTGTCGCTGCTGCGCGCCGAGCGGCACGCCGCGGCCGTCGCGCCCACCGTGTCGGCGCTGCGCAGCCAGGCCGCCGAGGTGGTCGACGCCGAGCTGCTCCGGCTGGCCGGCCGGCTGCCCGACCTCGACGCCCGCGCCCGCGCCGAGATCGCCCGCACCGTGCGCCGCGTCGTCGACAAGCTGCTGCACGAGCCCACCGTGCGCGTGAAGGAGCTGGCCAGCGCCTCGGGCGGCACCGACTACGCCGGCGCGCTGCGGGCCCTGTTCGGCCTCGGCATCGACACCGACGTCGAGGGGGAGCACGCCACGCTGGCCGAGGCGGTCACCGTCGACCCCGACGAGCTGCGCCCGGGTGGTGGCCTGCCGTGACGACGACGCCCGCCACGACACCGCGGACCGCCACCCTGCGCCTGGGCACCCGGCGCAGCGCCCTCGCCGTCACCCAGTCGCAGTGGGTGGCCGACGCGATCACCGCGGCCACCGGCACCCCGGTCGAGCTGGTGCACATCGTGACCGAGGGGGACGTGAACCAGGCCGCGATCGCGCAGCTCGGCGGCACCGGGGTGTTCGTCGCCGCGATCCGCCGGGCGCTGCTGGCCGGTGAGGTCGACCTCGCGGTGCACAGCTACAAGGACCTGCCCACCGCGCCCGAGCCCGGCCTGGTGCTGGCCGCCGTCCCGGCGCGCGAGGACCCCCGCGACGCCCTGGTCGCCCGCGACGGGCTCACCCTCGGTGAGCTGCCGCCGGGCGCGAGGGTGGGCACCGGCGCCCCGCGCCGGGTCGCCCAGCTGCGCGCCCTCGGCCTGGGTCTGGACGTGGTCCCGATCCGGGGCAACGTCGACACCCGCATGGCCCGCGCCCTGGGGCCGGAGGCCGACCTGGACGCCGTCGTGCTCGCCCGCGCCGGGTTGACCCGGCTGGGCCGGCTCGACGCGATCACCGAGACGCTCGACCCGCTGCAGGTGCTGCCCGCCCCGGCCCAGGGCGCGCTCGCCGTGGAGTGCCGGGCCGACGACGAGCGCACCCGCGCGCTGCTCGCCCCGCTCGACGACCCGGCCACCCGCGCCTGCGTCGTCGCCGAGCGCAGCACGCTCGCCACGCTGGAGGCCGGCTGCAGCGCGCCGGTCGCGGCCTACGCCGAGGTCGCCGAGGGCGACGTCGTCGACGGCGAGCCGGTCCTCGAACTGTTCCTCCGCGCCTCGGTGACGGCCCTGGACGGCAGCGACGCCGTGCGCGGCTCCACCACCGGCCCGCTCGACGACGCCGCGGCCCTCGGCCGCGCGCTCGCCGCCGAGCTGCTCGACCGCGGGGCCGCCGAGCTGATGGCGACCCCCGCGCACCCCTGAGACCCCCGCACACGCCCTGAAGAGGGCCAGAAAGCAGGAGCACCCGATGACCCGCAAGACCGCCGGCGCGCCGGCCGGCAAGGTCGTCTTCGTCGGCGCCGGTCCCGGTGACCCGGGGATGCTGACCGCCCGCGCGCACGAGGCGCTGGCCGCGGCCGGCGTCGTCCTCGTCGACCCCGAGGTGTCGGCCGCCGTGCAGGACGCCGTCCGCGAGAGCGCGCCGCAGGCCGAGCTGAACCCGGTCTCCGGGGAGCCGGCCGACGTCGCCAAGGCCGCGGTGGCCGCCGCCAAGGGCGGCGCGAGCGTCGTCAGGCTGGTCGCCGGTGACCCGTTCAACTCCGAGCACGCGGTCAAGGAGGTGCTCGCCGTCGGCCGCACCTCCGTCCCGTTCGACGTCGTCCCCGGCGTCGCGCAGGTCCCCGCCGTGCCGGCGTTCGCCGGCGTCGCCCTCGGCGGCAGCTGGCTGACCGCCGACCTCGGCGGCGAGACCGATCTCGCGCCGCTGGCCACCGCCGCGGCCGCCACGGGCAGCCCGCTGGTGCTGTCGGCGGCCGGCGTGGAGGAGCTGCCCGAGGCCGCCGGCCGCCTCGTCGAGGCCGGGCTGCCGGGCTCGACCCCGGTCGTCGTCACCTCCGGCGGCTCCGGCACGGGCCAGAAGAGCGTCGTCGGCAAGCTCGCCGCCGTCGCCGAGAAGACCGCCGGCCTGGAGGCGCTGTCCGGCGCCGTCGTGGCCACCGTCGGCGCCGCCGTCGACAAGCGGGCGAAGCTCTCCTGGTGGGAGAGCCGGCCGCTGTTCGGCTGGCGGGTGCTGGTGCCCCGCACCAAGGACCAGGCCGGCGAGATGAGCGAGCGGCTGCGCGCCTACGGCGCCGTGCCGGTCGAGGTGCCGACCATCGCGGTCGAGCCGCCGCGCAGCCCGGCGCAGATGGACCGCGCCATCAAGGGCCTGGTCACCGGCCGTTACGGCTGGATCGTGTTCACCTCGGTCAACGCGGTGAAGGCCGTGCGCGAGAAGTTCACCGAGCTGGGCCTCGACGCCCGCGCGTTCGCCGGCGTCAAGGTGGCCTGCGTGGGCGAGTCGACCGCCGACGCCGTGCGCGCGTTCGGCATCGTGCCCGAGCTGGTGCCCACCGGGCAGCAGTCCAGCGAGGGCCTGCTGGCCGACTTCCCCCCCTACGACGACGTGTTCGACCCGATCAACCGGGTGCTGCTGCCGCGCGCCGACATCGCCACCGAGACCCTGGCCGCCGGCCTGGTCGAGCGGGGCTGGGAGATCGACGACGTCACGGCGTACCGCACCGTGCGGGCGGCCCCGCCGCCTGCGCCGGTCCGCGAGGCGATCAAGGGCGGCGGCTTCGACGCGGTGTGCTTCACCTCGTCGAGCACGGTGCGCAACCTGGTCGGCATCGCCGGCAAGCCGCACGCCAAGACCGTCGTCGCGGTGATCGGCCCCGCCACCGCCGCCACGGCCCAGGAGTTCGGCCTGCGGGTCGACGTGCAGCCCGAGACCGCCGCGGTGGCGCCGCTGGTCGACGCGCTGGCGGAGTTCGCCGCCGCGCGCCGGGCCGAGGAGGAAGGCGGCGCGAAGTGAGCGGGGGCGCCAACCCCGGCTTCGCGCGCGGCCGTCGGTTGCGGTCGACGGCCGCGCTGCGGCGGCTGACCGCCGAGACGCGGCTGTCGCCGGCCGACTTCGTGCTGCCGGTGTTCGTCAAGGAGGGCATCGACGCGCCGGTGCCGATCTCCTCGATGCCCGGCGTCGTCCAGCACACGACCGACTCGCTGCGCAAGGCCGCGCACGAGGCGGCCGAGGCCGGCATCGGCGGGCTGATCCTGTTCGGCATCCCGTCGGAGAAGGACCCGGTCGGCTCGCAGGCCGACGCCGCCGACGGCATCGTCAACGTGGCGCTGCAGCAGCTCAAGGCCGACCTCGGCGACGAGCTCGTGCTCATGGCCGACCTGTGCCTGTGCGAGTACACCGACCACGGCCACTGCGGCGTCGTCACCCCGGCCGGGATCGTGGACAACGACCCCACGCTGGACCGGTACGCGGCCGTGGCGATCGCCCAGGCGCAGGCCGGGGCGCACGTCATCGCGCCCAGCGGGATGATGGACGGCCAGGTCGCGGCCATCCGCCGCGCGCTGGACGGCTCCGGGTTCACCGAGACGCCGGTGCTGGCCTACGCCGCCAAGTACGCCTCCGGCTTCTACGGCCCGTTCCGCGAGGCGGCCGAGGGGGCGCCGCAGTTCGGCGACCGCTCGACGTACCAGATGGACCCGCCCAACGCCGCCGAGGCGCTGCGCGAGGTGCGGCAGGACCTGGCCGAGGGCGCGGACGCCGTCATGGTCAAGCCGGCGCTGGCCTACCTGGACATCATCCGGCAGGTCGCCGACGCCGTGGACGTGCCGGTCAGCGCGTACCAGGTCAGCGGCGAGTACGCGATGGTCGAGGCGGCCGCGGCGAACGGCTGGATCGACCGGCAGCGGGCGATCCTCGAGACGCTGACCGCCATCCGCCGCGCCGGCGCCGGCACGGTGCTCACCTACTGGGCGGTGGAGGCCGCGCGCTGGGTCCGATGAGCTACGTCGAACCCGGCGGGTCGTGGCGGCCGTTCTGGCTGGTCGCGGCCGCGCTGGCCGTGTTCCTGGTCGCCGACCTCGTCCTGCCGGGCCCCGACGTGCCGCCGGTCGTCTGGGTGCTCGCCGTCGTCGCGGTGCTGGGCGTCGTCGCGGGCGGCGTCGTCTCGGCCCGCCGGGTGTGGACCGTGCGGGTCGACGCCGACGGCCCGGACGCCGCCCTCGCCGTCGGCCGGGAGCGGGTGCCGCTCGCCGACGTCGACGCCGGCCACCTGCGCGCCGTCCGGGACGGCGCGGCGGGGGTGGACGCCGGCGCGCCGGTGCTCGGCGGCGGCTGGTCGGTGCCGAAGGGGCGCACCGGCCTGCCGCTGAGGCTCGCCGACGGCCGCACCGTGCTGGTGCCCACCCGCGACCCGGCGGCGCTGACCACCGCACTGCTCACCGCCGCGCCGGACACCCCCGACGGCGGCTCAGGAACAGAGGGGACACTGGACCGGTGACCTCGTTGGACGCCCCCCGCTACACCTACGAGGCCCCGGTCTCGGCCGACCTCTTCGCCCGTGGCCGGCAGGTCATCCCGGGCGGGGTGAACAGCCCCGTGCGCGCCTTCCGCGCCGTCGGGGGCACCCCGCGGTTCATGGCCTCGGCCTCCGGTGCGTACCTCACCGACGCCGACGGCCGCCGCTACGTGGACCTGGTCAGCTCCTGGGGCCCGATGCTGCTCGGCCACGCCCACCCGGCCGTGGTCGAGGCCGTGGCCGCCGCCGCGCGGCGCGGGCTCTCGTTCGGCGCGCCCACGGAGGCCGAGCTCGAGCTGGCCGAGGAGATCCTCGCCCGCATGCCGTCGGTGCAGCGGGTCCGGCTGGTCAACTCCGGCACCGAGGCGGTCCTCTCCGCGATCCGGCTGGCCCGCGGCGCCACCGGCCGCCCGCTGGTGGTGAAGTTCGCCGGCCACTACCACGGCCACGTCGACGCGCTGCTCGCCTCGGCCGGCTCCGGCGTCGCCACGCTGGGCCTGCCCGACACCCCCGGCGTCACCACCGGCGCCGCGGCCGACACCGTCGTCCTGCCCTACAACGACGTCGCCGCGGTGGAGCGGGTCTTCGCCGAGCGCGGCGGCGACATCGCCTGCGTCATCAGCGAGGCCGCCGCCGGCAACATGGGCGTCGTCCCGCCGCTGGACGGCTTCAACGCCGAGCTGCGCCGCATCACCGCCGCGCACGGCGCGCTGCTGGTGCTCGACGAGGTGATGACCGGCTTCCGGGTCTCCCGGTCGGGCTGGTACGGCCTCGACCCGGTGGACGCCGACCTGTTCACCTTCGGCAAGGTCATGGGCGGCGGGCTGCCCGCGGCCGCGTTCGGCGGCCGCGCCGACCTGATGGACCAGCTCGCCCCGGTCGGGCCGGTGTACCAGGCCGGCACGCTGTCGGGGAACCCGGTCGCCGTCGCCGCCGGCCTCACCACGCTGCGACACTGCACCGACGAGGTCTACGCGCGCTGCGACGAGGTGGCCGCGGTGCTGCGCGGCGCGGCGAGCGCGGCGCTGTTCGCCGCCGGGGTGCCGCACCGCGTGCAGCAGGCCGGGAGCATGTTCAGCGTCTTCTTCGTGCCCGACGAGCGGCAGGTGCGCGACTACGACGACGCGCGGACGCAGGACGTCGCCCGCTACACCGCGTTCTTCCACGAGATGCTCGCCCGGGGCGTGTACCTGCCGCCGTCGGCGTTCGAGGCGTGGTTCGTCAACGCAGCGCTCGAGGGCGCGGCGCTCGACCGCGTGCTCGACGCGCTGCCCCACGCCGCGCGGGCCGCGGCCGCCGCGTCCGGGCCGGCCCCGGACGTCGCCCCCGACGACGCGGAGGCCACCCCGTGACCGCGGAGACCACCGTCGTCCACATGCTGCGGCACGGGGAGGTCTTCAACCCGCAGAAGATCCTCTACGGGCGGCTGCCCGGCTACCGGCTGTCCGAGGCCGGGGAGGCGATGGCCGGCAAGGCCGCGCAGTGGTTCCTCGACAAGGACGTCACCCACCTCGTCTCCAGCCCGCTGGAGCGCGCCCAGCAGACGGCGGCCCCGATCGCCGAGCAGCTCGGGCTGGAGATCGGCACCGACGAGCGGCTGGTCGAGGCCGGCAACGCCTTCGAGGGCCTGCGGGTCGGCGTCGGCGACGGCGTGCTGCGCGCGCCGCAGCACTGGTGGAAGCTGCGCAACCCGTTCCGGCCGTCGTGGGGCGAGCCGTACGTCGAGATCGCGGCGCGGATGCTCGCCGCGGCCGAGGCGGCCCGGGACGCCGCCCGCGGGCACGCCGCCGTCTGCGTCAGCCACCAGCTGCCCATCTGGACCCTGCGGCTGCACGTCGAGGGCCGCCGGTACGCGCACGACCCGCGCCGGCGGCAGTGCGGCCTGGCCAGCGTCACCTCCCTGGTCTTCGAGGGCGACCGGGTGGCCCGGGTCGAGTACGCCGAGCCCGCCGGCGCGACCGATCCCGACGCGGTGCCGGGGGCATGAGGCGGCTGTTCGGCGCCCTGGCCGGCGCCGCGCTGCTGGTCGCCGGGTGCTCGACCGGCTCCGACGCCGTCGACGTCAACAACGGCGGGGAGTTCCGGTTCGTCGCCGGCACCCCGGCCGGCGAGGTGATCGCGCAGGACGAGCGGCAGGCCGCGCCGGAGTTCTCCGGAGAGCTGCTCGACGGCGGTGACTTCCGGTCGGCCGAGCTCGACGGCGACGTCGCGGTGATCAACTTCTGGGGCTCCTGGTGCCCGCCCTGCCGGGTGGAGTCGCCGGAGTTCCAGGAGGTCTACGCCGAGGTCGAGGCCGAGGGCGTGCAGTTCCTCGGGATCAACGTCAAGGACGACCGCCAGCTGGCCCAGGCCTTCGTCGACAGCAAGGCGATCACCTTCCCGTCGCTGTTCGACCCGCGGGGCGAGGTGGCGCTGGCGTTCCGGGACTACCCGGCGAACGCAATCCCGTCCACCATCGTGCTGGACCGCCAGGGGCGCGTGGCCGCCGTGTACACCGCGGTGGTGCAGCAGGAGGACCTGCGGTCGGTCCTGTCGCTGGTGACCGGGGAGGGCTGAGGTGGGGGAGACCTTCAGCCGCCTGGTCACCGACGGCCCGCTGCTCGTCGGCGCCGCCGTCGCCGCGCTGGTCGGGCTCATCAGCTTCGCCTCGCCGTGCGTGCTGCCGCTCGTGCCGGGCTACCTGTCCTACGTCACCGGGCTGGTCGGCACGGGCACCAGGACGACGGCGGCGGCGGTCCCGGCCGGTGGCGGCACGGCGACGGCCCTGCGCACCGGGACCGACGAACGCTCCCCCCGCGGGCGGATGGTGCTCGGCGCGCTGCTGTTCGTGCTCGGGTTCACGCTGGTCTTCGTGGCGTTCGGCGCCGCGTTCGGCGGGCTGGGGCGGCTGCTGCTGCAGTGGTCCGACGTCCTCAACCGGGTGTTCGGCGTCGTCACGATCGCCATGGGGCTGGCCTTCCTCGGCTGGCTGCCGTTCCTGCAGCGCACCGCCCGGCTCTCGGCCCGGCCGGTGGCCGGGCTGGCGGGCGCGCCGCTGCTCGGCATCGTCTTCGGCCTCGGCTGGACGCCCTGCCTGGGGCCCACGCTGGCCGCGGTGAACTCGCTGGCGTACGCAGAGGCTACCGCCGGCCGCGGCGCCCTCCTCGGCGTGGCCTACTGCCTGGGGCTGGGCGTCCCGTTCGTGCTGGTCGCGCTGGGGGCGCGCTGGGCGATGGGCGCGACGTCGTTCCTGCGCCGGCACGCCCGCACGGTCACCCGGGTCGGCGGCGTCGTCCTCGTCGTCGTCGGCGTCCTGCTGGTGACCGGTCTGTGGACCGAGCTCATGCAGTGGCTGCGCGCGTGGATCGCGGCCAGCGGCTTCGGGGAGTCGGCCCTGTGACGGTCCTCGACCCACCGCGGACGTCGCCCACCCCGCCGCAGCCCACGCCCGCGCATCGGCGCGTCACCGGGCCGCTGCTGCGCTGGTGGCGCCGGCTCACCGCGATGCGCACGGCCATCGTGCTGCTGTTCCTGCTCGCGCTGGCGGCGATCCCGGGCTCGCTGCTGCCGCAGCGCTCGCTGTCGCAGAACGCCGTCGCGGAGTACTTCACCGAGCACCCGACGCTGGCACCGGTTCTCGACCGCCTCTACCTGTTCGACGTCTTCGGCTCGCCCTGGTTCGCGGCGGTGTACCTGCTGCTGTTCGTCTCGCTGATCGGCTGCGTGCTGCCGCGGGCGGTCGAGCACGCGCGGGCGCTGCGGGCCGCGCCGCCGGCGGCGCCGCGCCACCTGCTGCGGCTGCCCGACTCGACGAGCGTCGGGACGTCGCTGCGCGGGAGCGAGGCGCTCGACGTCGTCGAGGAGGAGCTGCGGGTCCGCCGCTACCGGGTGGTGCGGCGCGAGGGGAAGGCCGGCCCGGAGCTCTCGGCGGAGAAGGGGCTGCTCAAGGAGACCGGCAACCTGCTGTTCCACCTCTCCCTGGTGGCCATGCTCCTCGGCCTGGCCGGCGGCAAGCTGTGGGGCTACGAGGGCAGCATCCTGGTCACCGAGGGGCAGGGCTTCTGCAACTCGTTCCAGCAGTACGACACCTACTCCTCCGGCGCCCTGGTCGAGGGCGGGGACCTCTCGCCGCTGTGCGTCGACCTCGACGACTTCGAGGCCGAGTACGAGGAGAACCTCACCGCCGCGTCGTACACCGCCGACATCCGCTACGGCGCGCCGGGCGAGGAGGGCCGGGAGACCACGATCGGCGTGAACGACCCGCTGCGGGTCGACGGCGACCGGGTCTACGTGACCGGGCACGGCTTCAGCCCGACGTTCACCGTCACCTTCCCCGACGGGACGTCGTTCGAGGAGCTGTCCGTCCCGTTCCTGCCCTCCGACCAGGCCACGATGGCCAGCCAGGGCGCGCTCAAGCTGCCCGACGTCCCGGGCCAGGACGACCAGCTGGCCCTCGAGGGCTTCTTCGCGCCCACCGGCACGGTGTCGGGCGGGATCCTCACCTCCATCGACCCGCGGCCGCTGGCACCGCAGGTCGCGATCGTCGTCTACCGGGGCTACCTCGGGCTGGACTCGGGGATCCCGCAGTCGGTGTACTCGCTGGACGCCTCGCAGATCGACCGGGGGCGGCTCTCGCGGGTGGGTGAGGCGAACCTGGCGGCGGGGGAGTCGGTGACCCTGGACGACGGCACCACGATCACCTTCACCGGCTACAAGGAGTTCGCGGCGCTGCAGTTCTCGCACGACCCGGGCCAGGTGTGGGTGCTGGCCGCGGCGATCGCGATGCTCACCGGGCTGCTCGGCATGCTGTTCGTGCGCCGCGAGCGGTTCTTCGCCCGGGTCGCCGACGGGCCTGGTGGCAGCGGTACCGTGCTCTCGCTGGCCTCGTTGACGAAGGGCAGCGGTGAGCCCGGCCCGCGGTTCGGCGCGCTGACCGGCGACCTGCGGGCAGCCCTGGACGAGCGCTCGTCCGCCCCCGGACCGAAAGGCACCGACGCGTGACCACTGACCAGACGCTGGCCGACCTGTCGGACGCGTTGTTCTCGATCAGCGTCGGGCTCTACTCGCTCGCCGTCGTGGCGTTCTGCGCCCAGCTGGCGTTCGGCCGCCGCCCGGCCCGGGCGCGGCCCCGCGAGCTGGTGGGCGCGGGCGCGCCGGCCGAGCCGGCGCCGTCCACCCCCGAGGAGGTCGCGGCCGAGCCGCGCGACGGGCGCCGGTGGGGCGCCGTGGCGATGCTGCTCACCGCGCTGGGCATCGTCGCCCACGCGGCGATCCTGGTCACCCGCGGCATGGCCACCGACCGGCTGCCCTGGGGCAACATGTACGAGTTCGCGACGGCGACCGTCCTCGTGGCCGTCATCGCGTACTGGGTGTTCGCGCTGCGCTCGCCGGGCCTGCGGCACATCGGCCTGTTCGTGCTGGTGCCGGTGGTGCTGGGCATGGTCGGCATCGGGCTGTGGCTCTACGCCGACGCGGGCCCGCTGGTCGCCGCGCTGCGGTCGAGCTGGCTGGCCGTCCACGTGTCGACGGCGATCCTCGGCTTCGGCATCTTCTTCGTCAGCGGCATCGCCAGCGCGCTGTACCTGGTGCGCTCGCGGCGCGAGGCGAGGGTGGCCGCCGGCGACGCCGGGGAGCCGGCGGTGCCGGGCATCCTCGACCGGCTGCCCTCGGCCGCGGCGCTGGACCGCGTGGCGCACCGCACGGCCGTCTTCGGGTTCCCGATCTGGACGTTCGCGGTCATCGCCGGCGCGATCTGGGCGGAGAGCGCCTGGGGTCGCCCCTGGGGCTGGGACCCCAAGGAGACCTGGGCGTTCATCGCGTGGGTGGTCTACGCGGGCTACCTGCACGCCCGCACCACGGCGGGCTGGCGGGGCCGGCCGGCGGCGTGGGTCAACGTCGTCGGGCTGGGCGTGATGATCTTCAACCTGCTCTACGTGAACATGGTCTCGACCGGCCTGCACAGCTACGGCGGCGTGAGCTGAGCTCGACCGCCCCGTGACGGATCGCGGGGCGCGTGCTTCCATGCCCCCATGGGCAGGGACGACGCTCCGCAGCGCGGCGAGATCGGGTGGCCCGCGCCGCCCCGCAAGGGCGAGTTGCTGGGCTGGCCGGGGGACCTGACGGTCGACGACCGCGCCGACGGCCGGCTGCCGTCGCCCCCCGTCGGAGCGCCGTGAACCCGGCGGACCGGGCGGCCGCGCCGGTCAGGCGCCGGGGTTCTCGCCGCGGCTGCGCCGCCGGTCGAGCTCCCGCAGGAACTCCGGGTCGTCGTCGGGTGCGACGGGACGGCGCGGACGCTGCGGCCGCTGGGGCCTGACCCGCGGCGGTCGCGGGGCGGACAGGCCACCGCCGTTGCCCGCCGCGGTCGCGGCGCGCATGAGCAGGACCACCACGCCGACCGCCACCAGAAGCACCACCAGGAACGCCGCCACCGGCACACCACCCCCAAGTCCGTCCCCAATGTACGTCCGCGTGAATACTCGGTGGCGGGCAGCGAGCACCGCTGCCGCGAACCCAGGACGGAGAAGCACCATCGACGCCGTGGACCGGCAGCTCATAGACCTGCTGCGTGCCAACGGGCGGGCCAGCTATGCCGAACTCGCCCGGCAGGTGGGTCTCTCGTCCCCCGCCGTGCACGAGCGGGTCGGCAAGCTCGAGGCGGCCGGGGTGATCACCGGCTACCGGGCGGTGGTGGAACCGACGGCGCTGGGGCTCGACGTCACCGCGCTCGTCGGTGTGATCGAGAGCGACTCGGTGGACGAGACCGGTGTCGAGGAGGCGCTGCGCGCCATGCCGCAGGTCGAGGACTGCTGGCGGGTGGCCGGCAGCGAGGGCTACGTCCTCAAGGTCCGGGTTCGCGACATCCCCGCCCTGGAGGCCAGCATCAGCGCGATCAACCGGATCCGGGGCGTCGCCCGCACCCGGACCACCGTCGTCCTGTCGACGAAGTGGGAGGGCCGCCATGGCCGAGCCGACGCCTGAGGCGGTGCCCACCGGACCGGTCCCGGCCGGTCCCGGCCCGTCCGCGCCCTCCGGCCCGTCCGGTCCCGACGGCGGACCGGCCACGCCGCCGCGGGTGGCCCCGTGGCTGCTGCTGTACACCTTCGGCCGGCTGGCGATCGTCGCCGCGCTGGTCGCGGTGCTGTGGGTCGCCGGGCTCGGGAGCTACGCCGGCCTGCTGTTCGGCGTGCTGCTCTCGATGCCGATCGCCTACCTCGTCCTCCGTCCGGTCCGCGACCGGCTCGCCGAGGCGCTGGCGGCGCGCAGCGTGGCGCGGCGCGCGGCCAAGGAGGACCTGCGCGCCCGCCTGAGCGGCGAGGGACCCGCCGCCTGATCCACCGGGCGCGAGGAGGACCTGGTCCGCCAACCGCCGACCGGTCCCCTGCGCGGCCGGAGCGGCCGCACACCGGTCAGGCCGGCACGACCGTCTCGCTGACGCGGGCGAGCACGTCCATGTTGAACGTCTCGGTGGCCTGCACGTAGGCCCACCGCCGCTGCGGCCTGGCGCCGAAGCGCGACTTCTGCAGGTCGGCGCTCATCCCGTACAGCACGTGCGGCAGCCCGTGCCGCTGCGCGCTGCGCAGCGCCTGGAAGAGCAGCTGCTGGTAGCTGTTGTGGGTGGGCACGTAGGAGTAGTCCAGGCCGACGAAGACGGGGGCCACGTGGCCGTCCTCGCCGGGGAACACGTGCTGGGCGGCGAACGCCACCGGACCCGACGCCCGGTCGGGCAGGTGCAGCAGCACGACCTCCCACCCCGGTGACTCCAGGACGGCGTCGACCACCCGCCGCGGCAGCGGGAAGACGTTGAGCTCGAACGAGCGGGCGTGCACGGCGCGGTACATCCGGTACAGCTCGTCGCGCACGCAGGGCTTCACGGCCCGCGCGTCCGGGCTGCCGCCGGGGAGCACCTCCACCCGGTAGGCCGGCTCCCACGCCAGCACCCGGGTGCGCTGGTGGTAGCGGTGCTTGCGGGTCAGCTGCCGGAGGAAGGCCTCGTCGTCGGCGAAGTCGACGTCGCGGTGCCAGGTGCTCCAGATGGGCAGCCGGATGAGGCCCTCGCCGAGCAGGAAGTCGTGCAGCTCGGCGTCGTCGGGCAGGTCCCGCAGGACGACGCCGGCGGCGGCGGCCAGGTCCTCCTCGTGCCGGGCGGCCCGCAGGACCATCCGCAGGGCGCCCCGCCAGTCGCGACCGCGGTCGAGGTACAGGTGGTCGCCCTCGGTGAGCAGCGAGCCCATGCCGACCATGGTCGAGGTCAGGTGGTAGCTGTCCGCCGTCTCGATGCGCCGCCGCTCGATCTCGCGGGAGACCGCGGCGGAGGACAGCATGTCGTCCTTCCACAGGGCCGTCGTGAAGAAGGTGGCCGCCACGGGCGCGCCGTCGTCGTCGCGGACGACGAAGTAGTGGAAGTCCCACGCGTCCTCGGTCTGGCCGGCCGCCCCGGTGCCGCCGGTGTCGAACACCGACTCGAGGGTCCGCAGCGCCGCGGCGGAGAAGGCGCCCCGGCCGCCGAGCAGCCGGTCCCACTCCGCGGCGTCCACCGCGGTGATGGAGCGGTGGTGCTCCAGGCGCAGCGACGGCTGCGTGCGCGGCCGGCCCGGCGCCTTCTCCGCGCCCAGCACCCTGCGGCCGCGCAGCTGCCGGGCGAAGGCGCGGTGCAGGTCGTCCACCGAGGCGCCCTCGTCGGTGATCGCGGCCGGCAGGTGCTCGGCCAGCGCGGCGACCATGCCGGCGACGTCGTCCTCGGTGTGGTGGGCGGTGATCGTCAGCCGGGCGCCGCTGCGCTTGGCCGGCACCGCCGGGAACGAGGCGGTGTTGACGTGGAACCCGGCCGAGCGCAGCCGCTCCACCAGCCGGTAGGCGACCGACGAGACCCCGGCGCCCACGCAGCGGATCGGCGTCTCCGACTCCGACACGACCGGCAGGCCGGCCTCCGCGGCGAGCCGGTTGAACAGCCGGACGCGGTCGAGCAGCAGGGCCTGCCGCTCGGCGACCTCGGGGCCGAGGTGCAGCCGGGCCGAGGCGAGGATCGCCCCGAGCATGGGCGGCTGCACCGGCCCGGAGAAGATCAGCGGTCCGCCCACCCGGAGCACCCGCCCGCGGGTGGCCTCGTCGGGGAAGGTGATCGCCCCGCCGGACGCCGCGAACGACTTGTTCAGCGACGCCGCCACGACGGTGCGGGAGAGGGTCTCGGGGGCCAGGTGCTCGAGGGCGTGCCCCCGGCCGTGCCGGCCGGTCCACGAGACCGCGTGGGCGTCGTCGACGTAGAGCCAGAGGTTCTCGTACCGGGCCGCGAGCTCGTCGAGCTCCGCCGTCGGCATGAGGTCGGCGTACATCGAGTACAGCCCGTCGGCGGCGTACCAGACCCGCCGGTGCGTCCGCCGGTAGGCCTCCAGCCGCTTCTCCAGCGTGCGCAGGTCGCTGTGCGGGACCAGCTCCACCTTCGCCCCGCCGGCGGCCACCAGCTTGGCCGCCGTCTGCACCGAGTTGTGCACCTGGTGGTCGAGCAGCAGGACGTCGCGCCCGCCGATCAGCGTCGGCAGCGTGGCCAGGTGCCCCATGCTGGTGGACGGCGTGACGATGACCCCGCGGCCGAAGAGCCCGGCCAGCGTCTCCTCCACCTCGCGGTACAGCGGCGCGGAGGCGTAGACGCGCGAGGAGGAGAACTGCGTGCCGTAGCGCTCGACCGCCTCGTGCACGCCGGCCTTGAGCGCGGGGTGCATCTCCAGGCCCAGGTAGGAGCAGGAACCGAAGTTGACCATCCGGCGCCCGTCGATGGTCACGTGCCGGCCGTCGAGGGAGCCGTCCTCGACGTGGTTGAGCAGCAGTCCTCGCCGCACGCCGTCGGAGACGACCTCGTCGACGGCGTTGAGCACGTCCTCAGCAGTGGCCACCGGATCCCCCTACGTCGCGCCTGCTTCTAGACTCCCTACGGCTGGAGCGGGGCCTCCCCGGTGAATCTTCCGCGACTTTCACCTCATCCGGTGACCGCCAGACCCCCTCCGAGCAGCACTCCTGTCGCCAGCGTGACCAGCCCGGTGCCCTGCAGGGCGCCGATGAGCGCCGGACCGCGACCCCCGCCGAGCACCGTCCGCGCAGGTCGGACGGCGAGTGGGACGGCCAGCAGCGCGATCAGCGCCCACGGGCGCGCCAGCCCGATCAGGACGACGACGACGAAAGTTGCCGCCAGCAACCCTACGTACCCCAGCCGGGTCGCGCGGTCGCCGACGACGACGGCGAGCGTGCGCTTGCCGGCGGCGGCGTCCCCCTCGATGTCGCGCAGGTTGTTGACCACGAGGATCGCGACGATGGTCAGCCCCACCGGGACGGCGGCGGCGAACGCCAGCCCGTCCAGCGACCGGGTCTGCACGAACGTCGTCCCCACGACGGCGACCAGCCCGAAGAAGACGAAGACGAAGACCTCGCCGAGCGCCCGGTAGCCGTAGGGGAGCGGGCCGCCCGTGTAGGTCCAGGCGGCGAGGATGCACACCGCGCCGACCGCGACCAGCCACCAGCTCGACAGCGCCGCGAGCACCAGCCCCGCCACCGCGGCGACCGCGAACGCCAGCAGCGCGGCCAGCAGCACCTGCCGCGGCGTCGCCGCGCCGGAGCCGACCAGCCGCATCGGCCCGACCCGGTCGGCGTCGGTGCCGCGGGTGCCGTCGGAGTAGTCGTTGGCGTAGTTGACCGCCACCTGCAGCGCCAGCGCGACCACCAGCGCGAGCAGCGCCGGGACGAGCCGGAACCCGTCGAGCGCCGCCGCGACCCCGGTGCCGACCAGGACCGGGGCGACCGCGGCGGGCAGGGTCCGCGGCCGGGCGCCGGCCAGCCACTGCGCGGGGGTGGCCATCAGCGCAGCTCTTCCGCGACGCCGCGGCGGTCCGGCTTGCCGGTGTGCAGCAGCGGGACCGCGGCTATCGTGTGCAGCTCCCGCGGGGCGGCGGGCGCGCCGAGCCGGTCGGCGACCCACGCGCGCAGCGCGGCCAGCGTCGGCCCCGCCCCCGGCGCCGGGACGACCGCGGCGACCACGCGCTGCCCCCACTCCGCGTCTGGCCGGCCGAAGACGACGGCGTCGGCGACGGCGGCGTGCTCGCGCAGCGCCGCCTCCACCGCCTGCGGCACCACGTTGACCCCGCCGGTGATCACCACGTCGTCCAGCCGGCCGTGCACCGTCAGCCGGCCGTCGGCGTCCACCGACCCGGCGTCGCGGGTGCGGAACCAGCCGCCGGTGAACGCCTCGGCGGTCGCCGCCGGGTCCGACCGGTAGCCGAGGGCCAGCGTCGGCCCGGCGATCTCCACGCCGTCGGCCACCCGCACGCGCACGCCGTCGAGCGGGACGCCGTCGTACACGCAGCCGCCGGCGGTCTCTGTCATGCCGTAGGTCGTCACGACGGCGACCCCGGCGGCGCGCGCCCGGTCGAGCAGCGCCGGGTCGGTCGCCGCGCCCCCGACCAGGACGGCGTCGAACCCCGCCAGCGCCGCGGGCTCCTCGTGCAGGTAGCGGCGCAGCTGGGTCGGCACCAGCGCGGTGTAGCGGCGGCCGGCGGGCATCCGCGCGGCGGCCGCCGCCAGCGGCTCGCCGTCGCCCAGCACGGTGGGCCGGCGGCCGGCGACGACGCCGCGGCAGAGGACCTGCAGCCCGGCGATCGCCGACACCGGCAGCGCCAGCAGCCACGCCCCGGGGCCGCCGAGCCGCTCCAGGGCGGCGGTGGCCGAGGCGGTCAGCGCCGCCGCCGGCAGCAGGACCCCCCGCCCACCGCCGGTGGACCCGGAGGTCACGACGACGAGGTCGGCGCCGGGCTCCAGCGGCTCGTCCGGGCGGAGCACGGCGCGCGCGGCCGCGACGGCCGCGGGCGGCCCGGCCGGGAGGACGGCGAGGGGCGCGGATCCGGCCAGGCAGGCGCGCACCGCGGGCTCGACGACGCCGAGCACCTCGGCCTCGGAGCGGCCGGGCGCTCGCAGGAGGGTGAGCTGCCGGGCCACGGGCGCCAGGCTACGTCCCTGCCGGGCTGGGCTGCGGCCCTGCCGAACTACGCTGTTCCGCGTGACCGCCCCGGCCGCCGGCAGCCCGGACGCCGGCGCGCTGCCGGTGCAGGTCTACCGCGTCCCGTTGCGCGCGCGGTTCCGCGGCATCGACGTCCGCGACGGCGTGCTGGTGCACGGCCCGGCCGGCTGGGGGGAGTTCTCCCCGTTCTGGGACTACGACGTCGCCGAGAGCCGCCGCTGGTGGGCCGCCGCCGAGGAGGCCGCGGTGCACGGCTGGCCCGACCCGGTGCGCGACGCCGTCCCGGTGAACGTCACCGTGCCGGCCGTCGGGCCCGAGCGGGCGCACGCGCTCGTCGCCGCCTCCGGCTGCCGCGCGGCCAAGGTGAAGGTCGCCGAGCCCGGGCAGACCGCGGCCGACGACCTGGCCCGCGTGGAGGCGGTCCGCGACGCGCTCGGCCCGGCCGGCGGGATCCGCGTGGACGCCAACGCGGCGTGGGACGTCGACACCGCGGTCCGCCGCCTCCGCGAGCTCGACCGGGTCGGGCTGGAGTACGCCGAGCAGCCGTGCGCGACCCTCGACGAGCTCGCGGCGCTGCGCCGGCGGGTCGACGTCCGCGTGGCCGCCGACGAGGTGGTGCGCCGCTCGGCCGACCCGCTCGCGGTCGACCTGCGGGAGGCGTGCGACGTCGTCGTCCTCAAGGCGCAGCCGCTGGGCGGGGTGCGCGCCGCGCTGCGGGTGGCCGAGGCGCACGGCCTGCCGTGCGTGGTGTCGAGCGCCCTGGAGTCGTCGGTGGGCATCGCCGCCGGCGTCGCGCTGGCCGCGGCGCTGCCGGAGCTGCCCTTCGCCTGCGGGCTGGCCACCGTCGCGCTGTTCACCGAGGACGTCACCAGCGCACCGCTGCTCCCGGTGGACGGCGCGCTGCCGGTCACCCGCCCGGAGCCCGACCGGCTGCCCGCGGTCGCGGCCGACCCGGAGACCGGGGCCCGCTGGCAGGCCCGCCTCGACGCGGTGCGCGCCGCGTGAACCCCTCCACCGCCCTCGCGCGGGTCCTCGTCGACGAGCTGGTGCGCGGCGGCGTCACCGACGCCGTGCTGGCGCCCGGCTCGCGCTCGGCGCCGGTGGCGCTCGCCCTCGCCGCGGCCGAGCGGGCCGGCCGGTTGCGGCTGCACGTGCGCATCGACGAGCGGACGGCGGCGTTCCTCGCCCTCGGCCTGGCCAAGCGGTCGGGCCGGCCGGTGCCGGTGCTGACGACGTCGGGGACGGCGACGGCGCACCTGCACGCCGCCGTGCTGGAGGCCGACGCGAGCGGGGTGCCGCTGCTGGCGCTGACCGCCGACCGCCCGCCGGAGCTGCGCTCCACCGGCGCCAACCAGACCATCGACCAGCCGGGGCTGTACGGCGGGGCGGTGCGCTGGGCGGCCGACGTCGGCGTGCCGGAGGCGGGCCGGGAGCAGGCGCAGAACCGGTACTGGCGCTCGCTGGTGGCCAGGGCGCTGCTGATCGCGGGCGGGGCGCTGTCGGCCGAGCCGGGGCCGGTGCACCTCAACCTGCCGTTCCGCGAGCCGCTGCTGCCGGAGGAGGAGCCGCCCGCCGAGCCGGCGGCCCCCTGGGCCGGGCGCGCCGACGGCCGGCCGTGGACCGAGGCCGCCCCGGCGCCGGTGGCCGTGCGCTCCGCGCCGTCCGGGGTGCCGCGCACCCTCGTGATCGCCGGCGACGCGCCCGACGCCCTCGGGCACGCCGCCGCGGTGCTCGCCGACGAGCGCGGCTGGCCGGTCGTGGCCGAGCCGAGCAGCGGCGCGTGGGGCGCGGCGGGGGTGGTGCGCTGCGGACCGCTCGTGCTCGGCGTCCCGGGGTGGCTGCGCGAGCACCGGCCCGAGCGGGTGCTCGTCGTCGGCCGGCCGACGCTCTCGCGGCCGGTCTCGGCGCTGCTGGCCGACCCCGCGGTGCGGGTCGAGACGGTGGCGGCCAGCCCCCGCTGGGCGGACGCGCCGCGCAGCAGCGAGCTGGTCTCCCTCGGCACCGCGGTCGACCCGCCGGCCGAGGCGCTGGCCGAGGGGTGGCTGGCGGCGTGGTGCGCGGCGGCCGCCGACGTCGGGGCCGCGGTCGACGCCGTCCTCGACGACGCCCCGGGGCTGAGCGCCGCCCGGCTCGCCCGCGACGTCGTCGCCGCGCTGCCGGCCGGTGCCCTGCTGGTGCTGGGGTCCTCGACGCCGGTCCGCGACGTCGACCGGCTCGCCGTCCCGCGCGGCGAGCTCACCGTGCTGGCCAACCGCGGGGTGGCCGGCATCGACGGCACGGTCTCCACCGCCCTCGGCGCCGCGGCCGCGCACGACGGCCCCGCGTTCGCCCTGGTCGGCGACCTCACCTTCCTGCACGACCTGACCGGCCTGCTCGCCGGGGACGGCGAGCGGCTGCCCGACCTCACGCTCGTCGTGGCCGACAACGACGGCGGTGGCATCTTCGCCCAGCTCGAGCCGGGCGAGGACCGCCACGCGGCCGACTACCGCCGGGTGTTCGGCACCCCGCACGGCCGCGACCTGGTCGACGTCGCCCGCGCGCTGGGCTGGGCGGCCACCTCCGTGAGCGAGCCCGAGCAGCTGGCGGCGGCGCTGGCCGACGGCGGACCCCGGGTCGTCGTCGTCCGCACCGACCAGCACGCGGAGGCGCGGCTGGCCCGCGACCTGCGCGCGGAGGCCGCGCGCGCCCTGGAGGTCTAGGCCGGGGCCCCGGCCGCCGCCCCGGCCAGGAGCCGCTCGGCCTCCGCGGCCGGCAGGGCGGCGGAGAAGAGCCAGCCCTGCGCGAGGTCGCACCCCTCGGCGCGCAGCAGGTCGCGCTGCTCCTCGTGCTCGACGCCCTCGGCGACGACCTCGAGCCGCAGGCCGTGCCCCAGCTGGACCAGCCCGTGCACGATCGCCGCGTCCTGCCCCGGGCCGCTGAGCAGCCCGACGAAGGACCGGTCGATCTTGAGCACGTCCACCGGGAAGGCGCGCAGCCAGCTCAGCGACGAGTAGCCGGTGCCGAAGTCGTCGAGCGCGATGCGCAGGCCCATCCGGCGCAGCTCGGCCAGCTGCCGCCCCACGGCCTCGGGGTCGGCGATCAGCGCGGTCTCGGTGACCTCGAGCACGAGCGTGCCCGGGGCCACGCCGCTGTCGACCAGGACGCGTTCCACGTCGCCGAGGAACGCTTCGTCGGCGAGCTGCCGGGCGGACACGTTGACCGCCATGGTGAGCCCGGTGCCGTGGGCGCGCTGCCAGCGCGCCGCCGTCCGCGCCGCCTCGGCGAGCACCCAGCGGCCGATCGGCACGATCAGCCCGGAGCCCTCGGCGACGGGGACGAACCGGTCGGGGCCGACGGGACCCAGCGTGGGCGAGCACCAGCGCAGCAGCGCCTCGAAGCCGACGACCCGGTCGGTGGCCAGGTCGATCACCGGCTGGTAGGCCAGCGAGAGCTGGCCGCCGTCGAGGGCGCCGGCGAGCTCGCGCTCCAGCTCGATCCGCTCCAGCTCGGCGGTGCGCATGCCCGGCGTGAAGGCGACCCACTGCCGGCGCCCCGCGGCCTTGGCGCGGTACATCGCGATGTCGCCGTCCCGGAGCAGGCTGTCGGGGGTGGCGTCGGGCTCGGCGACGACCAGCCCGATGCTGGTGCCCACCGAGACCGACGAGCCGTCGAGGTCCACGGGCCGGGCCAGCAGCGCGAGGAGCCGGTCGGCCATCGCCTCGGCGTCCGCCGGGCCGCTGGGGGTGTCCTCCAGCAGGACCGCGAACTCGTCGCCGCCGAGGCGGGCCACGGTGTCGCCGGCGCGCACCACCTGCTGCAGCCGCGCGGCGACCGCCCGCAGCAGGTCGTCGCCGGCCTGGTGGCCGAGGCTGTCGTTGACGTCCTTGAAGCCGTCGAGGTCGAGGCAGAGCACCACCGGGGCGCCGCCGGTGCGCCCGGCCCGCCGCAGCGCCTGCTCTGCCCGGTCGAGGAAGAGCCGGCGGTTGGCCAGGCCGGTGAGGCCGTCGTGGAAGGCCTGGTGCGCCAGCTCCCGCTCGGCCAGCTTGCGCCGCGTGATGTCGTAGACGCTCACCACGACCCCGGCGACGTCCGGGTCGTCGGACAGGTCGACGGCGCGGCCGCCGAGCCACAGCGGCCGGCCGTCGTCGGTGCGGCCCTCGAGCTCCAGCTCGACGGCGGTGCCCGGGCGGCGGCGGGTCCGGTCCAGCACGGTGTGCGCGGCGACCGGCACCACGCCGAGTGCCGACAGCAGGCCGGGGAAGTCGTCCCCGGCCACGGCCGGCCGCCCCAGGAGCTGGCCGAGGGACGCCGAGTCCGCCGTCAGCCGGCCGTCCCGGTCGACGACGACGACGGCGTCGGAGGTGTTGAGGGCGAGGGCCTCGAACCGCCGCGCCTGCGAGCGCACGGCCGCCCAGGCGCGCTTCCCGTCGAGGGCCAGGGAGCGGGTGCGGACCGTGCCGAGCGCGAGCAGGACGCCGTAGGTGCACAGGTAGGGCAGCGGGTCGATCCGCTCACCGCGGACCCAGTCGAGGACCTCCAGGGTCGCCGGCACCGTGAAGGGCACGGTGCTCAGCGCCAGCCGCCAGCCGCCGTGGCCGAGGGCGCGCCGCGACTGGTCGGGGACCGGGGTGGACCGGACCCACGGCACGGCCGCCAGCAGGACCATGCCGGCCAGGTGGGCCGTCCGCGGCAGGCCGCTGTCGACGCCGGAGGTGACCATGGCCAGCCGCCCGACGTCGGCGGCCAGCCAGCAGCCCGACCCCAGGAACCCGAGCAGCGCCGCCACCCGGATCCGCCCGTCGAGCACGACCCGCCACGCCACGAGGCCCACGAGCACGGCGCCGAGCACGGGGTAGCCGAGCAACAGCGCGCGGTCCAGGCCGCCGAGCCCGCATGCGGCGAGCGCCTCGGCGGCGCCGCTGCGGTGCACGACCAGCAGGGCGACCGCGAGGGCGGCGCAGCCGTCGAGCAGCGCGTGGAGGGCCGCGCCCTGCCGGCGGCGACCGCCGACGGTGCCGCCCAGCGCCATCGCGGCGAGGGTGCCGTACCCGGCCACCCGCAGCAGGTCGGCGACGGAGACGCCGGGTGGGGTGCCGGTGCCCCACTCGACGCCCTGCGCCACCACGTCGGCGAGCGCCGCGGAGGTGAGGGTCAGCGCGGTCCACGGCACGCGCCCGCGGCGCAGCGCCCGCCGGCGCACGCCGACCCAGGCGGCCGCCGCCGCGCCGACCGCGACGGTGAGGGCGGCGACGCCGCCGGCGACGGAGCGCGGGCTGAGCGCGACGGTCGCCAGCAGGAGCAGCACGGCGAGCACGAGCACGCTGCGGGGCGCGGCCGACCGCAGGCGGTCGGTCCCTCCTGCGGAGCTCGGGGCGGTCACCGGAACGTGATCGGTGCGGAAACCGCCGGCCTGGAGCGGACCGCCCCTCACGGGTGAGATCGGCCGGGGGCGCCGAGGCCGGCCCGGGCCGCCGGGTCAGCCCTCCAGCGCGGCGCGGAAGGCGGCGAACTTCGCCTGGGTCTCGGCCAGCTCGGCGGCCGGGTCGGAGCCGGCGACGACGCCGCAGCCGGCGAACAGCCGGGCGTTGCACGGGTCGTCGGCGGAGATCTCGGCGCAGCGCAGCGCCAGCCCGAACTCGCCGTCCCCGCGGGCGTCGAGCCAGCCCACCGGCCCGGCGTAGCGGCCGCGGTCCATGCCCTCCAGCTCACCGATGAGCGCGACCGCCTCGGCGGTCGGCGCGCCGCCGACGGCCGCGGTGGGGTGCACGGCGCCGATCAGCTCGAGCAGCCCCGCCCGGCTGCTGCGCCGCTGCACCCCCCGCACGTCGGTGGCCAGGTGGCGCACGTTGGCGAGGGTGAGCAGCTCCGGCTCCGCGGGCGCCGACAGGGTGGTGCAGTAGGGCTGCAGCGCCTCGACCAGCGACCGCACCGCGAACGCGTGCTCGGCGCGGTCCTTGGCCGAGGTCAGCAGCTGCGCGGCCAGCCGCGCGTCGTCGTCCCCGGCGCCGCGCGGCGCGGTGCCGGCCAGCACGCGCGCCGAGAGCTCGCGGCCGGTGCGCCGCAGCAGCAGCTCGGGGGTGGCGCCGAGCAGCCCGTCGACGGCGAAGGTCCAGCAGCCGGGGAAGCGCGCGGCGAGCCGGCGCAGCAGCCGGCGCGGGTCGAGCGGGACGTCGGAGGTGACCAGCAGGTCGCGGGCGAGCACCACCTTGGCCAGGTCGCCGGCGGTGATCCGCTCGACCGCGGCGGCGACCGCGGCGCTCCACCGCACCGGGTCCAGCACGCCGTCGGCATAGCGCAGCCGGCCCGGGTCGCCGTCGTCGGTCGAGGACCGGACGGCGGCGGCCAGCGCGCGGCGCGGGTCGGCGCCCTCGGCCGTGGTCACCCAGGCGACGCCGCCCCGCCGGCCGACGACCACCTCGGGGACGACGAACACCGACGTCCCGCCGACCGGGTCGAACGCGATGCTGCTGAACAGGACCGGGCCCGAACCGGGGACGCCGATCCGGTCGTCGACCACCGCGCCGGCGGTGTACGCGGCCCACCACCGAGCCGCCTCGGCCAGCGCGCCCGGGCCGCTCACCTCCAGGCGCGCGGCCTCGCCCCAGCCGACCAGCCCCTCGCCGTGGCGCACCCACGACAGCGCCCTCTCGGACGGCAGCGCGTCGAGCAGCGCCGGCGAGCCCTCGAGCCGGGTGGAGGCGAACGCGCGCGCGGCCTCCGGCGAGGTCACGGCGGCCGCGGTCACGGGTCCAGACTAGGAGCACGGGTAGCGTCGCCGCCGTGGGAGACCGGCGAGAGGACGCGCGCACGAGCGGTCTCCGGGCGGGGCTGGACAAGCGGCCGGCCGAGGTCGCGGCCATGTTCGACCGCGTCGCGCGGCGCTACGACGTCACCAACACGGTGCTCTCGGGCGGCCGCGACGCGGCCTGGCGGCGGGCGACCCGCGCGGCGCTGGACCCGCGCCCCGGGCAGGTGGTGCTCGACGTCGCCGCCGGCACCGCGGTCTCGACCGTGGAGCTGGCGGCCGGCGGGGCCAGCGCGATCGCGCTGGACTTCTCGCAGGGGATGCTGCGGGCCGGGGCGGCCCGGCCGGTGCCCAAGGTGGCCGGCGACGCGATGGCGCTGCCCCTGGCCGACGAGAGCGTCGACGGCGTCGTCATCTCCTTCGGCCTGCGCAACGTCGCCGACCCCGACGCCGCGCTGCGGGAGTTCCTCCGGGTCACCCGGCCCGGCGGCACGCTGGTCGTCTGCGAGTTCTCCAGCCCCACGTGGGCGCCGTTCCGCACGGTGTACCTCGAGTACCTGATGCGGGCGCTGCCGCGGATCGCGCGGGCGGTCAGCAGCAACCCCGACGCCTACGTCTACCTGGCCGAGTCGATCCGCGCCTGGCCCGACCAGCCGGCCCTCGCCGCCCGGCTGCAGGCCGCCGGCTGGGCCGACGTCGCCTGGCGCGACCTCACCGGCGGGATCGTGGCCCTGCACCGGGCCAGGAAGCGCTGAGGTCCCTCCCGCCCGCGGTCCGGCCCCGGGCGTGCGAGGGGTGGGGAGAAAGGGGTCCTTCCCGTAGCGTCTGACCATGACGATGCCGCCGCCGGACCCGTCGCCGGTGCCGCAGCCGCCGACGCCGATCGACCCGCTGCCGCCGCCGGAGCCCGCGCCGCCCACCCCCGTGCCCGACCCGGCCGACCCGATCGCCCCGCCGCCCTCGGGGCCGCAGCCCGTCTGAGACCGCGCCGTGGCGCGGGAGCGCAAGCCCTTCGCCGACCGGCGCGCGGCCGGCCGCGCGCTCGGGGCCGCCCTGGCCGAGCGGCCGGGGGCCCCGGCGGACGCCGTGGTGCTCGGGCTGCCCCGGGGAGGGGTGGTCGTGGCCGCGGAGGTCGCCGCCGCGCTCGGCGCGCCGCTGGACGTGGTCGTCGTCCGCAAGCTGGGCCTGCCGTGGCAGCCGGAGCTCGCCATGGGTGCCATCGCCGCCGCCGGCGACGCGGTGGAGTCGGTCCGCACCGAGGCGGTGCTGGCCCGGGTGCCGGTCGACCCCGCCGCCTTCGCGGCCGTGCGCGAACGCGAGCTCGCCGAGCTGCGCCGCCGGGAGGCCGCCTACCGCGACGGCCGGGCGCCCCTGCCGCTCGCCGGCCGCACCGCCGTCCTGGTCGACGACGGGCTGGCCACCGGCGCGACCATGCGCGCCGCGGTCGCCGCCGTCCGGCGGTCCGCGCCGGCCCGGGTGGTGGTCGCCGTCCCGGTCGGCTCCCCGCACACCTGCGCCGACCTGCGCCCCCTGGTCGACGACGTGGTCTGCCTGTGGGCGCCCGAGGGCTTCTCCGCGGTCGGGCAGGGCTACGACGACTTCGCCGCCACGAGCGACGCGGAGGTCGTGGCCGCGCTGGCCGGCCGCCGCCCCGCGGTCGGGGGATGAGCTGGCGCGAGCCCCCGGTGCCCGGCACCGATCCCGCCGCCGGCACCCCCTCCCACCAGCGCGGACGGCGGTGGCGGCGGCCTCCGGCGGACGTCGGGCGCGGCACCGTGCGGTAACGGTTCCCGGGGGCCGCTGTCATCTTCGACACAGGTCGGCCTAGACTCGGGACTGCGGACTTTGTGAACCTTTTCACAAAGTCGACAGGAGCCTCGGGAGCCGAGAGGGGTCGCCGTGCCGACGGACCGACGCGTGCCGCAGCACGCCGACGTGGTCGTCGTCGGCGCGGGCCCGGCGGGCTCCTCGGCGGCCTGGACGCTGGCCACCGCCGGTCTCGACGTCGTCGTCCTCGAGAAGTCGCTGTTCCCCCGCGAGAAGGTCTGCGGCGACGGCCTCACCCCGCGCGGGGTCAAGGCCCTCGACGAGATGGGCATCGACACCTCGCCCGCGGCCGGCTGGGTGCGGCACAAGGGGCTGCGCGTCTTCGGCGGCGGTCAGGTGGTCGAGGTGGACTGGCCGCGGCTCGACCGCTGGCCGGGCTACGGCCTCGTCCGCCCCCGCCGCGACCTCGACGCGATGCTGGCCGCGCACGCGGCCGCGGCCGGCGCCCGGGTGCACCACGAGGTCACGGTCACCGAGCCGCTGCTCGACGACGCCGGCCGGGTGGCCGGGGTGCGCGCGCAGGTCGGCCCCGGGAAGGAGCCGGCCGAGTGGCGCGCCCCCCTGGTGGTCTCCGCCGAGGGCCTGTCCGGCCGGCTGGCCAAGTCGCTGGGCCTGGTCCGCCGCGAGGACCGCCCGCTCGGCGTCGCCGTCCGCCGGTACGTCGCGACGCCGCGCACGCACGACGACTACCTCGACATCTCCTTCGACCTCACCGCCGACGGCCCGGACGCCGACTCGATGCCCGGGTACGGCTGGTCCTTCGGCATGGGCGACGGGACGGCGAACGTCGGCTTCGGCCTGCTCGACACCCGGCGGTCGGGGGAGGCCGACCACCGGGCGGTCCTCCGCCGGTGGCTCGGCAGCCTGCCGCCCGAGTGGCAGCTGGGTGAGGAGCACGCGGTCACGCCGGTGCGCGGGGCCGGGCTGCCGATGGCGCTCAACCGCGGCCCGGCGTACACCCGCGGGCTGCTGCTGGCCGGGGACGCCGCCGGCACGGTGAACCCGTTCAACGGCGAGGGCATCAGCTACGCGATGGAGACCGGCCGGGCGGCGGCCGAGACCGCCGCCGCCGCGCTCGCCCGCCCCGCCGGTCCGGCGCGCGAGGCGGTGCTGCGCCGCTACCCCGAGCGGCTGCGCGCCGAGTACGGCTCTCACCACCGGCTGGGCATGGGATTCCTCGCCCTGCTGGCCCGCCCCGACCTGGTCCGCTTCGCCACCGCGCACGGCCTCAAGCGGCCGGCGCTGGTCCGCGGCGCGCTGCGGCTCATGGGCAACCTGAGCGACGGGCGGCACGGCGACGGCGTCGACCGCGCGCTCGCCTTCCTGCACCGGCTGGCCCCGGCGGTCTGACGTGGTCGATCTGACAGTGCGCCAACATGTCGACACGCTGCGTCCTAACCGGGCCGGATACCGAGACGTGATCGACCTCACCGTAGGGTGCCGCTGATGCTCTCGACCTACGTCCCGATCGTCGGGCTCTTCGCGCTGGCCGCGGCGTTCGCGCTGTTCTCGGTGACCGTCGCGCCCTTCGTGGGGCCGCGGCGGTTCAACCGCGCGAAGCTCGAGGCCTACGAGTGCGGCATCGAGCCGGTCGACCAGCCGCTCAACGGCGGCCGGTTCCCGGTCCGCTACTACCTCACGGCGATGCTGTTCATCGTCTTCGACATCGAGATCGTCTTCCTCTACCCCTGGGCGGTCGCCAACGACGCCCTCGGGCTGTTCGGGCTGGTCGAGATGGTCGTCTTCATCGCCACCGTGTTCCTCGCCTACGCCTACGTCTGGCGTCGCGGCGGGCTGGACTGGGACTGACTGGGTCACCGGAAGGGCATCACGATGGGTCTCGAGGAGAAGCTCCCCGGCGGCGTCCTGCTGACGACCGTCGAGAAGCTCGTGAACTGGACGCGCAAGTCCTCGCTGTGGCCGGCCACCTTCGGCCTGGCCTGCTGCGCGATCGAGATGATGGCCACCGGCGCCGGCCGCTACGACCTGGCCCGGTTCGGCATGGAGGTCTTCCGCGCCTCGCCGCGGCAGGCCGACCTGATGATCGTGGCCGGGCGGGTGAGCCAGAAGATGGCGCCGGTCCTGCGGCAGATCTACGACCAGATGCCCGAGCCGCGCTGGGTGCTCGCCATGGGCGTCTGCGCCAGCTCCGGCGGCATGTTCAACAACTACGCGATCGTGCAGGGCGTCGACCACATCGTCCCGGTGGACATGTACCTGCCCGGCTGCCCGCCGCGGCCGGAGATGCTCACCGACGCGATCCTCAAGCTGCACCACAAGATCATGAACGAGCCGCTCGGCCCCAAGCGGGCCCGGCAGCTGGCCCGCGAGCAGGAGGAGGGCACGGGCAAGGACCTGCTCGTCGAGATGCCCTCCACCGTGCGTGCCGACAAGGAGCTGCGCCGGGCGTACGAGGCGGCCGCGGCCGAGGGGCGCACCGGCCAGTTCATGCTCGAGCAGCGCAACGGCAACGCCGTCCTGCTGCCCGAGGAGCGGCCGACCGGCATGGGGAAGGCCTGGCGGTGACCGGCCCCGGTGACCGCAGCGGCCGCGACGAGGCCGCGCAGGGCGCGAGCGCCCCGAGCGGCGGCTTCCGCAAGGGCGCCTTCGGCGTCAGCGGCAGCGGCGACACCTCCGGCTTCGGCGGGCTGGTCCGCGTCGAGCCCGGCGGTGCCGTCGCCCTGCACTCCACCGACCGGCCCTACGGCGGCTACTTCGACGAGGTCACCGACGCCCTGATCGAGGCCGTCGGCCCGGCCACGTACGACGCCGCCGTGCAGCGGGTGCTCGTCGACCGCGGCGAGATCACCTACTTCGTGGCCCGCGAGCACCTGCTCACCCTGGTCTCGGCGCTGCGGGACGACGAGGCGCTGCGCTTCGAGCTGCTCTCCAGCGTCTCCGGCGTCGACTACCTCGACAGCGGCGGCCCGGTGACCACGCCCGACCGGCCCCGGCTGCACGTCGTCTACCACCTGACCTCGATGACCTACCGGCGCCGCATCCGGCTCGAGGTCGCGGTGACCGCCGAGGACCCGCACGTGCCGTCGGTCACCGCGGTCTACCCGACGGCGGACTGGCACGAGCGCGAGACGTTCGACATGTTCGGCGTCGTCTTCGACGGCCACCCGGCGCTGACCCGGATCCTCATGCCCGACGACTGGGACGGCCACCCCCAGCGCAAGGACTACCCGCTCGGTGGCGTCCCGGTCGAGTACAAGGGCGCCACCATCCCGCCTCCCGACACCCGTCGCGCCTACCGGTGAGGGGCAGCAGATGACCACCACCTCCGACCCGTACGCCGGCTCCCGGGAGACCACCGAGGGCCGCGTCTACACCGTCACCGGCGGGGACTGGGACGCCACCCTCGGCGCCGACCCGCACGAGAACGAGCGGCTCGTCGTCAACCTGGGTCCCCAGCACCCGTCCACCCACGGCGTGCTGCGCCTGGTGCTCGACCTCGAGGGCGAGACCGTCACCAAGGCCCGGGTGGTCATCGGCTACCTGCACACCGGCATCGAGAAGAACGTCGAGTACCGCAACTGGACCCAGGGGACGACGTTCGTCACGCGGATGGACTACCTGTCCCCGCTGTTCAACGAGGCCGCCTACTGCCTGGCCGTCGAGAAGCTGCTCGGCATCGAGGCCCCGCCGCGCGCGCAGACGATCCGGGTCCTGGTCATGGAGCTCAACCGGATCGCCTCGCACCTGGTCGCGCTGGCCACCGGCGGCATGGAGCTCGGGGCGCTCACCGGCATGACCAACGGCTTCCGCGAGCGCGAGATCGTCCTCGACCTGCTCGAGGAGATCACCGGCCTGCGGATGAACCACGCCTACATCCGCCCCGGCGGCCTGGCGCAGGACCTCCCGGAGAGCGCCGAGGGCTCCATCAGGGAGTTCCTGCGGATCTTCCCGGAGCGGGTCGCCGGCCTGCACAAGCTGCTCACCGGCCAGCCCATCTGGCAGCGCCGCCTGAAGGACGTCGGCTACCTCGACGTCACCGGCTGCGTCGCGCTCGGCATCACCGGCCCGATCCTGCGCGCCGCGGGCCTGCCGTGGGACCTGCGCAAGGTCGAGCCGTACCTCGGCTACGAGACCTACGACTTCGAGGTGCCGACCGCCGACACCTCCGACGCGTGGGGCCGCTACCTGGTGCGCGTGGCCGAGATCAGCGAGTCGCTGAAGCTGATCGAGCAGGCGCTCGACCGGCTCGAGCCCGGCCCGGTCATGGTCGAGGACCGGAAGATCGCCTGGCCCGCCCAGCTCTCGCTGGGCGCCGACGGCATGGGCAACTCGCTCGACCACGTCCGGCACATCATGGGCCAGTCGATGGAGGCCCTGATCCACCACTTCAAGCTGGTGACCGAGGGCTTCCGGGTGCCGGCCGGGCAGGTCTACGTGCCGATCGAGTCGCCCCGCGGCGAGCTCGGCTACCACGTGGTCAGCGACGGCAGCACCCGCCCGTGGCGGGTGCACGTGCGCGAGCCCAGCTTCGTCAACCTGCAGGCCACCGCGGCGATGAGCGAGGGCGGCATGCTCGCCGACGTCATCGCCGCGATCGCCTCGATCGACCCCGTCATGGGGGGAGTGGACCGTTGATGACCGACGCCACGTGCGTGCGCCCGCGGAGCCTGGGCGGAGGTGCAGCCCGATGAGCGCGCTCCCCGGTTCCCCGGAGGCCACCGCGGTCACCGGCTTCGACTCGAGCCCCGTCGAGCCGGCGCCGGCCGACCTGCCGCCCATCCCCGAGCGCGCGGTCGCCGAGGCCGCCGAGATCGTGGCCCGCTACCCGGTGCCGCGGTCGGCGCTGCTGCCGATGCTGCACCTGGTGCAGAGCTACCAGGGCTACGTCTCGCCCGAGGGCGTGGCGTTCTGCGCCGACCAGCTGGGCCTCACCAAGGCCGAGGTCGGCGCGGTCGCGACCTTCTACACGATGTACAAGCGCCGCCCGACCGGCCGGCACCTGGTCAGCGTCTGCACCAACACGCTGTGCGCCGTACTCGGCGGCCAGCGCATCTTCGACGCGCTGTGCCAGGACCTCGGCGTCCACCACGACGAGACCGCCGCCGACGGCTCGATCACCCTCGAGCACGCCGAGTGCCTCGCCGCCTGCGACTACGCGCCCGTGGTCACCGTCGACTACGAGTTCTACGACCAGCAGGACGTCGAGAGCGCCCGCGCGCTCGTCGCCGCGCTGCGCCGGGGCGAGAAGCCGCACCCCACCCGCGGCGCCCCGCTGACCGACTTCCGCGGCATCTCCCGGCAGCTGGCCGGCTTCTCGCAGTACGACGACACCGCGCGCGACGCCGCGGTCGACGCCCCCGGCGAGTACGGCCCGACCCTGGTCGGCGTCCGGCTGGCCGCCGAGCGCGGCGAGGCGGCGCCGTTCCTGCCCGGCGCGGAGAAGCCGGAGGACCGCCGGGAGCGGCTGGTCGGGGAGCCGCGGGCGGCCACCCGCCCCGGTGGCGGCACCGGGGAGACGCCGGAGAAGGAGGCCGCCGACGCCCGCGTCGCCGCGGCCGACAACCCCGCCGAGCGCGCCGGCGCCGCGCAGACCCACCCCGACCAGGGGGCCGAGTACGGCCGCCGCCGCACGTCCGACGAGCGGGCGCGGACCGGCACCGAGACCCCCGCAGGCACCGAGCCCGGCACCTCCGGCCAGGGCCCGCAGAAGGAGGCCTGACGCGATGCCACTCGCCCCCGTCCTCACCTCCCGCTGGGACGCCGACAGGTCCTGGCGGCTGTCGACCTACGAGTCCCTCGACGGCTACGTCGGGCTGCGCAAGGCGCTGACGATGACGCCCGACGAGCTCGTGACCGTGGTCAAGGACTCCGGTCTGCGCGGCCGCGGCGGCGCCGGCTTCCCCACGGGGATGAAGTGGAGCTTCATCCCGCAGCCCAAGCCGGGGGAGACCCCGACCGGGCCCGCGGCGATGCCCAAGTACCTCGTGGTCAACGCCGACGAGGGCGAGCCGGGCACCTGCAAGGACCTGCCGCTGATGATGGCCGACCCGCACTCGCTCGTCGAGGGCGTGATCATCGCGGCGTACGCCATCCGCTCGCACTTCGCCGCCATCTACGTGCGCGGCGAGGCCGTGCACGCCCACCGGCGGCTCTCCAACGCCGTGCGCGAGGCCTACGAGGCCGGGTACCTCGGCCGCGAGATCCTCGGCTCGGGCTACGACCTCGAGCTGGTGGTGCACGCCGGCGCGGGCGCCTACATCTGCGGCGAGGAGACCGCGCTGCTCGACTCGCTCGAGGGCTACCGCGGCCAGCCCCGGCTCAAGCCGCCGTTCCCCGCGGTCGCCGGTCTCTACGGCGCCCCGACGGTGATCAACAACGTGGAGACGCTGGCCAGCGTGCCGTTCATCGTCCGAGGCGGCGCCGACTGGTTCAAGGAGTTCGGCCCGGAGCGGTCGCCCGGACCGAAGATCTACTCGCTGTCCGGCCGCGTCGTCCGCCCGGGCCAGTACGAGGCCCCGATGGGCACCACCATGCGGGAACTGCTGGAGATGGCCGGCGGCGTCCGCCCCGGCCACGAGCTGAAGTTCTGGACGCCGGGCGGCTCCTCGACGCCGTACTTCACCGCCGAGCACCTCGACGTCCCGCTCGACTTCGACTCGGTCGCCGCCGCGGGCTCCATGCTCGGCACCACCGCGCTCATGGTCTTCGACGAGACCGACTCGATCGTCGAGGCGACGCTGCGGTTCACCGAGTTCTACGCGCACGAGAGCTGCGGCAAGTGCACCCCCTGCCGCGAGGGGACCTACTGGCTGGTGCAGATCCTCGAGCGGCTGGTGCACGGCAGGGGGACGGCGGCCGACCTCGACCTGCTGACCGACACCTGCGACAACATCCTCGGCCGCTCCTTCTGCGCCCTCGGTGACGGCGCCACCAGCTGCATCGCCAGCTCGCTGAAGTACTTCCGCGACGACTACGTCGCCCTGCTGCCCCCGGAGGAGCAGGCCCGCCTGGGCCGCTCGCTCCCGATCGAGCCCGTCAAGGTCGGAGCCGCCTGATGACCGTCCAGCCGACAGCGCCCGTGCCGGCGCCCGCGGTGCCACCCGGCGTGCCCGGTCCGCACACCCCGCCGGACGCCGTGCACTGCACCATCGACGGGTTCGAGGTCGCCGTCCCGAAGGGGACGCTGATCATCCGGGCCGCCGAGATGATCGGCGTGCAGATCCCGCGGTTCTGCGACCACCCGCTGCTCGAGCCGGTGGGCGCCTGCCGTCAGTGCCTGGTGGAGGTGGAGGGCCAGCGCAAGCCGGTCGCCTCCTGCACCATGCCGGTGACCGAGGGCATGGTCGTGAAGACCCAGCTGTCCAGCCCGGTCGCCGACAAGGCGCAGCAGGGGACGATGGAGCTGCTGCTCATCAACCACCCGCTCGACTGCCCGGTGTGCGACAAGGGCGGCGAGTGCCCGCTGCAGAACCAGGCGATGAGCAACGGCCGCACCGAGAGCCGGTTCGTCGACGTCAAGCGCACCTACCCCAAGCCGCTGCCGATCAGCTCGCAGGTCCTGCTCGACCGGGAGCGCTGCGTGCTGTGCGCGCGGTGCACCCGGTTCTCCGACCAGGTGGCCGGCGACCCGTTCATCGAGCTGTTCGAGCGCGGCGCGCTGCAGCAGGTCGCGATCTACGAGGACGAGCCCTTCGAGTCCTACTTCTCCGGCAACACCACGCAGATCTGCCCGGTCGGCGCGCTCACCAGCGCCGCCTACCGGTTCCGCGCCCGCCCGTTCGACCTGCGCAGCGAGGACAGCGTCTGCGAGCACTGCGCCTCCGGCTGCGCGCAGCGCACCGACTACCGGCGCGGCAAGGTGCAGCGCCGGCTGGCCGGTGAGGACCCGGCGGTCAACGAGGAGTGGAACTGCGACAAGGGGCGCTACGCGTTCCGCTACGCCACCGCCAACGAGCGGCTGACCACCCCGCTGGTGCGGCGCGACGGCGTGCTCGAGCCCGCCTCCTGGCCGGAGGCGTGGGCCGCGGCGGCCGAGGGGCTGGCGCAGGCGCGGGCCACCGGCGGCGTCGGCGTGCTGCCCGGCGGCCGGCTCACCCTCGAGGACGCCTACGCCTACGCGAAGTTCGCCCGCCTCGCGCTGCACACCAACGACGTCGACGCCCGCGCCCGCGCGCACTCGCCCGAGGAGCTGGCCTTCCTCGAGGCCGAGATCGCCGGCACCGGGCCGTGGACCGGCGGGGTCACCTACGACGACCTCGCGGCCGCGCCCGCCGTCCTGCTCGTGGCGTTCGAGCCCGAGGAGGAGTCGCCGATCGTCTTCCTCCGGCTGCGCAAGCAGGTCCGCAAGGGCACGCTCGCCGTCTTCGACCTGGCGCCGTTCACCACCCGCGCCGCCGAGAAGCTGCAGGCGACCGTGCTCGCCACGCTGCCCGGGCAGGAGGCCCGCTCGCTGGGCGCCCTCGCCGACGGCTCGTGGGGCGGCGCGGCGGTCGAGGCGCTGCGGCAGCCGGGGGCGGTCGTGCTCGTTGGCGAGCGGCTGGCCGAGGTCCCCGGCGGGTTCGCCGCCGTCGCCGGGCTGGCCCGGGCCACCGGCGCCCGCGTCGGCTGGGTGCCGCGCCGCGCGGGGGAGCGGGGCGCGGTGGAGGCCGGCGCGCTGCCGACCCTGCTGCCCGGTGGGCGCAGCGTCGCCGACCCGGTCGCCCGCGCCGACGTCGCCGCCCGCTGGGGCGTCGACCCGGCCGAGATGCCGGCCACCCCGGGCCGCGACCTCACCGGCATCCTCACCGCCGTCCGCGACGGCGAGCTCGCCGGCCTGCTCGTCGGCGGCGTCGACCCCGCCGACCTGCCCGACCCGGCGCTGGCCGCCGAGGCGCTGCGCGCCGCGGGGTTCGTGGTCAGCCTGGAGATGTTCCCCAGCGCGGTCACCGAGGTCGCCGACGTCGTCCTGCCGGTGGCCGCGGCCCCGGAGAAGGCCGGCACCTACCTCGACTGGGAGGGCCGCGCCCGCCCCTTCGACGCCACCCTGCACGGCACCGGCCAGCTGACCGACGGCCGCGTGCTGCACGGGCTGGCCGACGAGCTGGGCGCCTTCCTCGGCCTGCCCACCGTGGAGGTGGCCCGCGCCGAGCTGGCCGCGCTGGGCGCCGCGCGCAGCGGCGAGGCCGCCGGCCCGGTGCCGGTGGCGCCGTCCGGTGTGGAGCTCGCCGAGGACGAGGCGCTGCTGGCCTCGTGGCGGCAGCTGCTCGACGTCGGCACGCTGCAGCGCGACGAGCCCCACCTCGCCGGCACCGCG
This sequence comes from Geodermatophilus sp. SYSU D00815, assembly GCF_054050035.1. Lineage (NCBI taxonomy): Bacteria > Bacillati > Actinomycetota > Actinomycetes > Geodermatophilales > Geodermatophilaceae > Geodermatophilus > Geodermatophilus sp. SYSU D00815. The sequence goes on along the minus strand of NZ_JBJGYO010000007.1, from coordinate 202,441 downwards.
CGCCCGCCGGTGGCCCGGCTCGGCAAGGACGCCGCCCGCCGGCTCGGCCTGGCCGACGGCGACCGGCTCACCGTCACCGGGGCGCGGGGCTCGATCAGCCTGCCGGTGCGGATCACCGACATGCCCGACCGGGTGGTGTGGCTGCCGATGCGCTCGCCCGGCAGCGAGGTGCGCGCGCAGCTCGGCACCGGCCCGGGCGGCGTCGTGAAGCTCAGCGCAGGAGGCGCGGCATGAACGTGCTGGCAGCGGCCGACCAGCCCACGCTGGAGGACTTCGGGCACGACGTCTGGTGGATCGTGCTCATCAAGATCGTCGGGATCTTCGTGGTCCTGGTGCTGATGACGCTGTTCGCCATCGTCTTCGAGCGCAAGGTCGTCGCCCGCATGCAGCAGCGGATCGGCCCGAACCGGGTCGGGCCGCGCGGCTACCTGCAGAGCCTCGCCGACGGGCTGAAGCTGGCGTTCAAGGAAGACATCATGCCGGCGCTGGCCGACAAGCCGGTCTACTTCCTGGCGCCGGTGATCTCCGCCGTCCCGGCGTTCCTGGCCTTCTCGGTGATCCCGCTCGGGCCGACGGTGAGCATCTTCGGCGAGCGCACCCCGCTGCAGCTCACCGACGCCCCCATCGGCGTGCTCGTCGTCCTCGCCTGCTCGGCGATGGGCGTCTACGGCATCGTGCTGGCCGGCTGGGCCTCCGGCTCGACCTACCCGCTGCTCGGCGGGCTGCGCAGCGCGGCGCAGATGGTCAGCTACGAGATCGCCATGGGGCTGTCGATCGTCGCGGTGTTCCTCTACGCCGGCACGATGTCGACGTCGGAGATCGTCGCGGCGCAGGCCGACGGCAACGAGCTGGACTTCTTCGGCGCCTCGATCACCGGCCCCAGCTGGTTCGCCGTGCTGCTGCCGGTCTCGTTCGTCATCTACTGCATCGCCGTCGTGGGCGAGACCAACCGCGCGCCGTTCGACCTCCCCGAGGCCGAGAGCGAGCTGGTCGGCGGCTTCCACACCGAGTACTCGTCGCTGAAGTTCGCGCTGTTCTTCCTCGCCGAGTACATCAACATGGTCACCGTCTCGGCGCTGGCCGCGACGCTGTTCCTCGGCGGCTGGCGGGCGCCGTGGCCGATCTCGATCTGGGACGGCGCCAACACCGGCTGGTGGCCGATGCTGTGGTTCTTCCTCAAGGTCGCCGCCGCGCTGTTCGTCTTCATCTGGCTGCGGGGCACCCTGCCGCGGCTGCGCTACGACCAGTTCATGCGCTTCGGCTGGAAGGTCCTGGTCCCGGTCGCGCTGGTGTGGATCCTCGCGGTGGCGGCGATCCGCACGATCTCCCGCGAGGCCGACCTCGAGACCGGCGAGGTGGCGCTCTACGTCGGCGTCCCCATCGCGGTCCTCGTGCTGCTGGGCCTGCTGGTCGCGGGGCGGGTCAGCAACGCCGGCGCCCGGAAGATGGCCGCCGCCGCGGCGGCCGGATCCGTGCACGTCACCGAGCCCGACCCCGAGCCCCAGGTGCTGCCCCCGACCGGGCCGCGCCGCCGGCCCAGCGGGCCCAGCCGCTCCGAGGGCGGCTTCCCCGTCCCGCCGATGGACCTCGTCGTCCCGCCGTCGCCGCGGCTGCGCAGCCGCGAGCCGGTCGGGGCGACCGCCCGCCCGGACGGTGCCGTCGTGAGCACCGGCCGGCGCGGCACCCCCGCCGCCGAGGAGGGCGACGATGAGTGAGAACACCCCCGCACGGCGCGGGGACGGCGAGATCGCCCGCCGGCCCCGCGACGGCAAGCCGGCGGTGCGCGGCAGCGTGCTGCCGGCCGCCGGGCAGGGCTTCGGGCTGACCTTCGCGCAGATCTTCAAGAAGGTGACGACGGAGCAGTACCCGTTCGAGCCCAAGGTGACCAAGCCGCGCTACCACGGTCGCCACGTGCTCAACCGGCACCCCGACGGGCTGGAGAAGTGCGTCGGCTGCGAGCTGTGCGCGTGGGCCTGCCCGGCCGACGCCATCTACGTCGAGGGCGGCGACAACACCGAGGACGAGCGCTACTCGCCCGGTGAGCGGTACGGGCGCGTCTACCAGATCAACTACCTGCGCTGCATCTTCTGCGGCCTGTGCATCGAGGCCTGCCCGACCCGCTCGCTGACCATGAGCAACGACTTCGAGCTGGCCGACGACAACCGCCAGGACCTGATCTACACCAAGGACCAGCTCATGGCGCCGCTGCTGCCGGGCATGGAGGCGCCGCCGCACCCGATGCGGCTCGGCGACGACGAGAAGGACTACTACCTGCGCGAGCCGCAGGCGGGCTCGGCCGGCGAGCCGGTCGTGGAGGAGAAGGTATGAGCGTCCTCGCCGCCGCCGCCGACACCTCCGTCCAGCTCGGGGACGGCGAGGCCGTCGTCTTCTGGGTCCTCGGCCCGCTCGCGCTGCTCGGGGCGCTGGGCATGGTGTTCGCCCGCAACGCCGTGCACTCCGCGCTGTTCCTGGTCGTGACGATGCTCTGCCTGGGCGTCTTCTACGTCGTCCAGGAGGCGCCGTTCCTCGGCGCGGTGCAGATCATCGTCTACACCGGCGCGATCATGATCCTGTTCCTGTTCGTGCTCATGCTGGTGGGCCGCGACTCCTCCGACTCGGTGGTGGAGACCCTGCGCGGGCAGCGGGTGGCGGCCACGGTGCTGGGCATCGGGTTCGCCGGGCTGGTGGGGGCCGGCATCGCCGAGGCCACCCGCGACACCGCGGCCACCGGCCTCGACGCCGTCCAGGGCGGGGACGTGAGCAACATCGAGGCGATCGCCGCGCTGCTGTTCACCGACTACCTGCTCGCCTTCGAGGTGACCAGCGCGCTGCTGATCACCGCCGCGGTCGGCGCGATGGTGCTCGCCCACATCGAGCGCGAGCCCGGCAGCCGCCGCAGCCAGAAGGAGCTGTCGAAGGCCCGCTTCCTCGACAACCCGCGGCCGCAGACCCTGCCCGGCCCGGGTGTGATGGCCCGCGGCAACTCGGTCGCCGTCCCCGGCCTGCTGCCCGACGGCCGCTACGCCGAGGACAGCTTCGCCACCGGTGTCGAGCCGCAGGACATCGAGCAGCTGCCGCGGCCCACCGGCCGGCGGCAGCTCGGCAGCCCCGACGACGCCCTCGGCACCCTCGAGGGCTCGCCCAGCGGCGTCCCCGGCGGCACCGGCCCCGGCAACCCGGGAGGGGACCGATGAGCGTCTCGCACTACCTGGTGCTCGCGGCGATCCTGTTCACCATCGGCGCCGTCGGCGTCCTGGTCCGGCGCAACGCGATCGTCGTCTTCATGTGCGTCGAGCTGATGCTCAACTCGGTCAACCTGACGCTGGTCACCTTCGCCCGCGCTACCGGCACCGTCGACGGCCAGATCATCGCCTTCTTCGTGATGGTGGTCGCCGCCTGCGAGGTCGTCGTCGGCCTCGCGATCATCATGTCGATCTACCGGACGCGGCGCTCCGCCTCGGTCGACGACGCCAACCTCCTGAAGTACTGAGCGTGATGGAGATGCGCCGTGCCTGAAGCGCTGCCCGCCACCGGGCTGCTCGCCGCCTCCTGGCTGCTGATCGCGCTGCCGCTCGCCGGCGCCGCGGTGCTGCTGCTGGGCGGCCGGCGCACCGACCGCTGGGGCCACCTGCTCGGCACCGCCACGGTGGGCGCCGCGTTCGTGCTCGGCCTGCTGTGCACGTTCCAGGTGGCCGGCCTGGACGAGCGCTCGGCCGGCGTCGACCTGTTCACCTTCATCTCCGCCGGCTCGCTCGACATCCAGCTGGGGCTGCTGCTCGACCCGCTGTCGATGGCGTTCGTGCTGCTGATCACCGGCGTGGGCTCGCTGATCCACGTGTACTCGATCGGCTACATGGCCCACGACGAGGGACGGCGGCGGTTCTTCGCCTACCTCAACCTGTTCGTCGCGGCGATGCTGCTGCTCGTCCTCGGCGACAGCTACCTGGCCCTCTACGTCGGCTGGGAGGGCGTGGGTCTCGCGTCCTACCTGCTCATCGCCTTCTGGTACACCCGCCCGGCCGCGGCCACGGCGGCGAAGAAGGCGTTCATCATGAACCGCGTCGGCGACGTCGGGCTGGCGCTGGCGATCTTCCTGATGTTCGCCCAGCTGGGGACGACGTCGTTCGAGGGCGTGCTGGGCGACGCCGGGCTGCTGGCCGGCGGCACGGCCACCGCCCTCGGCCTGCTGCTCCTGCTCGGCGCCTGCGGCAAGTCCGGCCAGTTCCCGCTGCAGGCCTGGCTGCCCGACGCCATGGAGGGCCCCACCCCGGTCTCGGCGCTCATCCACGCCGCGACCATGGTCACCGCCGGCGTCTACCTCATCGCCCGCTCGGCGCCGATCTACGACCAGACGCCGACCGCGCGCACCGTCGTCCTGTGCGTCGGGGCGCTGACCCTGCTGATCGGCGCGATCGCCGGCTGCGCCTACGACGACATCAAGAAGGTGCTGGCCTACTCCACGGTCAGCCAGATCGGCTACATGTTCCTGGCCGTCGGCCTCGGCCCGGCCGGCTACGTGGCGGGCCTGGCGCACCTGTACGCGCACGGCTTCTTCAAGGCCGGGCTCTTCCTCGGCGCCGGGTCGGTCATGCACGCCATGAACGACTCGGTCGACATGCGCCGCTTCGGCGGGCTGTGGAAGCGGCTGCCGATCACCTTCGGCACGTTCGGGCTGGGCTACCTCGCCCTCATCGGGATCATCCCGTTCTCGGGCTACTTCACGAAGGACGCGATCATCGAGGCGACCTTCGACCGGGGCGACACCCTCGGCTACGTGCTGGGCGGCATCGCCGTCCTCGGTGCCGGGCTGACCGCCTTCTACATGACCCGGCTGATGCTGATGACCTTCTTCGGCCGGCCGCGGTGGGAGGAGGACGTGCACCCGCACGAGTCGCCGTCGGTCATGACGGTGCCGATGATCGTGCTCGCCGTGGGCTCGGTGGCCGCCGGCTTCCTCCTGGTCACGGCCTTCCCGCTGGCCGACTGGATGGCGCCGGTCTTCGAGCAGGAGGAGGCCGAGCACGTCATCGCGCCGCTGACCATCGGGATCGTCGTCACCGCCGTCTCGCTGCTCGGCGTGGCGCTCGCCTGGCTGTTCGTCGGCCGCCGCGAGGTGCCGGTCACCGCGCCGACGCGCGTCTCGCCGGTCACCCGCGCCGCCCGCAACGCGCTGTACGCCGACACCGTCAACGAGTCGCTGTTCATGCGCCCCGGCCAGTGGCTGACCCGCGCGCTGGTCTTCCTCGACAACCGCGGCGTCGACGGCGCGGTCAACGGCCTGGCCGCCACCCTCGGCGGCTCCTCCTCCCGGCTCGGCCGGGCGCAGACCGGCTTCGTCCGCACCTACGCCATGGGGATGCTCGGCGGCGCGGTCGTCGTCGCCGGGGCCCTGCTGGCGGTGACGGCCGGATGAGCGGACAGGGACGTGAGCATCGCAGCGAGGGACGAGCGAGGAGCGGAGCGTCCCGCGGGAGCGGACGAACGGCATTGAGCAACCCGACCTCCGAGAAGGGCACGCACCGTGGCTGACTTCCCCTGGCTCGTGCTCATGATCGCGGTGCCGGCGGTGGCCGCGGCCGCGGTCGCGGCGCTGCCCAAGGACCGCGAGGAGACGGCCAAGCAGGTCGCGCTGGGCACCGGCCTCGTCGTCCTGCTGCTGGCGGTGCTGGCCACGGTCTCGTTCGACCCCGACGGCGACCGGTTCCAGCTGATGACGTCGGTCTCGTGGATCCCCGGCTTCGGCGTCGACTTCGCCCTCGGTGTCGACGGCATCGCGCTGGTGATGCTGCTGCTGATCGGCGTGCTGGTGCCGCTGGTCGTCCTCGCCTCGTGGCGCGACACCGCGCCGGGCACGCGCTCGATGCGCACCTTCTTCGCCTGGCTGCTGCTGCTCGAGTCGATGATGGTCGGCGTCTTCGCCGCCACCGACGTCTTCCTCTTCTACGTCTTCTTCGAGGCGATGCTGGTCCCGATGTACTTCCTGATCGGGAGCTTCGGCGGCCCCCGGCGGCAGTACGCGGCGGTCAAGTTCTTCCTCTACAGCCTCGTCGGCGGCCTGGTCATGCTCGCCGCGGTGATCGGGCTCTACGTGGCCGGCGTCAACGAGCTGGGCGAGGGCACCTTCGCCTTCGACGTGCTGCGGCAGATCTCCATCGACCCGGGCCTGCAGAAGCTGCTCTTCCTCGGCTTCTTCGTCGCCTTCGCGATCAAGGCCCCGCTGGTGCCGTTCCACACGTGGCTGCCCGACTCCGGTGCCGAGGCGCCCATCGGCGGCGCGGTGCTGCTGGTCGGCGTCCTGGACAAGGTCGGCACGTTCGGTTTCCTGCGCTACTGCCTGCCGCTCTTCCCCGACGCCTCCCGCGACTTCGCGCCCTGGATCCTGGCGCTGGCCGTCGCCGGCATCCTCTACGCGGCGCTGCTGGCCATGGGGCAGAGCGACATGAAGCGTCTGGTGTCCTACACCTCGATCTCGCACTTCGGCTTCATCGCGCTCGGCATCTTCGCCTTCACCACCGAGGCCGGCACCGGCGCGGTGCTGTACATGGTCAACCACGGCATCTCGACCGGGCTGCTGTTCCTCGTGGTGGGCATGCTCATCGCCCGCGGCGGCTCCCGGCAGATCTCCGACTACGGCGGCGTGGCCCGCTTCGCGCCCCTGCTGGCCGGCAGCTTCCTCATCGCCGGCCTCGCCTCGCTGGCGCTGCCCGGCACCAACAGCTTCGTCAGCGAGTTCCTCACGCTGATCGGCTCGTTCCCGACGCGGCCGGTGTACACGATCATCGCGACCACCGGGATCATCCTGGCCGCGCTCTACATCCTGCTGATGTACCAGCGGACCATGCACGGCCCGCCGCGGGGCCTGCTCCTCGAGCCGGGGCCCGGCACGGGGGGTGCCGGCGGCGAGCCGCCGGCCGAGCCGGTGCACGGCGGCGGTGCGACGGCGACGCTGACCGCGCCCGCCCCGGCCGGCGCCCGGCTGCGGGTCGCCGACCTCGGCCGGCGCGAGATCGCCGTCGTCACCCCGCTGATCGCGCTGGTCATCGCGCTGGGCGTCTACCCGCAGCCGCTGATCGACCTGATCCGCCCGGCGGTGAGCGCCACCATGGAGGACGTCGGCGCTCCCGACGGCATCACCCCGCAGACCACCGACGCCACCTCCGAGCAGGGGGACTGATGCCCGAGATCTCCGCGCCGTCGATCTCCCTGGCGGCGCTCGCCCCCCTGCTGTTCGTGTTCGGCGCCGCCTGCGTCGGCGTGCTGGTCGAGGCGTTCGCGCCCCGCGAGAGGCGGCACCCCGTCCAGGTGGGGGTCGCGCTGGTCGGCACCGTCGGCGGCCTGGTCGCCACGCTGCTGCTCGCCCGGGGCGAGGACCGGGTCACCGCCGGGACGGCGCTCGCCGTCGACGGCGCCGGGCTGTTCCTGCAGGCCACGCTCACCGCCCTCGGCGCCCTGTCGGTGCTGCTGTTCGCCGAGCGGTCGCTGGACCCGGCCCGGTCGGCGTTCGTCGCGATGGCCGCCGTGCCGGCCGGCAGCCCCCGCGACCGGGAGCTGCTGACCGCGCAGCGGGTGCAGACCGAGGTGTACCCCCTGGCCACGTTCGCCCTCGGCGGCATGATGCTGTTCGTCACCGCGAACGACCTGCTGGTCATGTTCGTCGCGCTCGAGGTGCTGAGCCTGCCGCTGTACCTGATGTGCGGCCTGGCCCGCCGCCGGCGGCTGCTGTCGCAGGAGGCGTCGGTCAAGTACTTCCTGCTCGGCGCGTTCGCCTCCGGCTTCTTCCTGTACGGCCTGGCGCTGGTCTACGGCGCCACCGGCAGCGTGCGGCTCTCGGAGATCCGCGAGGCCGGCACCGCCGACACCGGCATCCTGCTGTCCCTCGGCCTCGCCCTGCTCGTCGTCGGCCTGCTGTTCAAGGCCAGCGTCGCGCCGTTCCACACCTGGACGCCGGACGTCTACCAGGGCGCCCCGACGCCGGTGACCGCCTTCATGGCCGCCTGCACGAAGGTCGCCGCGTTCGGGGCGATCCTGCGGGTGCTCTACGTCGCCTTCGGCACCGCGGAGTGGACCTGGCGCCCGATCGTCTACGGCGTCGCCATCGTCTCGATGGTCGTCGGCGCCGTGCTCGGCCTCACCCAGACCGACCTCAAGCGGATGCTGGCCTACTCCTCGATCGCGCACGCCGGGTTCATCCTCACCGGCGTGCTCGGCCTGGGCGCGGGCGCCGAGGGCTCGGGCCTGGCGGCGACGATCTTCTACCTGCTCACCTACGGCGTGACCACGCTCGGCGCGTTCGCCGTCCTCACCCTGGTCCGCGACGGCGACGGGGAGGCCGGCCACCTGTCGCAGTGGGCCGGGCTGGCGCAGCGCTCGCCGCTGACCGCCGCGGTGATGAGCCTGTTCCTGCTGGCGCTCGCCGGCATCCCGCTGACCAGCGGCTTCACCGGCAAGTTCGCGGTGTTCCGGGCCGCCATCGAGGCCGGCGCCTGGCCGCTGGCCGTGGTGGCCCTGCTGGCCAGCGCGGTGGCCGCGTTCTTCTACCTGCGGGTGATCGTGCTCATGTACTTCTCGCCGCCCGCGGCCGACGGGCCGACGGTCGGCGTGCCCGGCCTGCCGACCACGATCGTCCTCGCGATCACCGCCACGGCCACCCTCGTCCTGGGGATCGTGCCGGGGTCGGTCCTCGACCTGGCGGATCGGGCGGCTATCTTCGTCGGTTGATGACCGGAGCCCGCACCGCCGTCGACCGCGGCGTCCCCACCGAGGGGCGGCACCGGATCTCGACGCCGGCGTCGACCATCGGCCCCTGGCTGCCCGACGGGGGCCTGGGCGAGTCCCTCGCCGCGGGTCTCGCCGGGGTCGAGGCCGCCCTCTCCGCCGCCGTCGGCAGCGAGCACCCGGTCATCCGGGAGGCGGCGGGGCACCTCATGGCCGCCGGTGGCAAGCGGTTCCGGCCGATGCTGGCCCTGCTGGCCGCGCAGCTCGGGGACCCGCGCGCCCCCGAGGTCGAGCGGGCCGCCGTCGTCTGCGAGCTGACCCACCTGGCGACGCTGTACCACGACGACGTCATGGACGAGGCCGCCGTGCGCCGCGGGGCGCCCAGCGCCAACAGCCGCTGGGGCAACAGCATCGCGATCCTCACCGGCGACCTGCTCTTCGCCCGCGCCTCCGACCTGCTCGCCGACTTGGGTCCCGAGGCGGTGCGCGTCCAGGCCCGCACCTACGAGCGGCTGGTCAGCGGCCAGCTGCGGGAGACCGTGGGCCCGCAGCCGGGTGAGGACCCGATCGCCCACTACCTCGAGGTGCTCTCCGACAAGACCGGTTCGCTGGTGGCCACCTCGGCGCGCTTCGGTGCCTCCTTCGCGGGGGTCGACGAGCAGCTGGTGGCCGCGCTGACCGCCTTCGGCGAGGAGGTCGGGGTGGCCTTCCAGCTCAGCGACGACCTGCTCGACATCGTCAGCGCCGACGGCGCGTCCGGGAAGGCGCCCGGCACCGACCTGCGCGAGGGCGTCGCCACCCTCCCCGTGCTGATCGCGCTGGCCGGCGACGACCCGGCCGAGGCCCGGCTGCGGCAGCTCGTGGCCGGACCGGTCGGCGCCGAGGACCTCGCCGAGGCGCTGGAGCTGCTGCGCTCCTCCGCCGCGCTGGCCCGCGCCACCGACGTGCTGCGCGAGTACGCCGACCGCGCCCGCGACCGGCTGACCGCGGTCCCCGAGGGCGACGTCCGCGAGGCGCTCTCGGCCCTCTGCGACTACGTCGTGACCCGCACCAGCTGAGCAGGCACCGGTGCCCCCGACCGCTCGCAGGCTCGCGGCGGGGTCGTGCCTGGCGGCCGCGCTGCTGCTCGCCGGGTGCACCGCCGACGCGGGGCCGTCGGACGGCGCGGCCACCGGCACGACGCAGCCGCAGCCCCCGGTCAGCCAGCCGCCGCCCACCGCGCCGCCGCTCGACGTCGCCGTCGTCGCCGACGGGCTGGACCACCCCTGGGACGTCGCGCAGGCGCCGGACGGGACGCTCCTGGTGGGGGAGCGCGGCGGCGGCTTCACCGCGGTGCTGCCCGACGGCACCGCGCGGGAGCTCACCGCCGACCTCGACGACCTGTTCGCGCGCGGCGAGACCGGGCAGATGGGCCTGGTGCTCGACCCGGCCTTCGCCGCGAACCGGCGGTTCTACAGCTGCCAGGGGCGGCAGGCCGGCGAGGCACCGGACATCGCGGTGATCGCCTGGACCGTCGACCCGGCGTGGACCACCGCCACCCGGGTCGCCGACCCGCTGCTGGGCGGCATCCCGGTCAACAGCTCCTCGGGCCGGCACGGCGGCTGCCGGTTGCGCGTCGACCCCACCGGCGCGCTCCTGGTGAGCACGGGGGACAACGCCGTCGGCACCAACGCCCAGGACCGGACCAGCCTCGCCGGCAAGGTGCTGCGCATCGACGCCGCCACGGGCGCACCGGCCGAGGGCAACCCGTTCGCCGGCAGCGGCGCCGAGCCGTACCTGTGGACCTACGGGCACCGCAACGTGCAGGGCCTCGCCGTCCGGCCCGGCACCGGGCAGGTCTACGCCGTCGAGCAGGGCACCCGGCGCGACGACGAGGTGAACCTTCTCGCGGCGGGCGCCAACTACGGCTGGGACCCCGGCCCCGGCGCCTACGACGAGAGCGTCCCGATGACCGACCCGGCCATCCCCGGCGCCGTGCCCGCGCTGTGGTCCTCCGGCGACCCCACCATCGCCACCTGCGGGGGCACCTTCCTCGACGGGGCGCAGTGGGGTGCCTACGACGGCCTGCTGCTGGTCGCCGTCCTCCGGGACACCGGGGTGCTCGCACTGCGGCTCTCCGAGGACGGCACCACGCTGGTCGAGCAGTTCCGGCTGGCCGAGCTGGAGGACTCCTTCGGGCGGATCCGCACGGTGCAGCAGGGCGAGGACGGCGCGCTGTACGTCACGACCGACAACGGCGACGGCCGGGACCAGCTGTTGCGGGTCACGCCGAGGGGCTGACGCCGGTCGGCGCTCCTCGGCCCGGGAGCCGGACGAAGCGGGGACCGCGCCGGTGCGCGGGGGCCGAGGGCACGCCTCAGGGCAGCCGGCGGTCGCGCACCCGCGCGGGGACCGGGGTGCCGGCCGGGAGCAGGGGGCAGGGCTCCGGCTCGCCGAGCAGGGTGCGCACCGGCAGGACGCCGGCCCACACCGGGTCGCCCGCGCCGGGGGCGGGCAGGTCGCGCTCGTCGTCGACGGGCGGGCCGGTGCGCACCTTCACGCTCGCCTCGGCCAGGTCGAGGGCGAGCACCGCGGTGGCGGCGAGCTCCTTGCGGTCGGGCAGGCGGGTCGCCGTCCACGAGCCGGGCGCCAGGTGCTCGGTGATCGCCTCGAGCCCGAGCACCTTCTCGGCGGGGTCGGTGACCGACCGGGCGGTGCCGTGGACGACGGCGCAGCGGTAGTTGACCGAGTGGTGGAACGCCGAGCGGGCGTAGACCACGCCGTCGAGGTGGGTGACGGTGAAGCAGACCGGGGCGCCGGCGGTCGCGGCCCGCAGCGTGGCGGCACCGGTGGAGCCGTGCAGGTAGAGCGTGTCCCCGCGCCGCCCGAAGCCGGTGGGCAGCACCACCGGTGCGCCGCCGAGCACGATCCCGAGGTGGCCGACCAGCCCGGCGTCGAGCACGGCGTACAGGTCGGCTCGGTCGGTGCGCGCACGCCGGGAACCCCGCCGGACGGTGCTGCGCGGGGTGGGGGAGAGCGGCGCCGAGGAGTTCATGCGACCGAGCCTGCCGGGGAGCGTGGCATCCTCCAACGGCCACTTCCGCGCGATTCCAGCAGTCCACCACCCAGGAGGTTCCGGTGGTCGAGATCCCACCGGTCGTGCTCGACCGCGAGGCCGGCAGGCCGCTGGCGGTGCAGCTGGCCGATGCCCTGCGCGTCGCCGCGGCCGCCGGCACCCTGCGCCGCGGCGACCGGCTGCCGTCGACCCGGCAGCTCGCGAGCGCGCTGCGGGTCAGCCGCACGGTGACCGCGGCCGCCTACGACCAGCTGCTGGCGGAGGGCTGGGCCGACGGGCGGCGCGGGGTGGGCACCTTCGTCGTGGGCGGTCCGGCGGCGGAGCGGCACCCCGCGGTCCCGGTCGGCGCGGCGCTCGCCGAGCCGGGACCCCGGCTGGTCGACCTGCGGGCCGGGTCCCCGTGCCTGGAGGTGCTGGACCGGGCGGCCTGGCGCCGGGCCTGGCGCGCCGCCGGCGACCTCCCGCCGGACGGCGAGCCCGAGCCGGCCGGCGACCCGGCGTTCCTCGCCGCGGTCGCGGACCACCTGCTGCGGCACCGGGGCGTGGGGGCCGCGGCCGCCGACCTGCTCGCCACCGGGGGCACCTCCGCCGCGGCGGCCGAGGTCGCGCGGCTGCTGCCCCCGGGCAGCCGGGTGGGGGTGGAGAGCCCCGGGTACCAGCGCGTGGCCGCCGCCCTGGCCGCCGCCGGGGCGACGGTGGTCCCGGTCCCGGTGGACGGCGACGGGCTGGTGGTGGACGCCGTGCCGCCGGGGCTGGCCGCCGTCTACTGCACGCCGGCGCACCAGTTCCCGCTCGGCCGGCGGATGTCGGCGGCCCGCCGGCTGGCCCTGGTGGAGCGGGCCCGCGCGGAGGGCTGGTGGGTGCTCGAGGACGACTACGACGGGGAGCTGCGCTACGACGTGGCACCGCTGCCCCTGCTCGCCGCGCTCGGGCCCGACGTCGTCGTCCACCTGGGCACGACCAGCAAGATCGTCAGCCCCACCCTGGGGGTCGGCTGGCTGGTGGCACCGGCGGCGCTGCGCCGCGAGCTGGTGGCCCGGCGCACGGCCACCGGCACCCGGCCGGCACGGGCCGGCCAGCGGGTGTTCGCCGCGCTGGCCGCGTCCGGCGACCTGGCCCGGCACCTGCGGCGGGTCCGCCGGGAGCTGGCCGGGCGGCGGGCGGCCGTGCTCGCCGCCGTCGCGGCCGCGGGACGCCGGGCCGAGGGGGACCCGGCCGGGGCCCACGTGTTCGTCCCGCTGCCCGACCGGGCCGCCGAGGACGCCGTCGTGGCCGCGGCCCGCGCCCGCGGGCTGGCGCTGGACGGGCTGGCCCGGTACCGGACCGCCGGCGCGCAGCTCGGCCCGCCCGCCGGGCTGGTCACCGGCTTCGCGGCACCGACCCGCGCGCAGCTGTCCGCGGCGCTACCCGTGCTGACCGAGGTCCTGGCCGACGCGTGAGGCCCCCTGCCGGGCCCCTGCCGCGGGTACGGACGGGGGGCCCTGCAGGGGGTCCTTCCTCAGGCGGGGATCGTCCAGGTGTCGCTGCCGGCCAGCAGCGCGCCCAGGTCGGCCGGCTCGCCGGCCCGGGCCTGCTCGACCTGCTCGGCCATCATCCGGTCGTACGTCGGCCGCTGGACGGCGCGGAAGACGCCCATCGGGGTGTAGCGCAGGTCCTGGCCCGAGAGCCGGGACAGCGCGAACGCGTACGAGGGGTCCTGCCGGGTGGCGTCGTGGACGACGATGTCGCCGGGGGCGACCTGGCTGGTCTCGGCGATCCGCAGCCCGCCGAACTCGTCGCGGACCACGCACGAGGCGCCGTCCGGGCCGAACACCAGCGGCTCGCCGTGCACCAGCGGGATCGTCCACTGCTTGCCGGTCGTGGGGTCCTTGAGCAGGTCGAACGCGCCGTCGTTGAAGATGTTGCAGTTCTGGTAGATCTCGACCAGCGCGGTGCCCTGGTGCTCGGCCGCCTGGCGCAGCACCTCGGTGAGGCCCTTGCGGTCGGAGTCCATCGCCCGGCCGACGAAGGTGGCGTCGGCGCCCAGGGCCAGCGACACCGGGTTGAACGGGTGGTCCAGCGAGCCCATCGGGGTCGACTTGGTCACCTTGCCCACCTCGGAGGTGGGGGAGTACTGGCCCTTGGTGAGCCCGTAGATCCGGTTGTTGAACAGCAGGATCTTCAGGTTCACGTTGCGGCGCAGCGTGTGGATCAGGTGGTTGCCGCCGATCGACAGCGCGTCGCCGTCGCCGGTCACCACCCACACCGACAGGTCGGGCCGCGAGGCCGCCAGGCCGGTGGCGATCGCCGGCGCCCGCCCGTGGATGGAGTGCATCCCGTAGGTGTTCATGTAGTACGGGAACCGCGAGGAGCACCCGATGCCCGAGACGATGACCATGTCCTCACGGGCGATGCCCAGGCTGGGCAGGAAGCTCTGGACCGCGTTGAGGATGACGTAGTCACCGCACCCGGGGCACCAGCGGACCTCCTGGTCGGTCTTGAGGTCCTTGGCCTTGAGCTCGGTCTGCTTCTCGCCGACGGTGGTCGCGGCCGTGATGGGGTCGGTCCCCGGCATGCCGAGGTCGATGGTGGTCACTTCGTGCCTCCGTTGAGGGCCGTGGCCCGTCCGGTGGTGGGCTCGAGGGCAGCCGCCCGGGCGGGCGCCGGTGCGGTGGTCGAGTCGATCGCGCCCTGGAGGACGGCGGCGAGCTCGGCCGCGCGGAAGGGCAGGCCGCGCACCTGGGTGTGGCTCTCGACGTCGACGAGGTAGCGCGCCCGCAGCAGCGTCGCCAGCTGCCCGAGGTTCATCTCCGGGCAGATGACCCGGTCGTAGCGGGCGAGCACCTCGCCGAGGTCGGCGGGCATCGGGTTGATGTGGCGCAGGTGGATCTGCGCGATCGACCGGCCGGACTTGCGGACCTGGCGGCACGCCGCGCCGATCGGCCCGTAGGTCGAGCCCCAGCCGATGACGGCGACCCGCGCGCGGCCGTCGGGGTCGTCGACGTCGGTCGGCGGGATGGTGGCCGCGATGCCGTCGACCTTGGCCTGCCGGGTCCGGGTCATGAAGTCGTGGTTGTCCGGGTCGTAGGAGATGTTGCCGGTGCGGTCGGCCTTCTCCAGCCCGCCGACGCGGTGCTGCAGGCCGGCCGTGCCGGGGATGGCCCAGGCCCGGGCCAGCGTCTCCGGGTCGCGCAGGTAGGGGAGGAACTCGCCGTCCTCGCCGTTGGGCTCGGTGGCGAACTCCACCCGCAGGTCGGGCAGCGACTCGACGTCCGGGACGGCCCACGGCTCGGCGCCGTTGGCCAGGTAGCCGTCGGACAGCAGCATCACCGGGGTGCGGTAGGCCAGCGCGATGCGCGCCGCCTCGAGCGCGGCGTCGAAGCAGTCGCCGGGCGACCGCGGGGCGATCACCGGCAGCGGCGCCTCGCCGTTGCGGCCGAACATCGCCTGCAGCAGGTCCGACTGCTCGGTCTTGGTCGGCAGGCCCGTCGAGGGCCCGCCGCGCTGGACGTCGACGACGACCAGCGGCAGCTCGAGCATCACGGCCAGGCCGATCGCCTCGGACTTCAGCGAGATGCCGGGGCCGGAGGTCGTGGTGACGCCCAGCGCGCCGCCGAACGACGCGCCGATCGCGGCGGAGACACCGGCGATCTCGTCCTCGGCCTGGAACGTGCGGACGCCGAAGGACTTGTGCCGGGACAGCTCGTGGAGGATGTCCGACGCCGGGGTGATCGGGTAGGCGCCGAGGAACACCGGCAGCCCGGAGCGCTGCCCGGCCGCGACGATGCCGTACGCCAGCGCCTGGTTGCCGGAGATGTTGCGATAGGTCCCCGGCGCCATCGGCGCCGGCTTGACCTCGTAGGAGACGGCGAAGGCCTCCGTGGTCTCGCCGTAGTTGTAGCCGGCGCGGAACGCGGCGATGTTGGCCGCGGCGATCTCGGGCTTGCGGCGGAACTGCCGCTCGAGGAAGCGGATCGTGCCCTCGGTCGGCCGGTGGTACATCCACGACAGCAGGCCGAGCGTGAACATGTTCTTGCTCCGCTCGGCCTCCTTCTTGCCCAGGCCGGAGTCGGCGAGCGCGTCGAGCGTCATGCTCGTCAGCGGCACGCTGAACAGCTGCCAGCCCTCCAGCGAGCCGTCCTCGAGCGGGTTGGTGGCGTAGCCGACCTTCGCCAGGTTGCGCGGGGTGAACTCGTCGGAGTCGACGATGAGCAGCCCGCCGCCGGGCAGGTCGGAGAGGTTCGCCTTGAGCGCCGCGGGGTTCATCGCGACGAGGACGTCGGGGGCGTCGCCCGGCGTCATGATGTCGTGGTCGGCGAAGTGCAGCTGGAAGGAGCTGACGCCGGGCAGGGTCCCCGTCGGCGCGCGGATCTCGGCGGGGAAGTTGGGCAGCGTCGACAGGTCGTTGCCGAAGGACGCCGTCTCGCTGGTGAACCGGTTGCCGGTCAGCTGCATGCCGTCGCCGGAGTCGCCGGCCAGCCGGATGACCACGCGGTCGAGGCTGACCACGCTCTTCACCAGGCCGCCGGGGGCAGCCCCGGCCGCCGAGCCGTTCGCGGAGCCGTTCGCCGGGCCCACCGCCGTCGCCGGAGCGTCGGGCGCGTTGCTGCCAGTCATCTCTGGTCCACCTCCACCGGCCGAGGTTACGTGCGTGTGTCCGCACCCGGGTGTGCAACCGGACACGCCGCGACCGCGAGCGCCCGTCCGGCGGGCCGGGCGCCGTCGTCCCCATGGCCAACCCGTCGGGGGGACGGCGCCATTCCCACCGGGAACGGCGGTTCCGGGGATGGCGTTGATCCCGACGTGCAGCGCTGGAACAACGGACTCAAGACCGCCCTGCTCCTGGGGCTCATGGGTGCCCTCATCCTCGCCGCCGGAGCCCTGATCGGTGGCCGGGGCGGCCTGTTCATCGCACTCGTCATCGCCCTGGCGGTCAACGGGTTCGCGTACTTCAACTCCGACAAGCTGGCGCTGCGGGCCATGCGCGCCTTCCCGGTCACCGAGACGCAGGCGCCGCAGCTCTACGCCATGGTCCGCGAGCTGGCCACCGAGGCCCGCCAGCCCGTGCCGCGCCTATACGTCAGCCCGGCCGCGCAGCCCAACGCCTTCGCCACCGGCCGCAACCCGCGCAACGCCGCCGTCTGCTGCACCCAGGGGATCCTCGAGCTCCTCGACCGCCGCGAGCTGCGCGCCGTCCTCGCCCACGAGCTGTCCCACGTCTACAACCGCGACATCCTGATCAGCTCCGTGGCCGGCGCCATGGCGACCGTCATCACGTACCTGGCCCACATGGCGATGTTCGCCTCGCTGTTCGGCGGCCGGTCCGACGAGCGCGACGGCGGCAACGCCCTGGGCAGCCTGCTGCTGGTCCTGCTCGGCCCGATCGCGGCGGGCGTGGTGCAGATGGCGGTCAGCCGCAGCCGCGAGTACCAGGCGGACGCCTCCGGCGCGCGGCTCAGCTCCGACCCGCTGGCGCTGGCGAGCGCGCTGCGCAAGATCGAGCGCGGCGCGGCGGCGCGGCCGCTGCCGCAGGACGACCGGCTGGTGACCCAGAGCCACCTGATGATCGCCAACCCGTTCCGCGGGCAGGGGCTGGCCTCGCTGTTCTCGACGCACCCGCCGATGGCGCAGCGGATCGCCCGGCTCGAGCAGATCGCCCGCGAGCAGGGCCGGCTCTGACGCCGTCGCACGTCTCGCACCGGTGGCGTCCCGCCGCCACCGATGACTTCCGCGGTCGCTCGGCGTCAACCCTCCGACGCGAGCGGCCGGAGCACCCCGGCCGCGGACCGGCAGGAGGGGATCCGGTGCCCGAGCTGATGGTGGACTTCATCACCTCCCTGGACGGCTACGGTGCGGCCGAGGGCTGGCCCGGCTTCTGGGGCATGGAAGGGCCGGAGTACCTGGGCTAGCTCGACGAGCAGGAGGAGCACACCGCCCTCATGGGGGCGACGACCTACCGGCTCATGTCGGGGTTCGCCGAGCGGACGCCCGGCGAGACCGGCATCGCGGAGCTGACCGCGCAGCCCAAGGTGGTCTTCTCCTCCACCCTGCGGGCGCCGCTGTCGTGGGCCAACACCGAGCTGGTCGACGGCGACGCGGTCGAGACCGTGCGGGCCATGAAGCAGGACGGCCCCCGTCCGATGCGCACTCTCGGCAGCATCGCGCTGAGCCGGTCGCTCCTGCGGGCCGGCCTGGTCGACCGCTACCGGGTCGTCGTCTTCCCCGTCATCACCGGCGCCACCGGCACCGACCGGGTCTACGACGGCTACCCCGACGTCGCCCTCGAGCTGGTCGACCACCGCACCTTCGACGGCAGGCTGCAGCTGCTCGAGTACGTCCCCACGGTGCTCGACGCGCCGCCCGGCGCCGGGAACGGGCCGGGCGGCTGAGCGCCGTCAGCGGTAGTTGTCGAACTGCAGGGCGACGTCGAGGTCCTTGCCGCGGAGCAGCTGCTGGACCGCCTGCAGGTCGTCCCGCTTCTTGCCGCTCACGCGCAGCTGGTCGCCCTGGATCTGGGCCTGGACGCCCTTCGGGCCCTCGTCGCGGATGATCTTGGCGATCTTCTTGGCGACGTCGGACTCGATGCCCTGCTTGATCCGCGCGCTGATCTTGTACGACTTGCCGGAGGACTGCGGCTCGCCGGCGTCGAGGGACTTCAGCGAGATCTTCCGCTTGACCAGCTTGTCCTTGAACACGTCGAGCGCGGCGGTGACCCGCTCCTCGGTGTCGGCCTGCAGCACGACGGCCTCCTCGCCGGACCAGGCGATGCTGGCGTTGGTGCCCCGGAAGTCGAACCGCTGCGCCAGCTCCTTGGCGGCCTGGTTGAGCGCGTTGTCCACCTCCTGGCGGTCGACCTTGCTCACCACGTCGAAGGACGAGTCGGCCATGGCTTCTCCTCCGCTCTGGGGAGGCGCCCCGGACACCCCGAGGTCGCCGTCCACCGTTCTTGTACGCTGCTCCGGTACCACCGCACGGCGGGTTGCCCGAGTGGCCAAAGGGAGCGGACTGTAAATCCGTCGGCTCAGCCTACGAAGGTTCGAATCCTTCACCCGCCACGCCTCGGTACGACGGCCCCCGACCGGTCCCGGTCGGGGGCCGTCGCCTCTCGGAGCGCGGCCCTTTTCGAAGCACGGCCGTTCTCAGGGCACGGTCGGCGCCCGGGCGCTGGCGACGGCGGTCCGCTCCAGCGGCTGCCCGCCGAGGAACAGCCAGCCGAACGCGATCTCCGCGTACCGGGTGCAGCGCACGGTCACCTCGACGCCGTCGGTCTCGGCCGACCAGGCGTCCAGCCGCGCGCCGCCGTCGGCGAGCTGGTCGGCGACGGCGGCCTGCGCGGTGGCCCGGCTGAGCGGGAGCTGCGCCCCCACGCCGGAGGCGTAGACCGCGGCCTCGTCGGCCTGGTCGGCGGCGGCCAGCGCGGCGCCGTCGCAGACGGCCTGCACCTCCTGCTGCTCGAGGAAGGCGTCGGACGCGGCGACGGCGCCGAACGCCATGAGCGCGGCCACCGTCCAGCAGACGAGCACGAACGGCAGGCTCGAGCCGCGCTCGCCCCGCCGTTCCGGTACCACCCCGTCCGTTGGCACGCGCGCAGCGTAGATGATCACCGGTCGCTGTCCACAATCTGTGGACAGCGGTTGTGGACGGTGGGGATGTCCCGGCCGCGCGCGTGGTCGGGGGCCTGCCGCCCTGTGGACGGCGGCAGCAGCGCGACCGACGGCGCGGCCACACTCCGCCGCATGACGATCGAGGTGCCGCCCGAGCAGCTCTACGCGCTCGCCGACGCGTTGCGCGCCCAAGGGGACGAGGCCGACGACGTGGCCGCCCGGCTGGCCCCCGCCCCGGTGCCCGCCGGGCCGCTGGCCGCCGCCGTGGAGGCGTTCCTCGAGGCGCACCGCACGGCGGGGACGGCCGTGGCGGGTGAGCTGCGCCGGCTGGCCGGCGCCGTCGCCGCGGTCACCGACTCGTGGCTCGGGCTGGACGGGTCGCTGCTGCCGGTGCCGGGGCGGGCGGCGCCGCGGTGACCGAGCCCGTCCCGGTGCCCCTCGACCCGCCGCCCGGCGACCCGGCCGCCCGGTCCCACCTCGCCGCGGCGTCTGAGCGGGGCGCCCGGAGGCCGGCGCCGACGACATCGGGGCTCTCCGCACGTGCGCGGCCCGCCGGCCCGGGTATGCAGCAGCGGCGGGGGTCGGTCCCGCCCGCCCGCGTTCCCCCGTACCGGTGACTCCATGTCTGTCTTCAGTCACTCAACGTGGCGACGCGACACGCCGGCACGCGGGCGTGATCAACGGTGCTTGCCCGAACGGGTGACGGGAAGCAATGTCTCCGGCGCGGTCCGTACCGAACGACGCTCTGCCCCCGCGCGTGGGTGACTGCCGCACCAAAGCAGTCGTTCATGCCTGAGGAGGCGTCATGCAGCGTGCAACCGGTTCGATCCGTGGCGGGAAGTGGGGTCGTGGCGGCAAGTGGGGTCGCGGCGGCAAGTGGGGCCGCACCTCGGCCCGCTAGCCCTCCCACCCCGCCCGGCTCGTCGCCGGCCCCGCCGTCCCGGGCCCGCTGACGAGCCGGGCGCGCCGGCCCGCGTCTGACCTGCCCCTTTCGGGAGGGGTGGCGGCGAAACCGGCCCATGGCTGACCTGCTCGCTGTTAGCCTCGGCGCCGCTCATCTTCCCCGGGGAATGCAGGTGTCAGTGCCCGACAAGGACAGCCGCGCGCGCTCGTGGTCGCCGGCGCTGCACAGTCCCTGGACGGCGGCCCTCCTCGTCTCCGTCGCGGCGGTCATCGCCTTCGGCGTCGTGCTCGCGCACGAGCCCTTCCACTTCGACCTGCTGCCGTTCGCGGGTGTGGTCGTGGGCATCGTGGCCGCCGAGTCCATCAACGTCCACTTCGAGTTCCGCCGGCAGACCTTCTTCTGGTCGGCGAGCGAGCTGGCGCTGGTCATGTCGCTGGTGGCCGTGGGCGGCAGCGAGACGGCGATCGCCCGGGCCCTCGGCATGGGCTGCGTCCTGGTCATCCAGGGCTACGCGCGGCCGAAGGTCGTCTTCAACATGGCGATCGCGGTGCTCGAGGTCTGCGTCGCGGTGTCGGTGCTCACCCTGCTCCCCGTCGGTGGGCTGCTGACCCCGGGGACCTGGTTCTCCTACGTCCTCGCCATCTTCACGGCCAACGTCGTCGGCGCCCTGCTGATCGCGGGGGCCATCACCCTGACGCAGGGGTACCCGGGGCGGCCGCTGTGGGCCAGCCTGTTCGTACCCGTCGTGGTCGTCAGCCCGATCGCCGTCGTCGTCGGGCTGGCCCTCCTCGTGCTGCTCGACGCCACCGCGTGGGCGTGGCTGCTCATCACGCCGCTCGTCGCCGCGCTGGCGCTCCTCTACCGCCGCTTCGCCCAGGTGACCAGGGAGGGCGACCGCCTCGAGCGGGTGTACGACTTCGCGCGCCGGGTCGAGCAGATCCCGGCCGACGAGGACGGCGCCCGCCAGATCGTCCTCGCCGTCCGAGACCTGCTCAACGCCGAGCGGGTGGCCCTCTGGCTGCCCCCGTACCTCGACGAGGAGCCGCGGCTGGTGGTCGCCGCCGAGGACGGCGCGGTCTGGTACGACGGGCCCGGCGACCCCGACGACCTGTTCCGCCGCCGGGCCGTGGAGGCGGCGGCCGAGGGGCCGGTGCACGCCTCGCTCGCGCGCGCCGACGCGCAGGAGGCCGCCGCGCTGGCCCGCCGCGGCGCCTCCGACCTCATCGGCGCCGCCGTGGTGACCGCCGCGGGCGAGCCGGGCTACCTCGAGGTCTGCGACCGGCGCAGCGACGTCGTCAACTTCGGCGA
This sequence comes from Geodermatophilus sp. SYSU D00815, assembly GCF_054050035.1. NCBI lineage: Bacteria > Bacillati > Actinomycetota > Actinomycetes > Geodermatophilales > Geodermatophilaceae > Geodermatophilus > Geodermatophilus sp. SYSU D00815. The sequence continues at coordinate 180,876 of NZ_JBJGYO010000007.1, read as the reverse complement.
GGGCGACCGCGCCGCCCTCGAGAGCATGCTCACGCACGTCAACGCGGCGATCCGCCAGCAGCAGCTGCTGACCCAGATCCGCTACGACGCCGACCACGACCGGCTGACCGGGCTGCCGAACCGGCAGCGGCTGGCGGCGGAGATCGACGCGCTGCTGGCGGCCGACCCGGTGGCCGCGCGCGCCGGGCTCATCCTCGCCGCCCTCGACAACTACACCGAGGTCACCGACACGCTCGGCCACGCCGCCAGCGACGAGCTGCTGCTGGTCACCGCGGGCCTGCTGCGGGAGCACGCGCCGCCGCAGGCGCTGCTGGCCCGCATGGAGGGCGACCGGTTCGCCGTCCTGCTGCCGGGCCTGTCGCTGGCCGCCACCGAGCGCGCCGCCCGCCGGCTGCGGGAGGCCACCTCGACCCGGGCCCGCGTGGCCGGCCTGGACCTGGAGATCACGCTGAGCATCGGCGTGGCCGCCGCCCCGGTGCACGGGGCCGACTCCGGCACGCTCATGCAGCGGGCGGACGTCGCGCTGCTGGCCGCGTCGGGCTCCAGCGGCGTGGCCAGCTACCACCCGGTCCTCGACCAGCAGAGCCTGCGCCGCCTGCAGCTGGGCACCGAGATCGAGCAGGCCATGGCCGACGGGCACATCTCCGTCGTCTTCCAGCCGATCATCGACGCCCGGACGTCGGACATCGTCTCGGTCGAGACGCTGGTCCGCTGGGCGCACCCGCGCTACGGGGCCATCCCGCCGGACGACTTCATCCACCTGGCCGAGCAGATCGGCCGGATCGGGCCGCTGACCGACCACGTGCTCGACCTGGCGCTGGCCCGCTGCCGCCGCTGGCTCGACCAGGACATCGCGCTGTCGGTGGCGGTGAACCTCTCCGCCCGCTGCCTCACCGAGCCCGACCTCGTCGACCGCGTGCGGCGGGCGCTGCGCCGGCACGGCGTCCCGGGGGAGCTGCTCACCCTGGAGCTCACCGAGGGCAGCGTCATCGACGACACGGTGCGCAACAGCTCCGTGCTGACCGACCTGCACGCCCTGGGCCTGCGGCTGTCGATGGACGACTTCGGGACCGGCTACTCCTCGCTGTCCCAGCTGCGCCAGCTGCCGATCGACGAGGTGAAGATCGACAAGTCCTTCGTGCTGGGGATGTCGACCAGCCAGGGGGAGTCGTTCATCGCCCGCTCGATCATCGAGCTGGCGCACAACCTCGGCCTGCGCGTCGTCGCCGAGGGCGTGGAGGACGAGCTGACCCGCAACCTGCTGGCCGAGATGGGCTGCGACAAGCTGCAGGGCTTCCTGGTCAGCCGGCCGCTGCCCGACGAGCGGCTGGAGAGCTGGCTGCTCGCCCGCACCGGCGTGCGGTCCGCCGCGCCGGGTGCCACCCACCGGCGGCTGTTCGTCCGCACCTGACGACCCGTCCGCCGCACCCGGGGCAGGCCGCCGGGCGGGCGTCGACGGAGCGGCTGTTACAGTCGAACCGCGCGGTCCGAGGGGGTTCGCAGGTCGCCGAGAGCGGCTTGGTAGAGTCTCCGACGCAGCCGAGCACGCCCCTTTAGCTCAGTCGGCAGAGCGTCTCCATGGTAAGGAGAAGGTCTACGGTTCGATTCCGTAAAGGGGCTCGTAAGATCGAGAAGTGACCGACCGGTCCTGTCGCGAGACCGGGCCGCGCGGTCGTCCCGGCGGTGTAGCTCAGCCTGGCAGAGCAAGCGGCTCATAATCGCTGTGTCACCGGTTCAAATCCGGTCACCGCTACTCCCCACGGACCCCCTCGGGGGTCCGTCGTCGTGTCGGCAACCCCGCCGGCACGCGGGCCGCCCGGGGGGCGCGCCCGACCGACAAGGCTAGGAGCACACCGTGGCAGCCACCGACATCCGTCCGAAGATCACCCTGGCCTGCCAGGAGTGCAAGAACCGCAACTACATCACCCGCAAGAACCGGCGCAACGACCCCGACCGGCTCGAGCTGAAGAAGTACTGCCCGCACGACCGCAAGCACACGGTCCACCGCGAGACCCGCTGACGCGCGGTCTCGCCGGGACGCGGGAGGGCGGGAGCATGGCGCTGGACCCAGGGTTGGTCGGGCGCAGCTACCCGCCCTCCGCCGTCTACGAGGTCGGCCGGGCCAAGATCGCCGAGTTCGCCGCCGCGATCGGTGACCCCGACCCCGTCTTCCGCGACGCCGGGGCCGCGCGGGCGGCCGGGCACCCCGACGTCGTCGCGCCGCCCACCTTCGCCATCGTGGTCAGCCTCGAGGCGGCCACCAGCGTGCTCGACGACCCCGACGTCGCCCTCGACTACAGCCGGGTGGTGCACGGCGAGCAGAAGTTCACCCACCACCGCCCGATCCGGGCCGGTGACCGGCTGGTGGCACGGACGAGCATCGAAGCCGTGCGGCACGTGGCGGGGAATGACCTGCTGACCACCCGCGTCGAGCTGGCCACCGAGGACGGCGAGGCCGTCTGCACGGCCACCTCGATGCTGGTCGCCCGGGGGGCGTGATGGACCTCGAGGTGGGCACCGAGCTGCCCGAGCAGACCTACCCCGTCACCCGCGCAGACCTCGTCCGCTACGCCGGCGCCTCCGGGGACTTCAACCCCATCCACTGGAACCAGCGCGTGGCCACCTCCGTGGGCCTGCCCGACGTCATCGCCCACGGGATGCTCACCATGGCGCTCGCCGGCCGCGCGGTCACCTCGTGGGCCGGCGACCCGGCCGCGCTGGTCGACTACCACGTCCGGTTCGGCCGGCCCGTCGTCGTCCCGGACGACGACACCGGCACGACGGTCACGGTCCGTGGCAGGGTCGCCGCCGTGCTCGACGACGACCGCTACCGGGTCGACCTGACCGTCACCAGCGCCGGCGAGAAGGTCCTCTCCCTCGCCCGGGCCGTCGTCCACCTCCCGTGAGGTGGCTGCGCGGCGGGGCGGCCCTGGCCGCCCTGCTGGTGCTGCCCGGCTGCACGTCGTTCGTCGACGGCATGCCGGCCCCCGCGGCGGCGCCGGGGAGCGGTGCGCCGGCGGACCAGGGGTTCACCTGCCCCGCCCAGCGCGCCGAGCCCGATCCCGACCGCCCGGTGGTCGACCTCGACTTCCGGCTCTCCGACGACGGGACGACGGTCACCGGCACGGAGACCGTCACCTTCACGCCCGACCTCGACACCGACCGGCTCGTCTTCCGGCTGGTGCCCAACGCGCCGCCGTCGTCCGCGGCCGGCAACCGGCTCACCGTCGACGAGGTGCGCGGCGACGACGTCGACCGGGGGCGCTACGTCGCCGCCGAGGCCGCCGACCCCGGCGGCCTCTACGAGGTCACGCTCGGCGACGAGCTGGCCGCGGGCGACTCCACCGAGGTGGAGCTGGACTTCACGCTGCGGCTCGGCGAGGGCGAGTTCGACCGGTTCGGCACCGACGACGGCCTCTCCTGGTGGGCCAGCGGCTTCCCGCTGCTGGCGTGGGAACCGGGCGTCGGGTGGGCCGAGGACCCGTTCGTGGAGCTGCAGGGCGAGACGGCGAGCAGCCCCGTCGCCGACACCACGATCAGCGTGTCGGTGCCCGAGGCGCTCACCGTGCTCATGACCGGCGACCAGGCCGAGCCGTCGGCGCCCGAGGGCGGCCGGCGCACCTGGACCTCCGCCGAGCCCGTCGCCCGCGACGTCAGCGTCGCCGTCGGGGACTTCACCACCGAGGAGCGCACGACCGAGGGCGGTACCCGCGTCACCGTCGGCGTGCTGCCGGGTGGCGACCTCGAGCCGGGGCAGCTGGCCGACTGGACGGTGCAGGCGGTCACCGACCTCGCGGGCAGGTTCGGCCCGTTCCCCTACGAAACGCTCACCGTGCCGCTGCTGCCCTCCTACGGCGGCGGCATCGAGTACCCGAGCAGCATCCTCATGGCCGCGCCCAACCGGGACGTGCTCGTGCACGAGGTGGGGCACATGTGGTTCTACGGGATGGTCGGCGACTCGCAGTTCCGCGACCCGTGGCTCGACGAGGCGTTCGCCACGTACGCCGAGTCGGTCGGCGCGTCGGTCGACGAGGGCGCGGTGGACCGCGCGCTGCGGCTGCCCGGCGAGGTGGGCGCGTCGATGGACGAGTTCGGCGACGACGACGCGTACTTCTCGACCGTCTACGGCAAGGGCGGCGCCGCGCTGCTGGCGGCCCGTGAGGCCGCCGGCGCGGAGGCGTTCGACGCGGCGATGCGCTGCTACGTCGACGCGAACGCCTGGACGATCGCCACCCCGGCCGACGTCGCGGCCGCGTTCGCCCAGGCGCCCGACGCGCTGGCCGTGCTGCTGGAGGCCGGCGCGGTGCGCAAGGAGTCCCTGACCCGCTGAGCGCCGGGCCCGCTGCCCCGCAGCGCGGCCGGACGGCGGGGCCTCAGCCGGCCGCCCCCAGGAGGCGCTGTAGCCGGCCGACGCCCTCGACGAGGTCGTCGTCGCCGAGGGCGTAGGACAGCCGCAGGTAGCCCGGCGTGCCGAACGCCTCGCCGGGCACGACCGCGACCTCGGCCCGCTCGAGGACGATCTCGGCCAGCTCGACGGTGTCCTGCGCCGTGCGGCCGCCGATGTCGCGGCCGAGCAGCCCCTTCACCGACGGGTAGACGTAGAACGCGCCCTGCGGCTCCGGGCAGGCGACGCCGGGGATCTCGCGGAGCATCGAGACGATGGTCCGCCGGCGGCGGTCGAACGCCTCCCGCATCGTCGCCACCGCCGACAGGTCGCCGGTGAGGGCGGCCACCGCGGCGGCCTGGGAGACGTTGGCCACGTTGCTCGTGGCGTGGGACTGCAGGTTGGTGGCCGCCTTGACCACGTCCGCGGGGCCGATGACCCAGCCGACGCGCCAGCCGGTCATCGCGTAGGTCTTGGCCACGCCGTTGACGACGACGCAGCGGTCGGCCAGCTCGGGGACGACGACCGGCATCGACGGCGCCGTCACCCCGTCGTAGGTGAGGTGCTCGTAGATCTCGTCGGTGAGCACCCACAGCCCCGCCTCCAGGGCCCAGCGACCGATCTCCTCGACCTGCTCGGCCGGGTAGACGGCGCCGGTGGGGTTCGACGGCGAGCAGAACAGCAGCGCCTTGGTGCGCGGCGTGCGGGCCGCCTCCAGCTGGGCGGCCGACACCAGGTAGCCGCTCTGCTCGTCGGCGACCACCGGCACCGGCACGCCGCCGGCCAGCCGGATCGCCTCCGGGTAGGTGGTCCAGTACGGCGCGGGCAGGAGCACCTCGTCGCCCGGGTCGAGCATCGTGGCGAACGCCTCGTAGACGGCCTGCTTGCCGCCGTTGGTGACCAGCACGTTCGCCGGGGTGGTCGACAGGCCCGAGTCGCGAGCCGTCTTGGCGACGATGGCCTCCTTGAGCGCCGGCAGGCCGCCCGCGGGGGTGTACCGGTGCATGGCCGGCTGGCGGCAGGCGGCGACGGCGGCCTCGACGATGTAGTCGGGCGTCGGGAAGTCCGGCTCGCCGGCGCCGAAGCCGATGACCGGCTTGCCGGCCGCCTTGAGCGCCTTCGCCTTGGCGTCGACCGCCAGGGTCGCCGACTCGGTGATGGCGGCGATGCGGCGGGAGACACGGCGCTGCGCGGGCGGCAGCTGGGACAGGGCGGGCTCCGAGGAGGAGACGGCGGTCATGCGCTCATCGTGTCAAAGACCACCCCCGCCCCGCCCGCGAGTACCGGGCCCGGACGGAGGTTGGCTGTCGCCCCGCCCGGTCCCGTACACTGGCAGCCCTGGGGCAGTTGACCCCGCCACCGGCGTGCCCCGGATCCACTTCCGCGGGCCCGGCGCTGCCGTGGCGAGGTGCGCGGTCCCGGGCGGCCCCGGCGGGGGTCGCCAGAGGGGTGTAGCTCAATTGGCAGAGCAGCGGTCTCCAAAACCGCAGGCTGCAGGTTCAAGTCCTGTCACCCCTGCCAGCACCACACGCGACAGACGGTCTCTCCGCCGGGGCGGCCACCACCACGAGGCGAGCGAGGCGCAGTGAGCGACGAGAAGCCGGGACGCGACGACGAGGCGCGCACGGGCTCCGACGCCGAGCTGACCGACGAGCAGCTCGACGCCGAGGCTCCCGGGGTCGAGGACGCCGCCGAGCTGGAGGCCGCCGAGGACGAGGTGGCCGCCGAGGCCGCGGAGGACGAGGACAAGGTCGTCGCCCCCACGCGCCGCCGGCGCGGCCGGATCACCGCCGGTGACGACGACGAGGACGACGAGGCGGCGCCCCGCACCCGCCGGGCGGCGCGCGAGCGCACCCCGTCGCGGCCGGCCGCGCGGGCCGGTGCGGGGACCCGGCCGCGTGCGGCCGCCGAGAAGGCCCGCGCCGGCGAGGCGCGGCAGAAGCGCAGCCTGCGCCGGTTCCTGCGCGAGGTGGTCGCCGAGCTGCGCAAGGTGATCTGGCCCGGCCGCCGCGAGCTGATCACCTACACGACCGTCGTCATCATCTTCGTGGCGTTCATCGTCGCGCTGGTGGCGGGCCTGGACCTCCTGTTCGCCCAGGGCGTGCTCGCCGTCTTCGGCTGAGCAGCCGGCCCCGACGCCCGTAGCAGACAAGGAAGAAGAACTGCCGTGACCGATCCCCGCGAGCCCTTCGAGACCGACAGCGCCGTCCCGGGCACCGACCTCGACGACGCGCGGTTCGACGTGCGCGGGTCCGTGGACGTCGAGACCGACGCCGGCGAGCCCGGCTCCGCCGAGGGCTCCACCGACACCGCCGACCTGGACACCGCCACGGAGGTCGCCGACGTGACCCCGGAGGTGGAGGGCGGCGACCCCGAGAGCCTGGTCACCGACCCGCTGGCCGCGCCGGCGCCGTCGTCGGACGCCGACGCGGTCGAGGACGAGGAGACCGACCCGGCCGAGGCCATGCGCAAGAAGCTGCGGATGCTGCCGGGCGACTGGTACGTCGTGCACTCCTACGCCGGCTACGAGAACAAGGTGAAGACCAACCTCGAGGCGCGCATCCAGTCGCTGGACGTCGAGGACTACATCTACCAGATCGAGGTGCCCACCGAGGAGGTCACCGAGATCAAGAACGGCAAGCGCGCGCAGGTCAACCGCAAGGTCCTGCCCGGCTACCTGCTGGTCCGCATGGAGCTCAACGACGAGTCGTGGGGCGCGGTCCGCAACACCCCGGGCGTCACCGGCTTCGTCGGCGCCACCTCCAAGCCCTCGCCGCTGACCATCGACGAGGTCGTGAAGATCCTGGCGCCGGCCGTCGCCCCGCAGGCGGCGAAGACGCCGGAGGCCGCCACGACCGGCGGGGCCGCACCCTCGGGCACCGCCACCGCCGTCGTCGACTTCGAGGTCGGCGAGTCGGTCACCGTGATGGACGGGCCGTTCGCGACCCTGCCCGCCACGATCAACGAGATCAACGCCGAGCAGCAGAAGCTGCAGGTGCTCGTCTCCATCTTCGGCCGGGAGACGCCGGTCGAGCTCTCGTTCAACCAGGTCTCGAAGTTGTAGGACCTCGGTGCCCCCCGCCCCACGCCCCGCGCGGGGCGGGCCCCCGCACCGAGGCCTTCCAGCCCGGACCAGGCACATCCAGCCAGTCAGAAGAAGAAGGAAGTCATGCCCCCCAGGAAGCGGTTGACCGCGGTCATCAAGCTCCAGATCAACGCCGGCGCGGCCACCCCCGCGCCGCCCGTGGGTCCGGCGCTGGGCCAGCACGGCGTCAACATCATGGAGTTCTGCAAGGCGTACAACGCCGCGACCGAGTCGCAGCGCGGCAACGTCATCCCGGTCGAGATCTCGGTCTTCGAGGACCGCTCGTTCACCTTCGTCACCAAGACCCCGCCGGCCGCGCGCATGCTGCTCAAGGCCGCGGGCGTGGAGAAGGGCTCCGGCGAGCCGCACAAGACCAAGGTCGCCACGGTCACCCGTGACCAGGTCCGCGAGATCGCGCAGACCAAGATGGCCGACCTCAACGCCAACGACCTCGACCAGGCCGAGAAGATCATCGCCGGTACCGCCCGGTCGATGGGCATCACGGTCACCGGCTGAGCGTTGCACCCCCGGAGCACCCGCTCCGGTTCCAGCAATCGTGGGAGGGCCGCGCCAGGCCCGCACGACCACACGACCCGTGCTCCCGCCCGAGGGCGGGAGCCGGATGGAGGAGCACCACCATGGCGAAGCACGGCAAGAAGTTCCTCGAGGCGGCCAAGAAGGTCGACCGGGAGAACCTGTACACCCCGCTGCAGGCGGTCACCCTGGCCAAGGAGACCTCGCCGACGAGCTACGACGCCACCGTCGAGGTGGCCATGCGGCTCGGCGTGGACCCGCGCAAGGCCGACCAGATGGTCCGCGGCACGGTGAACCTGCCGCACGGCACCGGCAAGACCGCCCGCGTCATCGTCTTCGCGACCGGTGACAAGGCCGCCGAGGCCGAGGCCGCCGGCGCCGACGTCGTCGGCTCGGACGACCTGATCGAGCGCATCCAGGGCGGCTTCCTGGACTTCGACGCCGCGATCGCGACCCCCGACCAGATGGCCAAGGTCGGCCGGATCGCCCGCATCCTCGGCCCGCGCGGCCTCATGCCGAACCCGAAGACCGGCACGGTGACCCCCGACGTGGCCAAGGCCGTCACCGACATCAAGGGCGGGAAGATCAACTTCCGCGTCGACAAGCAGGCCAACCTGCACCTGGTGATCGGCAAGACGTCGTTCGACCGGACCAAGCTGGTCGAGAACTACGCCGCCGCCCTCGACGAGGTGCTGCGGGCGAAGCCGGCCGCCGCCAAGGGTCGGTACCTGAAGAAGGTCACCTTCTCCACCACCATGGGCCCCGGCATCCCGGTGGACCCCAACCGCACCCGCAACCTGACGGTGGACGAGGCCTCGGCCTGAGCCGGAGTCCCCGAAGGGCCCCGCAGCGCACCCGCGCCGCGGGGCCCTTCCGCGTGCAGGCAGCGCCCGCTGCGCCGAGATCACGCGATCCCGGCGGCCGGTCAGGGGCCGCGGCAGGCCGCCCTGGCGGGCGTGTACCCTTGTCGACGTTCCCCCCAAGACCGCTGGTCGTCGCACGCTGCGCGTGCGATCGAAGGTCCCGGATCCCGGGCGGCCCGCGCAGGAGGACGGTTCGACCGACGTGGTGCCGTGCGCGCCGCGTCCCTCGCCCCGTGCGCCTGCGCCGGGGCGTTCGTCTTTCCCGGGGTCGGTCGATCGCTCCCGTCGTCGGTGCCAGAGGTCGCCCGACAGACGAGAGGAGGCCCATGCCCACGCAGGCGAAGGCCGCCGTGATCGACGAGATCACCGAGCGGTTCCAGAAGTCCAGCGCGGCCGTGCTCACCGAGTACCGCGGGCTGACCGTGGCGCAGCTGACCCAGCTGCGTCGTTCCCTCGGTGAGGGCAGCAGCTACGCCGTCGTCAAGAACACCCTGACGAAGCGGGCGGCGGAGGAGGTCGGCTTCGCCGACCTCGGCCCGCTGCTCAACGGCCCGACCGCGATCGCCTTCATCGAGGGCGACCCGGTCAGCGCCGCCAAGGCCATCCGCGACTTCGCCCGGGCGAACCCGCTGTTGGTGGTCAAGGGCGGTGTGGTCGACGGCCGCACCGTCGACGCCGGTGAGGTCACCCGCCTGGCCGACGTCGAGCCGCGCGAGGTCCTGCTGGCCAAGCTGGCCGGCGCGATGAAGGGCAACCTGAGCAAGGCCGCCGGCCTGTTCCAGGCCCCGCTGTCGCAGGTCGCCCGCCTGGCCGCCGCGCTGCAGGAGAAGAAGCCCGCCGAGGGCCCTGCCGCCGGCGACGAGGCCCCCGCCGCCGACACCGCTGCTGACACCACCCCCGACACCGCTGCCGCCGACGCTGAGACCTCAGCGCCGGCCAGCACCGACTGACCCCCGAGAAGGAGAGAACCATGGCCAAGCTGTCCACCGCGGAGCTGCTCGACGCGTTCAAGGAGATGACGCTGCTCGAGCTGTCCGACTTCGTGAAGCAGTTCGAGGAGACCTTCGAGGTCACCGCCGCTGCTCCGGTCGCCGTCGCGGCCGCCCCGGCCGCCGGTGGCGGCGGTGGCGACGCCGGTGCCGCCGCTGCCGAGGAGCAGGACGAGTTCGACGTCATCCTCGAGAGCGCCGGTGACAAGAAGATCCAGGTCATCAAGGAGGTGCGCGGCCTGACCTCGCTCGGCCTCAAGGAGGCCAAGGACCTGGTCGACGGCGCGCCGAAGCCGGTCCTGGAGAAGGTCGCCAAGGACGTCGCCGAGAAGGCCAAGGCCGCCCTCGAGGGCGCCGGCGCCAGCGTCACCGTCAAGTGAAGGACCCCGGCGCCCCCCAGCCCTCGCTCCGCTCGGGCCGGGTCCCTGCGCCGGGGCCGTTCCATCCCGTCGCGTCCGTCGCCGGGTAGCACCACCCAGTCCCCAGGGGCCGTCCTCCACGTGGAGGGCGGCCCCTGCGGCGTTCCCGGGCGCGTCGCCCGTCCGGGTGACCGTCCCGGATCGCAGCGTGACGTGCGTAACCCCGACGACGGGCCGTCGTTGCTGACCGGTAGAGGTCAGCAGCGCCGAGGCGGCGCCAGGAGCGGGGGAGGTCGTACGTGGGCGTCGCGGTCGAGGTCCAGGGGCTGACCAAGTCGTTCGGCAGCCAGAACATCTGGACCGACGTCACGCTCACCCTGCCCCCCGGCGAGATCTCGGTGCTGCTGGGGCCCTCCGGCACGGGCAAGTCGGTGTTCCTCAAGTCGCTGGTCGGCCTGCTCAAGCCGGAGCAGGGCTCGATCACCATCGACGGCGTCGACATCGTGCGCGCTCCCGAGCGCGACCTGTACGAGATCCGCAAGCTCTTCGGCGTCCTGTTCCAGGACGGCGCGCTGTTCGGGTCGATGGACCTGTTCGACAACATCGCCTTCCCGCTGCGCGAGCACACGCGCAAGGGCGAGTCGGAGATCCGCGGCATCGTCCTCGAGAAGATGGAGATGGTCGGTCTCCAGGGCGCCGAGGGGAAGCTGCCCGGTGAGATCTCCGGTGGCATGCGCAAGCGCGCCGGCCTGGCCCGCGCCCTGGTCCTCGACCCCGAGATCGTGCTGTTCGACGAGCCCGACTCCGGCCTCGACCCGGTCCGCGTCGCCTACCTCAACCAGCTGATCGTCGACCTCAACGCGCAGATCGACGCCACCTTCCTCATCGTCACCCACGACATCGGCACCGCGCGGACGGTGCCCGACAACCTGGGCCTGCTGTTCCGCCGCAACCTGGTCATGTTCGGCCCGCGCGAGCAGCTGCTCACCAGCCGGGAACCCGTCGTCCGCCAGTTCCTCAACGGCCGGCGCGAGGGCCCGATCGGCATGAGCGAGGAGAAGGACGTCGCCCAGGTCGCCGCCGAGATGGCGGCGCTGGAGGCCCGCGGCGGCGACCGGCACGACGGCGTCGGCCCCAAGGGCGCCTCCGGCGGGGACGCCGTCCCGCCGCAGCTGGCCCCCTCCCCGGGGCTGCCCGAGCGGGCGGCGCAGCGGCGCCGCCAGGAACGGGTCGCCCGCATGCTTCACCAGTTCGACCCGGCCACCGCCGAGGCGATCCGCGCCTCGCTGCCCGAGGACCTGCTCGCCCCCGCCGGCGCCGGCACCTCCCGGCCCACCCCCGGACCGCGCGGCCGGCACTGGGCCCCCGAGCCCGACGCCCCGCCGCCGACCGACCCGGTCGGGGAGCCCGCCGGCGCGGGCGCGCGTCGTCCCTGGTGGGCCGGCTCGCGGGGCGAGGGATGACGGCCGGCGGCGAGCGCGAGGCCCCCGGCCTCCTCGACGGCAGGTTCTCGCCGACCCGGCCGCTGGCGGCCAGCGGCAACCTGTTCGCCTTCGCCCTCGACGTCCTCCGGGCGCTGCCGCGGCGGCCGTTCCAGTTCCGCGAGTTCGTGCAGCAGACCTGGTTCGTCGCGAGCGTGACCATCCTGCCGACGGCGCTGGTGGCCATCCCCTTCGGCGCCGTCATCGCCCTGCAGCTGGGCTCGCTGACCCGCCAGCTCGGCGCGCAGTCGTTCACCGGGTCGGCGTCGGTGCTGGCCGTGCTGCGCGAGGCGAGCCCGATCGTCACCGCGCTGCTCATCGCCGGCGCCGGCGGCTCGGCCATCTGCGCCGACCTCGGCGCGCGCAAGATCCGCGACGAGATCGACGCCATGGAGGTGCTGGGCATCAGCCCGATCCAGCGCCTCGTCGTCCCCCGGGTGCTCGCGGCGATGGTCGTCGCCGTCCTGCTCAACGGGCTGGTCAGCGTGGTCGGCGTCGCCGGGGGCTACTTCTTCAACGTCATCCTGCAGGGCGGCACGCCCGGGGCCTACCTGGCGTCGTTCAGCGCGCTCGCGCAGGTCGCCGACTTCTGGTCCGGCGAGATCAAGGCGCTGGTCTTCGGCCTGATCGCGGCGATCGTCGCCTCGCACAAGGGGCTGCGGGCCGGCGGCGGGCCCAAGGGCGTCGGCGACGCGGTGAACCAGTCCGTCGTCATCACGTTCCTGCTGCTGTTCGCGGTGAACTTCGTGATCACGGCGATCTACTTCCAGCTCGTCCCGCCGAAGGGGCAGTGACATGGCGCTGCTCTCACCGGCGGACCGCATCCGCCTCCGGTTCCGCAGGCTGCGCCGCGTCGGCCGCAAGCCGCTGCAGGTCCTGGACGACCTGGGCGACCAGCTCGGCTTCTACGGCCGGGCGCTGGCGTGGACGCCGCGGACCCTGCGCCGGTACAAGAAGGAGACGGTGCGGCTGCTGGCCGAGGTCACCTTCGGCACCGGCGCGCTCGCGGTCATCGGCGGCACCGTCGGCGTCATCGCCTTCCTGTCGTTCTTCACCGGCACCGAGGTCGGCCTGCAGGGCTACGCCGCCCTCGACCAGCTCGGCACCTCGGCCTTCACCGGCTTCCTCTCCGCGTACTTCAACACCCGCGAGATCGCCCCGCTGGTCGCCGGCCTGGCGCTCTCGGCGACGGTCGGCTGCGGGTTCACCGCGCAGATCGGCGCCATGCGGATCAACGAGGAGATCGACGCCCTCGAGGTCATGGGCGTGCCGTCGCTGCCGTTCCTGGTGACGACGCGGATCATCGCCGGCTTCGTCGCCGTCGTCCCGCTGTACGTGCTGGGCCTGCTCACCAGCTACTTCGCCACCCGGACCATCGCGACCCAGGCCTACGGGCAGTCGGCGGGGACCTACGACCACTACTTCAACCTGTTCCTGCCGCCGCAGGACGTGCTGTGGTCGTTCGTCAAGGTGCTCGTCTTCGCCGTCGTGATCATCCTGACGCACTGCTACTACGGCTACCGGGCCAGCGGCGGTCCCGCGGGCGTGGGCCTGGCGGTCGGTCGCGCGGTGCGGTTCTCGATCGTCGCGGTGAACGTGATCGACCTGTTCCTGTCGCTGGCCATCTGGGGCTCCACCACGACCGTGCGGATCGCGGGGTGAGCGCATGACCTCGTCCCGGGCAACGACGGTCCGGCGCCGGCTGCAGGGCGTGGCGTTCCTGCTCGTCCTGGTGGCCCTGCTCGGGCTGGCGGTGGCGCAGTACCAGAAGGCCTTCACCGACGTCGCCACGGTGACCCTGCGCACCGACACCGCCGGCAACCAGCTGCAGGAGGCCTCCGACGTCAAGGTCCGGGGTGTGCGCGTCGGCGAGGTGCGCGAGGTCCGCGCCGACCTCGACGGCGCCACGATCGAGCTGGCGATCGACCCCGAGCACCTGGCGCGGATCCCGGCCGACGTGACCGCGCGGGTGCTGCCCAAGACGCTGTTCGGCGAGCGGTTCGTCAGCCTGGTGCCGCCGGAGGACCCGTCGGGGGAGCCGCTGGCCGACGGCGCCGTCATCGGGCAGGACCGCACCGAGAACGCCATCGAGCTGCAGCGGGTGATCGACGACCTGCTGCCGCTGCTGCGGGCGGTGCCGCCGCAGCGGCTGTCGTACACGCTCGGCGCCGTGGCCGACGCGCTGCGCGGCCGGGGCGACGCGCTCGGCGCGAACCTGGCGGACGTCGGCAGCTACGTCGGCCGGCTCACCACCGTGCTGCCGGACCTGCAGGCCGACATCTCCGGGATCGCCGACGTCGCCGACACCTACGAGGGCGCGGCCGAGGACCTGCTCGCCGTCCTGGACGACCTGGCCGTCACCACCACGACGATCGTCGACCAGGCCGAGCAGCTGCGGCGCACGTTCACCGTCGTCGGGAGCTCGTCGGTGACCGCGGCGCAGTTCCTCGAGGCCAACGAGCGCAACCTCATCTCGCTGGCCGAGACCTCGCTGCCGGTGCTGGGCGTCCTCGCCGAGTACTCCCCGGTCTACCCGTGCCTGCTGGACGGCCTGACCCGGTTCAACCCGATGATCACCGAGGCCTTCGGCGGGGACGGCGACCCGGCGCTGAACCTGAACATCTCGGTGGTCCTGCCGCCGCGCAACCCGTACGTGCCCGGCGACCAGCCGTCCTACGACGACCGGTCCGGCCCGGACTGCCAGGGGCTGGACGACATCGACGCGCTCGTCGCCGCCGCGGCGCGGGGCGAGTACTACTGCCCGGACCCGCCCGCGGACGGCGTCGACTCGACCGACAACCCGGTCTCCGGCAACCCGCGGTGCCTGGGCGGCACCGGTCCCGACGACGTCCCGGCCGGCGCCGGCGAGCCCAACCCGACGGCGGGGGAGTCGGCCGGGGTGGGCCTGGCCGGGACCACCGCGGAACTGGACTTCGTGAAGAGCATCCTCGGCTACCAGACCGGCGTCGCCCCCGACGACGTCTCCGACCTGTCCGCCTCCCAGCTGGCGCCGCTGCTGCGCGGGACGGAGGTGGTGTTCCGGTGAGGAGCCTCGCGGGGCCGCTGACCAAGCTGGCCGCCTTCGCGCTCGTGACCGTCCTGGCCAGCTACGTGCTGATCACCACGATCACGAACGAGGGCTACGGGGAGCAGGTCCCCTACCGGGCGCAGTTCACCGACGTCGCCGGGCTGGTCGAGGGCGACGAGGTGCGCATCGCCGGCGTGCGGGTGGGTCAGGTCACCGGCATCGGGCTCGCGGAGGGGGCCGGCACCCCCGTCGCCGAGGTGGAGCTCGAGGTCTCCCGCGACGTGCCGCTGCCGGCCGCCGTCGAGGCCACGATCCGCTACCGCAACCTGGTGGGCCAGCGGTACGTGGCGCTCACCGAGGGGGAGGGCTCGGCCGGGCGCACCCTCCGGGAGGGGGAGGTCATCCCGCTGGACCGCACCTCGCCCGCGCTGGACCTCACCACGCTGTTCGGCGGGTTCCAGCCGCTGTTCCAGGCGCTCTCGCCGGCCGACGTGAACCGGCTGTCGTTCGAGATCATCCAGGTGTTCCAGGGCGAGGGCGGCACCGTGGAGAGCCTGCTCGGCCACATCGCGTCGCTGTCGTCGTCCCTGGCCGACAAGGACGCGGTGATCGGCAGCGTCATCGACAACCTGACCACGGTCATGAGCAGCGTCGCCGCGCGCGACCAGCAGCTCGGCGACCTGATCGTCAGCCTGCAGCAGTTCGTCACCGGCCTGGCGGCGGACAAGGACGCGATCTTCGACTCGCTGCGGACCGTCGACACCCTCGCGGCCACCACCAGCGGCCTGCTCGAGCAGGCCCGGCCGCCGCTGGCCGCCGACATCGAGCAGCTGGGCGTGCTGGCGGGCAACGTGGCCGACACCGGCGACGTGCTGGAGGGCTTCCTGCAGCTGGCGCCCACCAAGATCGACCTGATCACCAGGACCGCCATCAACGGCAGCTGGTTCAACTTCTTCGTCTGCGGGGCCTCGGGCTTCGTCGTCCTGCCCGGCAGCGGCCCCAGCACGACCGACGGCATCACCGTGCCGGCCGGTGGGCTGGGCAACGGCGAGGCGGGGTGCGGCTGATGGCCCGGCAGTCCAAGCCCTTCCGCGACCGCGACCCCGTGGTCGTCGGCGCGATCAGCCTGACCGTGATCGCCGCCCTGGTGCTGCTGGCGTTCAACGCGCGGTCGCTGCCGCTCATCGGCGGCGGGACCGTCTACACCGCCCGGTTCTCGGAGGCCGCCGGGCTGCAGCCCGACGACCCGGTGCGGGTCGCCGGCGTCAAGGTCGGGCAGGTCGAGAGCCTGTCCCTGGACGACGGCGCGGTGGCGGTGGCGTTCCGGGTGCGGGACACCCTCGTCGGCGACGCCTCCGAGGCGGCCATCAAGATCGAGACCGTGCTGGGGGCCAAGTACCTGGCGCTGGGGGGGGGGGGGGCGGCCCCCCCCCCCCCCCCCCCCCCCCCCCCCCCCCCCCCCCCCCCCCCCCCCCCCCCCCCCCCCCCCCCCCCCCGGGCGCCCCCCCCCCCCCCCCCCCCCCCCCCCCCCCCCCCCCGCCGAGCTCGACCCCGACCAGCCGATCCCGCTGGAGCGGACCGCCTCGCCGTACGACGTCGTCGAGGCCTTCGCCGACCTGTCCACGACGATCGACCAGATCGACACCGGCCAGCTCGCCCGCTCCTTCGAGGTGCTCTCGGAGACGTTCGCCGACACCCCCGACGAGGTCCGCACCTCCCTGGAGGGCCTCGCCCGGCTGTCGGACACGATCGCCTCCCGCGACCAGCAGCTGCGCGACCTGCTCACCGCCACGCGGCAGGTGACCCAGGTGCTCGCCGACCGCAACGGCGAGTTCACCCGGCTGATCGTCGACTCCAACGTCCTCCTCCAGGAGGTGCAGGAGCGCCGGCGGCTGATCGACTCGATCCTCACCACCACCCAGCAGCTGGCCACCCAGCTCTCCGGGCTGGTCGCCGACAACCGCGAGGCGCTCACCCCGGCCCTGCAGCAGCTGTCGACGGTCACCGACATCCTGTCCCGCAACCGCGCGGCGCTGGGCGAGACGGTGGCCGAGCTCGCCCCGTTCGTCCGCGTCTTCACCAACACCCTGGGCAACGGGCGCTGGTTCGACAGCTTCGTCGAGAACCTGCTCCCGGGGGTGCTGGGCTCGGTCGCCTGCGGCGGCGCGGCCCGGACCCCGCTGCCCGTCGGCTGCGGCACGGGGGGCGGCGGATGACCGGCGCCCTGCAGCGCGGTGTCGCCCTCGTGGCCACCGCCGTCCTGCTCCTGGCCATCGGGTCCAGCGTCCTGCGGCCGGCCGGCACGTACCGCGTGACGGCGTACTTCACCGCGGCGGTCGGCCTCTACGAGGGCTCGGACGTGCGGGTCCTCGGCATCCCGGTCGGCACGATCACCGCCGTCGTCCCCATGGGCGACCGCGTCCGCGTGGACATGGAGATCGACGACGACCACGACGTCCCGGCCGACGCCGGCGCCGCGGTGCTGGCGCCCTCGCTGGTCTCCGACCGGTACGTGCAGCTCGCGCCGGTGCACACCGGCGGCGCGACGATGCAGGACGGCGCGGTCGTCCCCCTCGAGCGGACGGCGGTCCCCGTCGAGCTCGACGCCGTCTACGGCGCGCTCGACGACCTGTCGGTGGCGCTCGGACCCACGGGGGCGAACGCGGACGGCGCGCTGTCGGACCTGGTCGACACGGGCGCGGCGAACCTCGACGGCAACGGCGAGGCGCTCAACCGCACGGTGGCCGGCTTCTCGCAGGCGGTGCGGACCCTCGCCGAGAACCGCGACGACCTGTTCGGCTCCCTGGACGCCCTGCAGACCTTCACCACCGCGCTGGCCACCGTCGACGGCCAGGTGCGGCAGTTCAACGACGACCTGGCCGCGGTGGCCCGGCAGCTCGCCGGTGAGCGGGAGGACCTCGCCGCCGCCGTCCGGCTGCTCGGCCAGGCCCTGGGGCAGGTGGCCGCGTTCGTGCAGCAGAACACGTCGCTGCTCGCCACGAACGTCAACCGGCTGGCCGACGTGACGCTGACCCTCGTGCAGCAGCGCGAGGCGCTGGCCGAGGTGCTCGACGTCGCGCCCGCCGCGCTGGGCAACCTGGCGCACGCGTACAACCCCGACCTCGGCACGCTCGACACCCGCGACAACTCGCTGGGCGCCACGAACGCCGACCTCCTGGTCTGCCAGGTGCTGGCCCAGACCGGCCGGCTGCAGCTGGCCGGGGTCGACCTGGACGACGTCACCGCGCTGCTGGCCCTGCCGCCGGTCGACCGGATCTGCGCGCGGCTGCTCTCCGGGGACGCGGACGCCGACGGCCTGCTCGACGACCTCGACGGCAACGGCATCTCCGACCTGCAGGAGCTGCTGACCGGGATCTCCGGCGGGGGGACCGGCGCCGGCACCGGCGGCACGCTGCCCGGCCTGCCGCTGGTGGGGGGTGCGCGGTGAGCCCGGCGGTGCGCCGGGTCGGCGCCCTCGCGGCCGGGCTCGTGCTGCTCTCCGGCTGCGGCTTCCGCGGCGCGTACTCCTTCGACCTGCCCGGCGGCGCCGACGTCGGCGACGAGCCGTACACCGTGCAGATCCAGTTCGCCGACGTCCTCGACCTGGTGCCGCAGTCCGGCGTCCGGGTGGCCGACGTCCCGGTCGGCCGGGTCACCGGGATCGAGCTCTCCGACGACTGGACCGCGCTGGTGACCGTCCTGGTCGACGGCGAC
Source organism: Geodermatophilus sp. SYSU D00815 (assembly GCF_054050035.1). NCBI lineage: Bacteria > Bacillati > Actinomycetota > Actinomycetes > Geodermatophilales > Geodermatophilaceae > Geodermatophilus > Geodermatophilus sp. SYSU D00815. The sequence goes on along the minus strand of NZ_JBJGYO010000007.1, from coordinate 162,439 downwards.
GTCGACCTGCCGGCGAACGCCGTGGCGATGATCCAGCAGTCCTCGCTGCTGGGGGAGAAGTACGTCGAGCTGGCCGCGCCCGGCGGCGAGCCGGCGCGGGGGCGGCTCGAGGACGGCTCGCTGATCACCCTCGACCGGACCGACCGCAACGTCGAGGTCGAGGAGCTGCTCGGCGCCCTGTCGCTGGTGCTCAACGGCGGCGGGCTGGCCCAGCTGCAGACCATCACCCGCGAGCTGGGCGAGGCGATGCAGGGCCGCGAGGACGAGCTCGCGGCCACCCTCGACCAGCTCGACGTCTTCATCGGCGGGCTGGACGAGCAGCGCGAGGAGATCGACCGGGCGCTGGACAGCGTCGACGCGCTCGCCGCCACCCTGGCCGAGCGCACCGGCACGATCGAGACCGCGCTGGACACCATCGGCCCCGGCCTCGACGTGCTCGACCAGCAGGAGGACCTGCTCGTCTCGATGCTGCAGGGCCTCGACCGGCTGGGCGACGTCGGCACCCGGATCATCACCGAGGCCGGGCAGGCCACCGTCCGCGACCTCGAGCTGCTGCAGCCGATCCTCAGCCAGCTGGCCGCGGCCGGCTCGGACCTGACCGGCTCGCTGGACCTGCTGCTGACCTACCCGTTCCCGGCCAGCTCGCTTTCGGGCCTGCAGTACCGGCCCGACTCGCGCACCGGGGGCTACGGCCTGTTCACCAACATGACCGCCACGCTGAACCTCGACCTGCGCGAGGTCCTCTGCCGCTACGTCGTCGACCCGGTGACCGGCGCGCTGGAGGTCCAGCCGCAGGAGCTGCTCGGCGACACCTGCGGCCAGGCCGGCACCCCGCCGGCCAACCAGGGCGGCCCGACCACCACGACGACCGTGCTCGCCCTGCCGGGCCTGCCGACCGACCTCGGGGAGGTCGTCGGGGACCTCCCCGGGCCGACCGGCCTGCCCGGGCTGCCGCTCCTCCCGGGAGGCACGCCGTGATCCCGCGGAGGACGAGGCTCAAGCTGGTCGCGTTCGCGACCCTCGCCGTGCTCGGCACGGCCTACCTGGGGTTCACCTACGTGGGCCTCGACCGCGTGGTGCTGGGCAGCGGCTACGACGTGCACGCCGACTTCGCCGACTCGGGGGGCGTCTTCGTCAACGCCGAGGTCACCTACCGGGGCGTCTCCGTGGGCCGGGTGACCGACATGCGGCTCACCGACGACGGCGTGCGGGTGACGCTCACCATCGACCCGGAAGCGGAGCGCATCCCGGCCGACACGGCGGCGGTGGTCGCCAACCGCAGCGCGGTGGGGGAGCAGTACGTCGACCTGCGCCCGGACGACGACGAGGGTCCGTTCCTCGAGGACGGCGCGGTGATCCCGGTCGAGCGCACCGCGATCCCGATCCCCGTGGAGCAGCTGCTGCTGGACGTGGACGAGCTGGTCACCTCCCTCGACGTCGAGAACCTGCGGATCGTGGTCGACGAGCTCGGCCGGGCCTTCGAGGGCGCCGGCGACGACCTGGGGCGGCTGATCGACAACGGCGACCTGCTGCTGACCCGCGCCGAGGAGTCCCTGCCGCAGACGCTGCGGCTGATCACCGACGGCCGGACGGTGCTCGACACCCAGAACGCCGGCCGCTCGGCGATCCAGCAGTGGGCGGCCGACCTGCGGCTGGTCTCCGAGACGCTCGTCGACCTCGACCCCGACCTGCGCGGCCTCGTGGTGGACGCCCCCGACGCCGGCGACGCCCTGCGGCAGCTGGTCGAGCACGCCGGGCCCGGTCTCGGCTCGCTGGTGCGCAACCTCGACGTCCTCAACGGCGTCACGATCCCGCGGCTCGACGGCGTCGAGCAGATGCTGGTGACCTACCCCGACGTCGTCTCCGGCGGCTTCACCGTCGTGCGCAACGACGGCGGCACGATGCGCGCCCACTTCGGGCTCGTCCTCAACCTCGACGACCCGCGGGCGTGCACCAGCGGCTACGTCTCCACGGGCTCGACCCCGAGCCCGGGCGCCGTGGCCGGCGTGGACACCGGGGACGTGGCCTGCGACGTGGTCGACGGCGCCGACCCCGAACCGGGCGACGGCGTGGACGAGTCGGGCTCGAACATCCGCGGCGAGCAGAACATCGGGCGCAGCGGGGGCGTCGGCTCGCCGGGCCCCCAGGGCGGCTTCGCGGCCGGCGGCGAGGCGGTGACCGCGGTCGTCGACGAGGTGCTCGGAGGCATCCTGTCGGCCACCCCGTTCGCCCGCTCGAGCGGGTGAGCGCCGTGGCCGCGGCGGGCTGCACGGACGGACGGAGTGGAGGGGAGCACGGGTGACGAGCGAGACGCGCGGCCGCGCGCTGACCGAGGAGCTCCCGGGGGACGAGGCGTTCCCCGCGGAGCCGGCGGAGCGGACGCCGGAGGCCGAGCAGGCCGGGGAGGTCGCCGCCGACGACGCGGCACCGGAGCCCCGGCGGCGGCGCCGGCGGGGAGCCCGCGACAGGGTGACGGCGGACGACGACGAGGCCGGGGCGCGCCGGCCGGCCCGGCCCTCCGTGCCGCTGGTGCCCGTCCTGGCCGTCCTGCTCGTGCTGCTCCTGGGCGCGGCCGCGTGGCTGTGGACCACCCGGCCGGAGCGCTCCCCGGTCACCACCGACGACTACGTCGAGGTGCTGCAGGCCGCCCGCTCCGCCGTGGTCGACCTCACCTCCTTCGACCACGTCACCCTCGACGACGACATCGAGGAGGCCCGGCGGGTCACCACCGGCGACCTGCGCGAGGAGTCGGTCGAGCTGCTCGACTCCGGCCGCCGGCAGTTCACCGACGCGCAGGTGGTGGTGAGCACGGAGGTGGTCGGCGCCGGGGTGACGCGGGCCGACGCCGAGCGGGGGACCGTCGTGCTGTTCCTCCAGGCGACCCAGAAGAACAACGCCTCGGAGCAGGCGCAGGTGGTGCGGTACGAGATCGAGGCGGAGCTGACCAGGGTCGACGGCCGCTGGCTGCTCTCCGGGATCACGGGGCGGTGAGCGGCGTGGCCGACGAGCGCGACGAGCGCCCCCGTCCCACCCCGCGCCCGCGTCCCGGCGCAGCCGCCCGGCCGAGCCCGCGCCCGCGGGTCGCGGGCAGCCGGCGCGACCGGGAGGAGCCGGCCACGGCGGCCGAGCGGACCGCCCGCGCGGTGCCCGCGCCGCGGCCGGGTCGCCCGGCGGGTGCCGCGGCGAAGCCGGGGGCCGCGACGGCGGCGGGGACGGCGCGCCCGGGCGCGACCGCGGCCGCGCGCCGCACCGCCCGCGCCGCCGCGGTCGCCGAGCAGCCGGCCCGCCGGCGCCGCGGCCGCGGTCTCGCGCTGACCCTCGCCCTCCTGTGCCTGCTCGCCGGCGGGGGAGCGGGCTACCTGTACTGGCAGCGCAGCGACCCCCCGTACGTCGACCCCGACGTCTTCGCCGCCACCCGGGAGGCCGTGGAGGCGCTGTACGCCTTCGACTACCGCGACCCCGAGGGCAGCGTGGCGGCCAAGCTCGACGTCCTCACCGGCGACCTGCGCGACCAGTACGAGCAGGACCTGACGCAGGGCGGCATCGTCGAGTCCGCCGAGCAGGTGTCGGCGACGACCCGCCTCGAGGTGTCCGACGTCGCGCTGCAGCAGGTCGACGACGCCCAGGACGCGGCGACGCTGGTGGTCTTCGGCGACTACGTCACCGAGTCGGTCACCACGGGCGGCGAGCCGGCGCCCGAGGGCTCGGGCTGCCGCCTGACACCCGAGGGCGCGTCGTCGTGCACCCAGACCATCCAGGTGCACGTCGTCGAGCTCGACGGCGGGTGGAAGATCGACCAGATCACGGTGCTCACGGGGGTCTGAGACCGGACCCGCGCGAGCTCGGGCCGGACCCGTCCGCGGGCCCGTGCCGGGCGGGCGGGGCGGGAGAAGGACGGGATCGTCCTGGCGTGGCAGTGCCGCTGCGGCCCGGGATTTGGCATCATGGCTCCCGCAACGGCCCCGACGACCCCTGCTCGGTCCGGTCCGCCTGCCACCCGGGTGTGGCGCTGGTCGCGAACCAGCCCCCCGACGTGGACAGCGCACGCGAGCAGGGGTAGGGTCTCCTGTTGCGCTGCCCCCTGACTGCCTGCCCGCCGAGACGGGTCACCAGGGGTGCCCGGGAGCGGTCCCGGTCACCCGGGTCGACCGAGCTGGACCGCGCGCCGGGCCGGAACCAGTGGACAGCCAGCCGTTACCGACTTTCGACCCAGGACGAAACCCCGCACCCACCGGCCGCACGTCGTGAGTCCTTGGAAGGACGCATCTTGGCAGGCTCTCGCCCCACCAGCATTTCCGCCAGCACCACCGAGTCCGGTACCACCCGCACCACCCCGCAGGAGCCGCAGGACGGCCCCCGCACCGGCGGCGCCGACGCCCAGAAGATCCCCGGCGCCCCGCTCCGCGTCTCCTTCGCCAAGATCAACGAGCCCCTCGAGGTGCCCGATCTGCTGGCGCTGCAGACCGCGTCGTTCGACTGGCTCGTCGGCAACGAGGCGTGGCGGGCCACCCTCTCGCCGGAGGAGCAGGAGACCGCCGTCGGCGGCCTCGCCGAGATCCTCGAGGAGATCAGCCCGATCGAGGACTTCAGCGGCTCGATGTCGCTGTCCTTCTCCAACCCGCGCTTCGAGGACGTCAAGGCGTCGCTCGAGGAGTGCAAGGACAAGGACATGACCTACGCGGCGCCGCTGTTCGTCACCGCCGAGTTCATGAACAACACCACCGGCGAGATCAAGAGCCAGACGGTGTTCATGGGTGACTTCCCGATCATGACGAACAAGGGCACGTTCGTCATCAACGGGACCGAGCGCGTCGTCGTCTCGCAGCTCGTCCGCAGCCCGGGCGTCTACTTCGACAAGGCCCTGGACAAGACGTCGGACAAGGACGTCTTCAGCGCCAAGGTGATCCCCAGCCGCGGTGCGTGGCTGGAGTTCGACGTCGACAAGCGCGACACCGTCGGCGTCCGCATCGACCGCAAGCGCCGCCAGCCGGTCACCGTGCTGCTCAAGGCCCTCGGCTGGACCGAGGACCGCATCCGCGAGCACTTCCAGTGGTCGCCCACCGTCCTGGCCACCCTGGAGAAGGACCACATCGCCGGGCAGGACGAGGCGCTGCTCGACATCTACCGCAAGCTGCGGCCGGGTGAGCCGCCGACGCGGGAGAGCGCGCAGGCCCTGCTGGAGAACCTCTTCTTCAACGCCAAGCGCTACGACCTGGCGAAGGTCGGCCGCTACAAGGTGAACAAGAAGCTCGGTCTCGAGGTGCCGCAGGGCACCGCGGTGCTCACCGAGGACGACATCGTCGCCACGATCGAGTACGTCGTCCGGCTGCACGCCGGCGAGCCGGACCACGACGTCGACGACATCGACCACTTCGGCAACCGCCGCCTGCGCACCGTCGGCGAGCTGATCCAGAACCAGATCCGGGTCGGCCTTTCCCGCATGGAGCGCGTCGTCCGCGAGCGGATGACGACCCAGGACGTCGAGGCGATCACGCCGCAGACCCTGATCAACATCCGGCCGGTCGTCGCCTCCATCAAGGAGTTCTTCGGCACCAGCCAGCTGTCGCAGTTCATGGACCAGACCAACCCCCTCGCGGGCCTGACCCACAAGCGCCGCCTGTCGGCGCTGGGCCCCGGTGGTCTGTCCCGTGAGCGGGCCGGCATGGAGGTCCGCGACGTGCACCCGAGCCACTACGGCCGGATGTGCCCGATCGAGACCCCGGAAGGCCCGAACATCGGCCTGATCGGCTCGCTGTCGGCCTACGGCCGGGTCAACGCCTTCGGCTTCATCGAGACCCCGTACCGCCGGGTCGAGAACGGCGTCGTCACCGACCAGATCGACTACCTGACCGCCGACGAGGAGGACCGCTTCGTCGTCGCCCAGGCCAACTCGCCGCTCGACGCCCAGGGCCGCTTCGCCGAGGACCGCGTCCTGGTCCGCACCAAGGGCGGCGAGGTCGACTACCTCTCCCCGGAGAACGTCGACTACATGGACGTCTCGCCGCGGCAGATGACCTCGGTCGCGACGGCGATGATCCCGTTCCTCGAGCACGACGACGCCAACCGCGCGCTCATGGGCGCGAACATGCAGCGCCAGGCCGTGCCGCTGCTCCGCTCGGAGGCCCCGCTCGTGGGCACCGGCATGGAGCTGCGCGCCGCGGTCGACGCCGGCGACGTCGTGGTGGCCGAGAAGGCCGGTGTGGTCGAGGACTCCACCGCCGACTACGTCACCGTCATGGCCGACGACGGCACCCGGCAGACCTACCGGCTGCTGAAGTTCCGCCGCTCGAACCAGGGCACCTCGATCAACCAGACCCCGATCGTCGACGAGGGGCAGCGGGTCGAGGTCGGCCAGGTCATCGCCGACGGGCCGTGCACCGACCAGGGCGAGATGGCGCTGGGCAAGAACCTGCTCGTCGCCTTCATGCCGTGGGAGGGCCACAACTACGAGGACGCGATCATCCTGTCGCAGCGCCTCGTGCAGGACGACGTCCTGTCCTCGATCCACATCGAGGAGTTCGAGGTCGACGCGCGCGACACCAAGCTCGGCGCCGAGGAGATCACCCGGGACATCCCGAACGTCTCCGAGGAGGTCCTCGCCGACCTCGACGAGCGCGGCATCATCCGCATCGGTGCCGAGGTCGTCCCCGGCGACATCCTCGTCGGCAAGGTCACGCCCAAGGGCGAGACCGAGCTGACCCCCGAGGAGCGGCTGCTCCGCGCGATCTTCGGCGAGAAGGCCCGCGAGGTCCGCGACACGTCGCTGAAGGTCAAGCACGGTGAGTCCGGCAAGGTCATCGGCGTCCGCGTGTTCTCCCGCGAGGACGGCGACGAGCTGCCCGCCGGCGTCAACGAGCTCATCCGGGTCTACGTCGCCCAGATGCGCAAGATCTCCGACGGTGACAAGCTCGCCGGCCGCCACGGCAACAAGGGCGTCATCGCGAAGATCCTGCCGGTCGAGGACATGCCGTTCCTCGAGGACGGCACCCCGGTCGACATCGTGCTCAACCCGCTCGGCGTCCCGGGCCGGATGAACGTCGGCCAGGTGCTGGAGACCCACCTCGGGTGGGTGGCCAAGTCCGGCTGGCAGATCGACGGCGACCCCGAGTGGGCGGCCAACCTGCCCGCGTCGGCGCGCTCGGCCGAGCCGGGCACGCGGACCGCGACCCCGGTGTTCGACGGCGCCAAGGAGGACGAGATCGTCGGCCTCCTCGAGTCGACGATCCCGAACCGCGACGGCAACCGCATGGTCGCCCCGACCGGCAAGGCCCGGCTCTTCGACGGCCGCTCCGGCGAGCCGTTCCCGGAGCCGATCTCGGTGGGCTACGTCTACATCCTCAAGCTGCTGCACCTGGTCGACGACAAGATCCACGCCCGGTCGACCGGCCCCTACTCGATGATCACGCAGCAGCCGCTGGGTGGTAAGGCGCAGTTCGGTGGCCAGCGGTTCGGCGAGATGGAGTGCTGGGCGATGCAGGCCTACGGCGCGGCGTACGCGCTGCAGGAGCTGCTGACCATCAAGTCCGACGACATCCTCGGCCGCGTCAAGGTCTACGAGGCGATCGTCAAGGGCGAGAACATCCCCGAGCCGGGCATCCCGGAGTCGTTCAAGGTGTTGCTCAAGGAGCTGCAGTCGCTGTGCCTCAACGTCGAGGTGCTCTCCGGCGACGGGCAGGCGATCGAGCTGCGCGACACCGACGACGAGGTCTTCCGGGCCGCGGAGGAGCTGGGCATCGACCTCTCCCGCCGCGAGCCGTCGAGCGTCGAGGACGTCTAAACCGTCCCGCCGGCCGGCCCCGGGCTCCCGGGGCCGGCCGGCCACCCCACTTGGTCAGGACAGAGAACTAGCCCCTGGAAGGGGTCACCACTTTGCTCGACGTCAACTTCTTCGACGAGCTCCGCATCGGGCTGGCCACCGGCGAGGACATCCGCCAGTGGTCGCACGGTGAGGTGAAGAAGCCGGAGACCATCAACTACCGCACCCTCCGTCCGGAGAAGGACGGCCTCTTCTGCGAGAAGATCTTCGGTCCCACCCGGGACTGGGAGTGCTACTGCGGCAAGTACAAGCGCGTCCGCTTCAAGGGCATCATCTGCGAGCGCTGCGGTGTCGAGGTCACCCGCGCCAAGGTGCGCCGTGAGCGGATGGGCCACATCGAGCTGGCCGCGCCGGTCACCCACATCTGGTTCTTCAAGGGCGTCCCCTCGCGCCTGGGCTACCTGCTCGACCTGGCGCCCAAGGACCTCGAGAAGATCATCTACTTCGCCGCGTACCTGATCACCTCGGTCGACGAGGAGGCGCGCCACCGCGACCTGCCCACCGTCGAGGCCGAGATCAGCGCGGAGAAGGCCACCCTCGAGAACCGTCGCGACGCCGACGTCGAGGCCCGCCAGCAGAAGCTGGAGGCCGACCTGGCCGAGCTCGAGGCCGAAGGTGCCAAGTCCGACGTGCGCCGCAAGGTGCGCGAGGGCGGCGAGCGCGAGATGCGCCAGATCCGCGACCGGGCGCAGCGGGAGATCGACCGCCTCGAAGAGGTGATGGACACCTTCCGCAAGCTCGAGGTCAAGCAGCTCATCGCCGACGAGGGCCTCTACCGCGAGCTGCGCGACCGCTTCGGCGAGTACTTCGAGGGCGGCATGGGTGCCGCGGCCCTGCAGAAGCTGCTGGCCGACTTCGACCTCGACGCCGAGGCCGCCTCGCTGCGCGAGACGATCCGCACCGGCAAGGGCCAGCGCAAGCTGCGGGCCCTGAAGCGGCTCAAGGTCGTCGCGGCGTTCCAGCAGACCCGCAACTCGCCCATGGGCATGGTGCTGGACTGCGTGCCGGTCATCCCGCCGGACCTGCGCCCGATGGTGCAGCTCGACGGTGGCCGCTTCGCCACCAGCGACATGAACGACCTGTACCGCCGCGTCATCAACCGGAACAACCGGCTCAAGCGGCTCCTGGACCTCGGCGCGCCCGAGATCATCGTGAACAACGAGAAGCGGATGCTCCAGGAGTCCGTGGACGCGCTGTTCGACAACGGTCGGCGCGGTCGTCCGGTCACCGGGCCGGGCAACCGTCCGCTGAAGTCGCTGTCCGACCTGCTCAAGGGCAAGCAGGGCCGGTTCCGGCAGAACCTGCTCGGCAAGCGCGTCGACTACTCCGGCCGCTCGGTCATCGTCGTCGGCCCGCAGCTGAAGCTGCACCAGTGCGGTCTGCCCAAGCAGATGGCGCTGGAGCTGTTCAAGCCGTTCGTCATGAAGCGGCTGGTCGACCTCAACCACGCGCAGAACATCAAGTCCGCCAAGCGGATGGTGGAGCGCGCCCGTCCCGTCGTCTGGGACGTCCTGGAGGAGGTCATCACCGAGCACCCGGTGCTGCTCAACCGGGCGCCGACGCTGCACCGCCTCGGCATCCAGGCCTTCGAGCCGCAGCTGGTCGAGGGCAAGGCCATCCAGATCCACCCGCTCGTCTGCACCGCGTTCAACGCGGACTTCGACGGTGACCAGATGGCCGTGCACCTGCCGCTGTCGGCGGAGGCGCAGGCCGAGGCCCGCATCCTCATGCTGTCGAGCAACAACATCCTGAGCCCGGCCGACGGTCGTCCGATCACCGCGCCGACCCAGGACATGGTGCTGGGCCTGTACCACCTGACGACCCTGGTGCCGAGCCGGCACGAGGCCGACGGTGGTTCCCCGGCGGCGTTCTCGTCCACGTCCGAGGCGGTCATGGCCTACGACAAGGGCGTCCTGGGTCTGCAGGAGCGGGCCTACATCCGCCTCGACGAGGTCTACGGCGTCGACAACGGCGTGAACGAGCCGTGGCAGCAGCCGGAGGACTGGACGCCGGGTGCCCCGGCCATGGTCGAGACCAGCCTGGGCCGCGTGCTGTTCAACGAGGCCCTGCCCGAGGACTACCGCTTCGTCAACTACCAGGTGCCGAAGAAGGAGCTCGGGGCGATCGTCAACGACCTCGCCGAGCGCTACCCGAAGGTGCACGTGGCGGCGACGCTGGACGCCCTCAAGTCGGCCGGCTTCCACTGGGCCACCCGGGCCGGCGTCACGATCGCGATCGACGACGTCGTCACCCCGCCGGCCAAGCAGGAGATCCTCGACCGGCACGAGGAGGAGGCGCGCAAGATCGAGCGCCAGTACGAGCGCGGCGTCATCACCGACGCCGAGCGTCGTGGGGAGCTCATCGAGATCTGGACCCGCGCGCGGGCCGAGGTCAGCCAGGCGATGGTGGACAACTTCCCGACCACCAACCCGGTCTGGGTCATGGTCAACTCGGGCGCCCGGGGCAACATGATGCAGATCAGCCAGATCGCCGGCATGCGCGGCCTGGTGGCGAACCCGAAGGGCGAGATCATCCCGCGGCCGATCAAGGCCAACTTCCGGGAGGGTCTGTCCGTGCTGGAGTACTTCATCTCCACGCACGGTGCCCGCAAGGGTCTGGCCGACACCGCACTGCGGACCGCCGACTCCGGGTACCTCACCCGCCGGCTGGTCGACGTCTCCCAGGACGTCATCATCCGCGAGGAGGACTGCGGCACCGAGCGCGGCGTCGTCATGCCGATCGCGACGGTCGTCGACGGCCAGCTGGTCCGCGACCCGCACGTGGCCACCGGCGTGTACGCCCGCTCGCTGGCCGCCGACGTGCTGGCCGAGGACGGGACCGTCGTCGCGCAGGCCGGCCAGGACCTGGGCGACGTCCTCATCGGTCAGCTGATCGACGCCGGTATCGCCGAGGTCAAGGTCCGCTGCGTGCTCACCTGCGAGTCGCTGCTGGGCACCTGCGCCACCTGCTACGGCCGGTCGCTCGCGACCGGCAAGCTGGTCGACGTGGGCGAGGCGGTCGGCATCATCGCCGCCCAGTCGATCGGTGAGCCCGGCACCCAGCTGACGATGCGCACCTTCCACACCGGTGGTGTCGCGGGTGAGGACATCACCCACGGCCTGCCGCGTGTGGTGGAGCTCTTCGAGGCCCGCGTCCCCAAGGGCAAGGCCCCGATCGCCGAGCTGGCCGGCACGGTCCGGATCGAGGACGGCGAGCAGTTCCGCAAGCTGACCATCACCCCGGACGACGGCTCCGACGAGGTCGTCTACGACAAGCTGTCGCGCCGGTCGCGGCTGCGGGTCGAGGACGGTTCCCACGTCGAGGTCGGCGAGCAGCTCACCGAGGGTGCGGTGGACCCGCACGAGGTGCTGCGGATCATGGGCCCGCGCGAGGTGCAGCTGCACCTGGTCCGCGAGGTCCAGGAGGTCTACCGCAGCCAGGGCGTGTCGATCCACGACAAGCACATCGAGGTGATCATCCGGCAGATGCTCAAGCGGGTGACCATCATCGACTCGGGTGCGACGGAGTTCCTGCCCGGTGCGCTGGTCGAGCGGACGCTGTTCGAGACCGAGAACCGCCGCGTCGTCGCCGAGGGCGGCGAGCCGGCCTCGGCCCGTCCGGTCCTGATGGGCATCACCAAGGCCTCGCTCGCGACCGAGTCGTGGCTGTCGGCCGCCTCCTTCCAGGAGACGACCAAGGTGCTCACCGACGCCGCGATCCAGGGCAAGAGCGACAGCCTGCTCGGCCTCAAGGAGAACGTGATCATCGGCAAGCTGATCCCGGCGGGTACGGGCATCAGCCGCTACCGGAACATCACGGTCGAGCCGACCGAGGAGGCCCGCGCCGCGGTCTACACGATGGCCGGCTACGACGACGGGCAGTACTACAGCCCCGACGTCTTCGGCCAGGGCAGCGGCGAGGCCGTGCGCCTGGAGGAGTACGACTGGCGCGGCTGAGAAACACCTCCTGCCCCCCGCTGCTCACGAGTTCGTAGCGGGACCCTGCAGGGGGCGCCGTTCCAGCACCTCACGAGAAGGGCCCCGCAGCCGTCCGGCTGCGGGGCCCTTCCGCGTGCCGGGGCCACGATCAGGTCACCTGGTCGTGGCCCCTCCTCCCTGGCGGTGCGGCACGAGGGAGGAGTCGTCGCGGTGGGGGAGGACGTCAGAGGGCGGGCTGGGTGCAGGTGAAGCGGGCCTGGACGGAGGCGTGCACCCGCTGGGGCACCGGCTCCACCTCGAAGCGCACCTCGTCGGCGACGCTGTCGTGCGCTGCCCGGCCGAACATCGCCGGAGCCACGGCGAGGCCCTCGTGGCCGGACACGCCCTCGTCCGCCAGCTCCACCAGGCCGGTCAGCCGCGCCCCGACGGCGGCGGCGTACTCCTCGGCCCGCCGCCGCGCGTCCCGGACGGCCTCCGTGCGCGCTCGCCGGTACGCGTTGCTGTCCGGGCGAAGCTCCCAGAACGGGCCCTCGAGGGCGAGCATGTCGCGGTCGGCCAGCCGCAGCAGCAGGTCCCCCAGGACGGCGAAGTCGACCACCACCGCGGTCAGCTGGGCGCCGGCGAGATAGCCGGTGACCCGCTCCCGCGGGCGGCCGTCCTTGACCTGCGGCCGCACCCACAGCGTGCCGGCCTCGACCGACTCGACGGCCGCGCCGTAACCGCCCAGCGCCGTCCGGACCTCGTCGATCCGGCGGGTGAGGTCGCGCAGCGCCTGCGCGCGGTCACCGGAGCGGGCGCCGACGGCGATCCGCACGCGGGCCAGCTCGGGCGGGACCTCCCCGCTCCACGACCCCCGGACGGCGACGGTGGGGGCGGCCGGCGTGCTCACGGTCAGCCGGCGATGCGGCGCATGGTCTCCACCGTCCGCAGCCGGCCTCCGGGGCTGTCGTCCAGCGGCTGCAGGCTCAGCGTGGTGACGCCCGCCTCGGCCAGCGCGGCGACCCGCTCGGCGACGTAGGACTCCGGCCCGATCAGCGACACCGCCCGCACCAGCTCCTCGGGCAGCGCCGCGGCGGCCTGGTCCTTCTTGCCGGACAGGTAGAGGTCCTGGACCTCCCGCGCCTCGGCCTCGTACCCGTAGCGCACCGCGAGGTCGTTGTAGAAGTTCTTGCCCCGAGCGCCCATGCCGCCGACGTAGAGCGCCAGGTGCGGCCGGACGGCGTCGTGCAGCGCGTCCACGTCCTCGCCCACGGCCACCGGCACGCCGACGACGATGTCGAGCTCGCCGAGCGCGGGGTCCCGCTTGGCCCTGCCGGCGGCGAGGGACTCGCCCCACATGTCCGCCGCCCGTTCGGGGTGGAACCAGATGGGCTGCCAGGCCTCGGCGATCTCGGCCGCGAGCTCGACGTTCTTGGGGCCGATCGCGGCCAGCATGACGGGGATGCGCTCCCGCACCGGGCGGTTGATGAGCTTGAGCGGCTTGCCCAGCCCCGTCCCCCGCTCCGCCGGGAGGGGGATGTCGTACTTCCTGCCGTGGTGCTCCAGCCGCTCGCGCCGCCACACCTGCCGGCAGATCTCCACGACCTCGCGGGTGCGCTGCAGCGGCGCGTCGTAGGGGAGGCCGTGCCAACCCTCGATCACCTGCGGCCCGGAGGCACCCAGCCCGAGGATGAACCGGCCGTCGCTCACGAAGTCCAGCCCCGCCGCGGTCATCGCCGTCAGGGCCGGCGTGCGGCTGTAGATCGGGAAGATGGCGCTCATCAGCTGCACCCGCTCGGTGACCGCCGCCAGGTAGCCCAGCTGGCTGACCGCGTCGAAGGTGTAGACCTCCGAGACCAGTGCGACGTCGAGCCCCGCGGCCTCCAGATCGCGGATCTCCTCAGCCGTCTGCCGGAAACCCCCGGCGTAGCTGGCCTGGATGCCGATGCGCATTCGCGCAGGCTACCCGCCCGGTGGCCCCCCGCAGGGACCCGCCGCGAGCCCGCGAGCGGTGGGGGCAGGGGCCCCTTCTCAGAGCGGTCGGACGGCCCCGACCACCTCGGTGACCACCCGGACGCCGTCCACGACGCCGGGGACCCGGCCGGCCGCCGCGGCGTCGGCCAGGTTCACCTTGAGCACGTAGCCACCCGCCCCGCGGGCCAGGCCGATCCCCACGACACCCGGCTCGGCGGACAGCCGCTGCGCGAGGGCGCTCTTGGCCGCGCGCGCGGTGGCTCGGTCGGGGCTCACCAGCCCATGGTGCCCCTCAACGGGTCAGGACGACACCCACTCCACCCCGAACAGGTCGAGCACCGTGGCCAGGGGGTTGGCGAAGGTGACGCCACCCCCGGCGCTGCCGCCCTGCTCGCTGCCGGCGAAGAGCAGCGCCAGCGGAGCCCGGTCGCCGCTGCGCCAGATCACCGAGCCGCTGTCGCCGCCCGCGCTGAAGGCGCCGGTCAGCCCCTCCACCTCGACCTGGTCGTCGAAGACGTGGACGACCTGGTCGTACTGGACGGCGACCCCGTCGACCTCCACCGCGGAGACCCGGCCGCGGGTGTGCCCCGTCGTCCGCCCGACCTTCTCGACCAGCTCGTCGGGGTCGATGCCGGCGCTCGCCGCCACCGGGCCGTCCAGCGGGCCGCCGGGCAGGGCCCCCGGCTCCGCCGCCACGCCGTCGTCGAGCACGGCGACGGCGGCGTCGACGAGGTTCGGCTCCTCGGTGAACCGGCGGAAGGCCGTGAGCGTCGCGATCCGGTCGGTGTCCGAGCCGCCGTCAGCGGGACCGGGCTGCAGGACCGGGTCACCCACCGCGGCGGCGTCGCTCGCGGCGAGCACGTGGTTGTTGGACAGCACCGCGAGCCGGCCGTCGAGCCGCACGAACCCACCCAGCGTTCCCGCTGTGACGGAGGGGTGCCCGACCGAGAGGCCCGGGCGCACCGGCCGCACCCGCTGCCGGAGCCGGTCGGGCGTGGGGGAGGAGAGGGCGCGCACCGGGCCGATCACGCGCAGCTCGAGCTCGGTGGCCGCCGCGGGGCCGAGGTCCGGGAGGAGCTCCCGGTCGGCGGACGAGCCGAGCCGCACGGCCAGCCGCGCGCGGCCCTTGCCCTCCGGGACGAGCCCCACGGCCACCCGCGGCGCCGCCGTCCCGCCGACCTCCCGCGCCACCGGGACGGCGCGCACGCCGGCGAGGACGCGAGCCTTGAGCTCGCGGGCCGAGTCGAGGAGCACGGGACCTCCGGTGCCGGAACGGGATCGGACACACGGGACGCTACGGCGGGGGACCGACAGTCGCGCGCGCCCGCGGTCCGGCGCGGCGGGCCGGTCCCGCGGACGCGCGACCGGGGTACTGTCGTCGCGGCCCGGGAGACGTACCGCACACCCGGGAAGCCTTCCGGGGACGCCCCCGTTACCCCGGTGAGATCCCGCCGCGGCGGGTGCGGGCACGGGTCCAGGTCGACATGGGGACCCGGTTTGCACCGGCTTCTCCGGCGCGGGTATCGTGGTCAGCCGTGCCCAGGGTGCCCTGGGCCTGCTCCCGTTCGCGGTGCGCCTGGGTGTCCTCCCGGACACCGGGGTCCCCCCGGTCGAGGCCGGGGAGGCGGCGCCGAGTCGCGAGGGGCGACCGATCCGGTCCGTCGACAGCGGCCGGTTCCGGGGAAGGGTGACACGCCCGACCGCGTGGACCGGACGGTGCCGGGCGGGCTGGTCCCGGTCACGACCCGAGCAGGGCCGGCACCGCCAGAGCACCACCAGCACGCACCACCAGCACGGCACGACATCCAGAGCAGTAGTTCCTAGAGCACCACCCAGCGCAGGCAGGAGATCCAGGCCACCCATGCCCACGATCCAGCAGCTGGTCCGCAAGGGCCGCGAGGACAAGGTCGAGAAGACCAAGACCCCGGCGTTGAAGGGTTCCCCTCAGCGCCGCGGCGTGTGCACCCGCGTCTACACCACGACGCCGAAGAAGCCGAACTCGGCGCTGCGCAAGGTCGCTCGCGTCCGTCTCACCAGCGGCATCGAGGTGACCGCCTACATCCCGGGCGTCGGCCACAACCTGCAGGAGCACTCGATGGTGCTCGTGCGCGGCGGCCGTGTGAAGGACCTGCCGGGCGTCCGCTACAAGATCATCCGCGGTTCGCTGGACACGCAGGGCGTCCGCAACCGCAAGCAGGCTCGCAGCCGGTACGGCGCGAAGAAGGAGAAGAGCTGACATGCCGCGCAAGGGCCCCGCGCCGCGCCGTCCGCTGGTCGCCGACCCGGTCTACCAGTCGCCGCTGGTCACCCAGCTGATCAACAAGGTGCTGGTCGACGGCAAGCGCTCGGTCGCCGAGTCGATCGTCTACGGCGCCCTCGAGGGCTGCCGGGCGAAGACCGACACGGACCCGGTCGTCACGCTCAAGCGGGCGCTGGACAACGTCAAGCCGGCCCTCGAGGTCCGCAGCCGCCGCGTCGGTGGTGCGACCTACCAGGTGCCGGTCGAGGTCCGCGCCTCCCGGAGCACCACCCTCGGTCTGCGCTGGCTGATCCAGTACAGCCGGGCCCGCCGGGAGAAGACGATGACCGAGCGCCTGATGAACGAGCTGCTCGACGCGAGCAACGGTCTGGGTGCGGCGGTCAAGCGCCGCGAGGACACCCACAAGATGGCCGAGTCGAACAAGGCCTTCGCGCACTACCGCTGGTGACGCAGGTCCAGCGGCGCCCGCTGACCGCGGGAGCGCCGGGACACCCCCGGCACCCGCGCACGGACACCCCGCACGTGGACTGACAGCAAGAGGAGTAAGGACATGGCCGACACCAAGGCCCAGCTCGCCAAGACCCGCAACATCGGGATCATGGCGCACATCGACGCCGGCAAGACCACGACGACCGAGCGCATCCTCTTCTACACCGGTATCAACTACAAGATCGGTGAGGTCCACGACGGCGCGGCCACGATGGACTGGATGGAGCAGGAGCAGGAGCGCGGCATCACGATCACGTCGGCCGCGACGAAGTGCTCCTGGAACGGCCACGACATCAACATCATCGACACCCCCGGGCACGTGGACTTCACCGTCGAGGTGGAGCGGTCGCTGCGGGTGCTCGACGGTGCGGTGGCCGTGTACGACGGCGTCGCCGGCGTGGAGCCGCAGACCGAGCAGGTGTGGCGGCAGGCCGAGAAGTACGGCGTCCCGCGGATGTGCTTCGTCAACAAGCTCGACCGCACCGGTGCCGACTTCTTCCGCTGCGTGGACATGATGGTCGAGCGGCTCGGCGCCAACCCGCTGGTGCTGCAGCTGCCGATCGGCGCCGAGGCCGACTTCATCGGCGTCGTCGACCTGGTCGGGATGCGCGCCCTCACCTGGCGCGGCGAGACGCAGATGGGCGAGGACTACTCGGTCGAGGAGATCCCGGCCGAGCTCGCCGACCAGGCGGCGGAGTACCGGGAGAAGCTGCTCGAGGCCGTCGCCGACACCGACGACGCCCTCATGGAGGCCTACCTCGGCGGCGAGGAGATCTCCGTCGAGACGCTGAAGGCCGCCATCCGCAAGGCGACTATCGCCGGCCAGGTCAACCCGGTGCTCACCGGCACCGCGTTCAAGAACAAGGGCGTCCAGCCCCTGCTCGACGCGGTGGTCGACTACCTGCCCAGCCCGCTGGACATCGAGTCGATCGTCGGCACCGCGCTCGACGGCGAGACCGAGGTCGTGCGGCACGCCGACGAGAGCGAGCCGTTCTCCGCGCTGGCCTTCAAGATCCAGACCGACCAGCACCTCGGCAAGCTGACCTACGTCCGCGTCTACTCGGGCAAGGTCGCCTCCGGGTCCCCGGTGCTCAACAGCACCAAGGACCGCAAGGAGCGGATCGGCAAGATCTACCAGATGCACGCCAACAAGCGCGAGGAGCGCGAGGGCGTGGGCGCCGGCCAGATCGTCGCCGTCGTCGGCCTCAAGCAGACGACGACCGGTGACACGCTGTCCGACCCGCAGCACCCGGTGATCCTCGAGTCGATGACCTTCCCCAACCCGGTCATCGACGTGGCGATCGAGCCGAAGACCAAGGCCGACCAGGAGAAGCTGTCCACGGCCATCCAGAAGCTGGCCGAGGAGGACCCGACCTTCCGCGTCCACCAGGACGAGGAGACCGGTCAGACGGTCATCTCCGGCATGGGCGAGCTCCACCTGGAGATCCTCGTCGACCGCATGCGTCGCGAGTTCAAGGTCGAGGCCAACGTCGGCAAGCCGCAGGTGGCCTACCGCGAGACCATCCGCAAGCGGGTCGAGAAGTACGACTACACGCACAAGAAGCAGACCGGTGGCTCCGGCCAGTTCGCGAAGGTGCAGGTCACCCTCGAGCCGCTGCCCATCAGCGGCGACTCGGCGACCTACGAGTTCGAGAACGCCGTCACCGGTGGCCGCGTGCCGAAGGAGTACATCCCCTCGGTCGACCAGGGCATCCAGGACGCCATGCAGTACGGCATCCTCGCCGGCTACCCCGTGGTCGGCATCAAGGCCACCCTGGTCGACGGCCAGTACCACGAGGTCGACTCGTCGGAGATGGCCTTCAAGATCGCTGGCTCGATGGTCTTCAAGGAGGCCGCGCGCAAGGCCGACCCGGCCCTGCTCGAGCCGCTCATGGCCGTCGAGGTCGTCACGCCCGAGGACTACATGGGTGACGTCATCGGCGACCTGAACTCCCGGCGCGGGATCATCCAGGCGATGGAGGAGCGCTCCGGCGCCCGCGTCGTCCGGGCCCTGGTCCCGCTCTCGGAGATGTTCGGCTACGTGGGCGACCTGCGCAGCCGCACCCAGGGGCGGGCGAGCTACACCATGGTGTTCGACTCGTACGCCGAGGTCCCGCAGAACGTGGCCAAGGAGATCATCGCCAAGGCCACCGGCGAGTAACCCGGCCGGCGGGGGACCCCCGCCGGCCCCCGAGCACCGCCCACCCCTAGAGCACGCACCACCTGCGTCACCACGAGGAGAGGAACCCAGTGGCCAAGGCCAAGTTCGAGCGGACCAAGCCGCACGTCAACATCGGCACCATCGGGCACATCGACCACGGCAAGACCACGCTGACTGCCGCGATCACCAAGGTGCTGCACGACAAGTACCCCGACCTCAACGCCGTGTCGGCCTTCGACCAGATCGACAAGGCGCCCGAGGAGAAGGCCCGCGGCATCACGATCTCGATCGCGCACGTCGAGTACCAGACCGAGAACCGGCACTACGCGCACGTCGACTGCCCCGGTCACGCCGACTACATCAAGAACATGATCACCGGTGCGGCGCAGATGGACGGCGCCATCCTGGTGGTCGCGGCGACCGACGGCCCGATGCCGCAGACCAAGGAGCACGTCCTCCTGGCCCGCCAGGTCGGCGTCCCCTACATCGTCGTGGCGCTGAACAAGGCCGACATGGTCGACGACGAGGAGATCCTCGAGCTCGTCGAGCTGGAGGTCCGCGAGCTGCTGTCCGAGTACGAGTTCCCGGGCGACGACGTCCCCGTGGTCCGCGTCTCGGCGCTGAAGGCCCTCGAGGGCGACCCCGAGTGGGCCGACAAGCTCATGGAGCTCATGAACGCCGTCGACACGGCGATTCCGGAGCCGCAGCGCGAGATCGACAAGCCGTTCCTCATGCCCGTCGAGGACGTCTTCACGATCACCGGTCGTGGCACCGTCGTCACCGGTCGCGTCGAGCGCGGCATCATCAAGGTGAACGAGGAGGTCGAGATCGTCGGCATCCGCTCGTCGTCGACCAAGACCACCGTCACCGGTGTCGAGATGTTCCGCAAGCTGCTCGACCAGGGCCAGGCCGGTGACAACGTCGGCCTCCTGCTCCGCGGCATCAAGCGCGAGGACGTCGAGCGCGGCCAGGTCGTGGTGAAGCCGGGTTCGATCACCCCGCACACCAACTTCGAGGGCTCGGTCTACATCCTCTCGAAGGACGAGGGTGGCCGGCACACGCCGTTCTTCAACAACTACCGTCCGCAGTTCTACTTCCGGACCACGGACGTGACGGGCGTCGTGACGCTCCCCGCCGGCACCGAGATGGTCATGCCGGGCGACAACACCGAGATGACGGTCGAGCTCATCCAGCCGATCGCCATGGAGGAGGGCCTGCGGTTCGCCATCCGTGAGGGTGGCCGCACCGTCGGCGCCGGTCGCGTCACGAAGATCATCAAGTAGCACCCCGCAGACGGGCGGCGGCCACCGGGCCGCCGCCCGTCTCCCGGGTCCGTCCGGACCCAGCCGGTCCACCCGGACCCACCCCAGCTAGACACATACCGATCGGCAGGAGCGAAGAACAGCGATGGCGGGACAGAAGATCCGCATCCGGCTGAAGGCCTACGACCACGAGGCGATCGACGCCTCGGCGCGGCGCATCGTCGACACGGTGACCAAGACCGGTGCGCGCGTCGTCGGCCCGGTGCCGCTGCCGACGGAGAAGAACGTGTACTGCGTCATCCGCTCGCCGCACAAGTACAAGGACTCGCGCGAGCACTTCGAGATGCGCACGCACAAGCGGCTCATCGACATCCTCGACCCGACCCCGAAGACGGTGGACGCGCTCATGCGCATCGACCTGCCGGCCTCGGTCGACGTCAACATCCAGTAAGGGCTTCAAGCAGACATGGCGAGCACATTCCGCGGCCTGCTCGGGGAGAAGCTGGGCATGACCCAGGTCTTCGACGAGAACAACCGCATCGTGCCGGTGACCGTCGTCAAGGCCGGGCCGTGCGTGGTCACCCAGGTGCGCACCCCCGAGCGCGACGGCTACTCGGCCGTCCAGCTCGGGTTCGGTGAGATCGACCCGCGCAAGGTCAACAAGCCCGAGGGCGGGCACTTCGCGAAGGCGGGCGTCACGCCGCGCCGGCACCTCGTTGAGCTGCGCACCGAGGACGCCTCCACCTACGAGGTCGGCCAGGAGCTGACCGCCGAGGTGTTCGACGGCGTGGCCAAGGTCGACGTCATCGGCACCAGCAAGGGCAAGGGAACCGCCGGTGTCATGAAGCGCCACGGCTTCCGCGGCCTCGGCGCCGCGCACGGCACGCAGCGCAAGCACCGCTCGCCCGGCTCCATCGGTGGCGCGTCCACCCCGGGCCGCGTGTTCAAGGGCCTGCGCATGGCCGGCCGCATGGGCGCGGTGAGGACCACGACGTTGTCGCTCAACGTCCACAAGGTGGACACCGAGCGCGGTCTGCTGCTGATCAAGGGCGCCATCCCCGGTCCGAAGGGCGGCCTGGTGCTCGTCCGTTCGGCCGTCAAGGGCGGCCCCGTGGGGAGTGAGAAGTGACCAGCGCAACCCGGACCCGGACCGACCGCACGGTCGACGTCCGCACGCCGGCGGGGGAGACCGCCGGCACCGCGACGCTGCCCGGTGACCTGTTCGACACGACCGCCAGCGTCGCGCTGATGCACCAGGTGGTCGTGGCCCAGCTGGCGGCCGCCCGCCAGGGCACCCACGCGACCAAGACGCGTGGCCAGGTCAGCGGCGGTGGCACCAAGCCGTACCGGCAGAAGGGCACCGGCCGCGCCCGCCAGGGCTCGATCCGCGCGCCGCAGTTCGCCGGTGGTGGCACCGTCCACGGCCCGCAGCCGCGCGACTACAGCCAGCGGACGCCCAAGAAGATGAAGGCCGCCGCCCTGCGCGGTGCCCTCTCCGACCGGGCCCGCGAGGGCCGGGTGCACGTGGTGACCACCTTCGTCGACGGGGACGCCCCGAAGACCAAGGCCGCCCTCGCCACGCTGAACGCGGTCACCGAGGCCCGGAAGGTGCTGGTCGTCCTCGACCGCGACGACGTCCTGAACTGGGTCAGCCTGCGCAACGAGCCCCGGGTGCACCTGCTCGAGGCCGGCCAGCTGAACACCTACGACGTGCTCAACGCCGACGACGTGGTCTTCACCGAGACCGCCCTCGCCGAGTTCGTCGCGGGCCCGGCCACGGGCACGGGCGCCGGCGTCGACAAGCCAGACCTGACCACGCCGCACATCCCGGGCGCGATCCCCTCGATCGAGGGCGAGGGCACCACCGACCTCGACCTCGGCGAGACGCCGGCCGAGCCGGCCCCGGCGAAGAAGGCCGCGGCGAAGAAGGCGCAGCCGAAGGCGGACCCGGCCCCGGCCACCGCCGAGGAGGCCGCCGCGGCTCCGGCCGAGCAGGCCGAGGCCGCCAACGCCGGCGCCGACGCCACCGCCCCCACCGAGGACAGGACCACCTCGGCGGCGCAGAACGACGACGACGCGAGCACCGAGGAGAAGGCATGAGCGTCCGCGACCACCGGGACGTCCTGCTCGCCCCGGTCATCTCCGAGAAGAGCTACGGCCTCCTGGACGAGAACCAGTACACGTTCCTCGTCCTCCCCGAGGCGAACAAGACGCAGATCAAGATCGCCGTGGAGCAGGTCTTCAACGTGAAGGTCCTCGGCGTGAACACGGTCAACCGTCAGGGCAAGCGCAAGCGCAGCCGCGGCAACCGGATGGGCAAGCGCAAGGACACCAAGCGCGCCATCGTGTCGCTCGCGCCGGGCGACCGCATCGAGATCTTCGGCGGCCCGGGCGCCTGACGCCCGAGCGGACCAGGGACGAAGGACACAAGGGATCCAGTAATGGCTATCCGCAAGTACAAGCCGACGACGCCGGGCCGGCGTGGCTCGAGCGTCGCCGACTTCGCCGAGGTCACCCGCGACCACCCCGAGAAGTCGCTGGTCCGGCCGCTGCACGGCCGCGGTGGGCGCAACGTCCACGGCAAGGTGACCGCGCGGCACCAGGGCGGCGGGCACAAGCGCGCCTACCGGGTGATCGACTTCCGCCGGGCCGACAAGGACGGCGTGCCGGCCAAGGTCGCGCACATCGAGTACGACCCGAACCGCACCTCGCGGATCGCGCTGCTGCACTACGCCGACGGCGAGAAGCGCTACATCCTGGCGCCCGCCCGGCTCAAGCAGGGCGACGTCGTCGAGTGCGGGCCCTCGGCCGACATCAAGCCGGGCAACAACCTGCCGCTGCGGAACATCCCCGTCGGCACCGTTGTTCATGCCATCGAGCTGCGTCCGGGCGGCGGGGCGAAGATCGCCCGCTCGGCCGGGACCAGCGTCCAGCTCGTCGCCCGTGAGGGCCGGCTGGCGCAGCTGCGCATGCCGTCGGGTGAGATCCGCAACGTCGACGTGCGCTGCCGCGCCACCGTCGGCGAGGTGGGCAACGCCGAGCAGTCGAACATCAACTGGGGGAAGGCCGGCCGCATGCGGTGGAAGGGCAAGCGCCCGACCGTCCGCGGTGTGGCCATGAACCCGGTCGACCACCCGCACGGCGGTGGTGAGGGGAAGACCTCCGGTGGTCGCCACCCGGTCAACCCGAAGGGCAAGCCGGAGGGCCGCACGCGCAAGCGCAAGGCCTCCGACGCCATGATCGTGCGCCGCCGGCGCGCCAACAAGAAGCGCTGAGCGGGTAGAGGAGTCCGACAGACATGCCACGCAGCCTGAAGAAGGGCCCGTTCGTCGACGACCACCTGCTCAAGAAGGTGGACGCGCAGAACGAGAAGGGCACCAAGACCGTCATCCGCACCTGGTCGCGGCGCTCGACGATCATCCCGGACATGCTCGGGCACACGATCGCCGTGCACGACGGACGCAAGCACGTCCCGGTGTTCGTGACCGAGGCGATGGTCGGGCACAAGCTCGGCGAGTTCGCGCCCACGCGCA
This sequence comes from Geodermatophilus sp. SYSU D00815, assembly GCF_054050035.1. Lineage (NCBI taxonomy): Bacteria > Bacillati > Actinomycetota > Actinomycetes > Geodermatophilales > Geodermatophilaceae > Geodermatophilus > Geodermatophilus sp. SYSU D00815. The sequence goes on along the minus strand of NZ_JBJGYO010000007.1, from coordinate 139,027 downwards.
CGTTCCGTGGGCACGTCAAGGACGACCGTCGGTCGCGGCGCGGCTGAGGTAGAGAGAGATCACGATGACTTCCCAGTTGGGACAGGACGCGCCGGTCGCCCGGGCCACGGCCCGGTTCGTCCGCGTGACCCCGATGAAGGCCCGCCGGGTGGTGGACCTCATCCGCTACCTGCCCGCCGACGAGGCGCTCGCGCTGCTGCGCTTCGCGCCCCAGGCCGCCAGCGAGCCGGTGGCCAAGGTCGTCGCCAGCGCGGTGGCCAACGCCGAGCACAACCTGCAGCTCGACCCGCAGGCCCTGGTGGTCAGCGCGGCGTACGTGGACGAGGGCCCCACCATGAAGCGGATCCGTCCGCGTGCGCAGGGCCGCGCGTACCGCATCAACAAGCGGACCAGCCACATCACCGTCGAGGTGAGCGAGGTGACCGTGAGCCCGGAGCTGGCGTCCAAGTCGCGCAAGGCGCGGCGGGACACCGGCCAGTCCGGCCCGGCCACGCAGCAGGCCGGTCGTAGGAGCAACACGAGGGGAGGGACCCGATAGTGGGTCAGAAGGTCAACCCGCACGGGTTCCGACTCGGCATCACCACCGACTACAAGTCCCGGTGGTACGCCGACAAGCTGTACAAGGACTACGTCAAGGAAGACGTGGCCATCCGCAAGCTCATGAGCAAGGGCATGGAGCGGGCCGGCATCTCCAAGGTGGAGATCGAGCGCACCCGTGACCGCGTCCGCGTCGACATCCACACCGCCCGGCCGGGCATCGTCATCGGCCGCCGCGGCGCGGAGGCCGACCGGATCCGCGGTGAGCTGGAGAAGCTCACCGGCAAGCAGGTGCAGCTCAACATCCTCGAGGTGAAGAACCCCGAGGCCGACGCCCAGCTCGTGGCCCAGGCCGTGGCCGAGCAGCTGTCCAGCCGCGTCAGCTTCCGCCGCGCCATGCGCAAGGCGATGCAGTCCGCGCAGCGCAGCCCGCAGGTCAAGGGCATCCGGGTGCAGTGCTCCGGCCGCCTCGGCGGCACGGAGATGAGCCGGTCGGAGTTCTACCGCGAGGGCCGTGTGCCGCTGCACACGCTGCGCGCGAACATCGACTACGGCCTCTACGAGGCCCGGACCACCTTCGGCCGCATCGGCGTCAAGGTCTGGATCTACAAGGGCGACGTGAGCGGCTCCCGCGCCGAGCGCGAGGCCCTCGAGGCCCTGGCCGCCCGGCAGCAGCGCCGCGAGCGCTCGCAGCGCCCGCGTCGTTCGGGCTCGTCCGGCACCACCGCCGGCGGCACCGAGGCCGGCCGCGCCGCGGCGGAGTCCACCGCTCCCGAGGCCCCGGCCGCGCCCGAGGTCGACACCACCAGCGCCGTCGCCGCCACGTCCGGCGACGTCGCGCCCGCGCAGAGCGTCGGCGAGGCCGCCGGCGCCGAGGGTACCGCTGCCGCCGAGTCGGCCGGTGCCGGGAACACGGAGGCCTGATCCCATGCTGATCCCTCGGCGGGTCAAGCACCGCAAGCAGCACCACCCGAGCCGCTCCGGGGCGGCGAAGGGGGGCACCTCGATCAACTTCGGTGAGTACGCCATCCAGGCCCTGGAGCCGGCGTACGTGACGAACCGGCAGATCGAGTCCGCCCGTATCGCCATGACCCGGCACATCCGCCGTGGCGGCAAGGTCTGGATCACCATCTACCCGGACCGCCCGCTCACCAAGAAGCCGGCCGAGACCCGCATGGGTTCCGGCAAGGGCTCGCCGGAGTGGTGGGTCGCCAACGTCAAGCCCGGTCGGGTCATGTTCGAGCTGTCGGGCGTGCCGGAGGCCGTGGCCCGCGAGGCCATGCGCCGCGCGATCCACAAGCTCCCGATGAAGGCCCGCTTCATCACGCGTGAAGGAGAGGTGTGATGGCTGCCGGTCTGACCGCTCCGGAGCTGCGTGAGCTCTCGGCCGACGAGCTGGCCACCAAGCTGCGCGAGTCGAAGGAAGAGCTGTTCAACCTGCGCTTCCAGGTGGCCACCGGCCAGCTGGACAACAACCGGCGACTGCAGACGGTCCGCCGCGACATCGCCCGGATCTACACGATCATGCGCGAGCGCGAGCTGGGCCTGTCGGTCGCCCCGAACGAGGGTGTCGCATGAGCGAGGTCAACGAGTCCGTCGCGACGGGCCCCGGCCTGGCCGGCCGTGGCTACCGCAAGGTCCGGGAGGGCCTCGTGGTCAGCGACAAGATGGAGAAGACCATCGTCGTCGAGGTCGAGGACCGCGTGAAGCACGGCCTCTACGGCAAGGTCATCCGGCGCACGAGCAAGCTGAAGGCCCACGACGAGCAGAACGTGGCGGGCGTCGGCGACCGCGTGCAGATCATGGAGACCCGGCCGCTGTCGGCCACCAAGCGGTGGCGGCTGGTCGAGGTCCTCGAGAAGGCCAAGTAAGCACCAGGTACCGTGGACGGTCGGCCCACCTCGGGCCGGCCTTCCACGGACCCGACGGCCGGGCGGTACGCCCCCGGCCGTCTGCGCGTGACAAGAGCGTGACGTCGCACCCCGACCCGCGCCACAGCAGAAGCACGAAGACATAGGAGTAGGGACGTGATCCAGCAGGAGTCGCGGCTGCGAGTCGCCGACAACACCGGAGCAAAGGAGATCCTCTGCATCCGGGTGCTCGGCGGTTCCGGGCGACGCTACGCGGGCATCGGCGACGTCATCGTCGCCACCGTGAAGGACGCGCTGCCCGGTGCCGGTGTGAAGCGGGGGGACGTCGTCAAGGCGGTCGTCGTCCGCACGGTGAAGGAGCGGCGTCGTCCGGACGGTTCCTACATCCGATTCGACGAGAACGCCGCGGTGATCATCCGCGACAGCGGTGACCCGCGCGGCACCCGCATCTTCGGCCCGGTCGGCCGCGAACTGCGCGACAAGCGCTTCATGCGGATCATCTCGCTCGCCCCGGAGGTGTTGTGACCATGGCCGTCACGAAGAAGCAGAAGGCGGCGACCAGCCGCGCGAAGGCGCCGTCCATGAAGGTGAAGAAGGGCGACACCGTCCTGGTGCTCTCCGGCAAGGACCGGGGCGCCAAGGGTCGCGTCATCGCCGCCTACCCCCAGATCCAGAAGGTGCTCGTCGAGGGCGTCGGCCGGATCAAGAAGCACACGCGCATCAGCACCAGCCAGCGCGGTGCCCAGCAGGGCGGGATCGTCACGCAGGAGGCGCCCATCCACGTGAGCAACGTGATGGTGATCGACTCCGAGGACAAGCCGACCCGGGTCGGCTACCGCATCGACGAGGAAGGCCGCAAGGTCCGGGTCTCGCGGCGCACCGGTAAGGACCTCTGAGGACAATGACTGCCCCCACCCGTGAGCTGCCCCGGCTGCTCGAGCGCTACCGCGCGGAGATCGTGCCGGCGCTGCAGTCGGAGTTCGGCTACGCCAACGTCATGCAGATCCCGCGGCTGACCAAGATCGTCGTCAACATGGGCGTCGGCGAGGCCACCCGGGACGCGAAGCTGATGGACGGCGCGGTCCGCGACCTCACCGCCATCACCGGCCAGAAGCCGGCCGTCGTCCGCGCCCGCAAGTCCATCGCGCAGTTCAAGCTGCGCGAGGGCATGCCGATCGGCGCCAAGGTCACCCTGCGCGGCGACCGCATGTGGGAGTTCCTCGACCGCCTGCTGTCGCTCGCCCTGCCGCGCATCCGCGACTTCCGCGGCCTCAACGCCAAGCAGTTCGACGGCCACGGCAACTACACGTTCGGGCTGACCGAGCAGTCGATGTTCCGCGAGATCGACGTGGACAAGATCGACCGGCCGCGCGGCATGGACATCACGCTGGTCACCACCGCCACGACCGACGACGAGGGTCGCGAGCTGCTCCGCCTGCTCGGCTTCCCCTTCGCCGGCCAGCCCGTCGTCACGACCACCCGCTGAGCCGGGGCAGGAGATACCGATGGCCAAGAAGGCTCTGATCAACAAGGCGGCCCGCAAGCCCAAGTTCGCGGTCCGCGGCTACACCCGCTGCCAGCGGTGCGGGCGTCCGCACGCGGTCTTCCGCAAGTTCGGCCTGTGCCGGATCTGCCTGCGGGAGATGGCCCACGCCGGGGAGCTCCCCGGCGTCAGCAAGAGTTCCTGGTAACCCACCCCCCGATGGTCTCGTCCCGGGAGGGACGAGCACCTTCGACGATCGCCGAGAGGCCCGGCGCCAAGTCTCCGTGACCGAGCGCCAGAGGAACCGCGGCGAGAGAGGCACCACACCGTCATGACGATGACCGACCCGATCGCGGACATGCTGACGCGGCTGCGCAACGCCAACGCCGCGTACCACGACTCCGCGACCATGCCGTCGTCGAAGCTGAAGACCCACATCGCCGAGATCCTCCAGCAGGAGGGCTACATCGCCGGCTGGAAGGTCAACGAGGTCGAGGTGGACGGCACCGTCCGCAAGGAGCTCGTCGTCGACCTGAAGTACGGCCCCAACCGTGAGCGGAGCATCGCCGGCGTCCGGCGGGTCTCCAAGCCCGGTCTGCGGGTCTACGCCAAGTCGAACTCCCTGCCCAAGGTCCTGGGCGGCCTCGGGGTGGCGATCATCTCCACCTCGAGCGGGCTGCTGACCGACAAGCAGGCGACCAAGAAGGGCGTGGGCGGGGAAGTCCTCGCCTACGTCTGGTAAGAGGAGCGAGCGAAGATGTCACGGATCGGACGACTGCCGATTCCGGTGCCCGGTGGTGTGGACGTCGCCATCGACGGCCGCACGGTCAGCGTGAAGGGCCCCAAGGGCTCGCTCTCGCACACCGTCGCGGCCCCGATCACCGTCGAGCGCGGTGAGGACGGCACCCTCCTGGTCAAGCGGCCGGACGACGAGCGGAACAGCCGGGCTCTGCACGGCCTGTCGCGCACGCTCATCGCCAACATGATCACCGGCGTCACCCAGGGCTACAGCAAGACCCTGGAGATCGTTGGCGTGGGTTACCGCGTCCAGGCCCGCGGCACGGACCTGGAGTTCGCGCTGGGCTACAGCCACCCGGTGCCGGTGAAGGCCCCCGAGGGCATCACCTTCACGGTCGAGGCCCCCACCCGCTTCCGGGTCGAGGGCATCGACAAGCAGCAGGTCGGCGAGGTCGCGGCCAAGATCCGCAAGCTCCGCAAGCCCGACCCCTACAAGGGCAAGGGTGTGCGGTACCAGGGCGAGGTCGTGAAGCGCAAGGTCGGGAAGACGGGTAAGTGATGGCTCAGGCAGAGAAGACCGCGCGGGTGCACAAGCCCGTCGGCACCGACGTCAGCACCGCGCGCCGCGTCTCGCGGCTGCGCCGCCACACCCGGCTGCGCAAGCGGGTCTCCGGCACGCCGGAGCGCCCGCGCCTGGTGGTCAACCGCAGCTCGCGGCACATCCACGTGCAGGTCGTCGACGACACCGTCGGCCGCACGCTGGTCAGCGCCTCGACGCTGGACGCCAGCATCCGCGGCACCGAGGGCGACAAGTCCGCCCACGCCCGCCAGGTGGGCGCGCTGGTGGCCGAGCGGGCCAAGGCCGCCGGCATCACCGCCGTCGTCTTCGACCGCGGCGGCAACCGGTACGCCGGGCGGATCGCCGCCCTGGCCGACGGTGCCCGCGAGGGCGGTCTGGACTTCTGATGAACACGAGCGAGCAGATCGAGAGGGACGTCTGATGCCAGGACCACAGCGACGCGGCGGCGGCGCCGGCGGCGGTAACGACCGCCGCGACCGTCGTGACGGCGGGCGGGGCCAGGGGGGCGCTCCCGCCGAGAAGAGCAACTACATCGAGCGCGTGGTGGCCATCAACCGCGTGTCCAAGGTCGTCAAGGGCGGTCGGCGGTTCAGCTTCACCGCGCTGGTGGTCGTGGGCGACGGCGACGGCACCGTGGGCGTCGGCTACGGCAAGGCCAAGGAGGTGCCCGCGGCCATCGCCAAGGGCGTCGAGGAGGCCAAGAAGCACTTCTACAAGGTGCCCCGGATCGCCAGCACCATCCCGCACCCCGTGCAGGGTGAGGCGGCGGCCGGTGTCGTGCTGCTCAAGCCGGCCAGCCCCGGTACCGGGGTCATCGCCGGTGGTCCGGTGCGCGCCGTCCTGGAGTGCGCCGGCATCCACGACGTGCTCTCCAAGAGCCTGGGTTCGTCGAACCCGATCAACATCGTGCACGCGACCATGCAGGCGCTGAAGGACCTCGTGCGCCCCGAGGAGATCGCGGCCCGCCGCGGGCTGCCCCTCGAGGACGTCGCTCCGGCGGCCATGCTGCGGGCGCGGGCGGGCCAGGGGGTCTGAGATGGCGCAGATCAAGGTCACCCAGATCCGGTCGGCGATCGGCACCAAGCCCAACCAGCGGCAGACGCTGCGGTCCCTGGGCCTGAAGCGGATCAACGACTCGGTCGTGCAGGAGGACCGTCCCGAGATCCGCGGGATGGTCGCCACGGTGCCCCACCTGGTCACCGTCGAAGAGATCAGCTGAGCAGGGAACCGACATGACTCTCAAGGTCCACCACCTGCGTCCGGCCCCGGGCGCCCACACCCCGAAGACCCGTGTGGGTCGCGGTGAGGGCTCCAAGGGCAAGACCGCCGGTCGCGGCACGAAGGGCACCGGCGCGCGGAGCAACGTCTCCGCCCGCTTCGAGGGTGGCCAGACGCCGCTGCACATGCGGCTGCCGAAGCTGTCCGGGTTCAAGAACCCGAACAAGGTCGTCTTCCAGGTCGTCAACCTCGACCGGATTGCGGCGCTCTTCCCGCAGGGCGGCTCGATCAACCCCGACAGCCTGGCCGAGGCCGGCGCGGTCCGCCGCGGCCAGCCGGTCAAGGTGCTCGGCACCGGTGAGCTGGGCGGCATCGAGGTGCACGTGCACGCGCACGCGTTCTCCTCGTCCGCCGCGGAGAAGATCGCCGCTGCCGGGGGCAGCGTCACCCGCATCTGAACCGCGATGACCCCGGGGCGGACCTCCCGCCCCGGGGTCGTCTGCTGCCCGGACTCCCCCCCGGCCCCGTCCAGAGGCTCGCCGCGAGCTCGCGAGCGGTGAGGGGGGCAGGGTCCTTCAATTGCTAATCTCGATCGACCGACCAGGGGAGGGCACGTGCTGCAGGCGTTCGCCGCGGCGTTCCGGACGCCAGACCTCCGGCGCAAGCTGTTGTTCTCCCTGGCGATCATCGCCGTCTACCGCCTGGGCGCCAGCGTGCCCGGCCCCGGCGTCTCGGTCGCCGCCATCAACAGCTGCCTCGACGCGGCCAGCCAGGGCGCCCAGCGCGACGTCTACTCGCTGGTCAACCTCTTCTCCGGCGGCGCGCTGCTGCGCCTGTCGGTGTTCGCGCTCGGGATCATGCCGTACATCACGGCGAGCATCATCATCCAGCTGCTGGTGGTGGTGATCCCGCGGTTCGAGCAGCTGAAGAAGGAAGGGCAGTCGGGTCAGCAGAAGCTGACCCAGTACACCCGCTACCTCACGATCGCGCTGGCGATCCTGCAGAGCACCGGCATCATCGCGCTGGCCCGCAGCGGTCAGCTCTTCCCCGAGTGCCAGCAGGAGATCATCCCCGACGACTCGGTCTGGACGACGGTCGTGCTGGTGATCGCCCTGACCGCCGGCACCGCCGTGATCATGTGGCTGGGCGAGCTGCTCACCGAGAAGGGGATCGGCAACGGCATGTCCGTGCTGATCTTCACGTCGATCGCCGCGCGCATCCCGGCCGAGGGCGGCTCGATCCTGCAGACCCGCGGCGTGCTCGTCTTCACGCTGATCTGCCTGCTCGCGCTGCTGATCATCGGTGCCGTCGTCTACGTCGAGCAGGCGCAGCGGCGCATCCCTGTCCAGTACGCCAAGCGGATGGTCGGCCGGCGGATGTACGGCGGCACGTCCACCTACCTGCCGCTGAAGGTCAACCAGGCCGGCGTCATCCCGGTCATCTTCGCGTCGTCGCTGCTCTACCTGCCGCAGCTCATCACGCAGCTGCAGGGCGACGAGACCGGCCCGGTCCGGCAGTTCTTCGAGACGTACGTCATCGACCAGAGCAGCCCCGTGCACATCGCCCTGTACTTCGGGCTGATCGTGTTCTTCACGTACTTCTACGTGTCGATCACCTTCAACCCGGAGGAACGGGCCGACGACATGAAGCGCTACGGCGGCTTCATCCCCGGCATCCGTCCCGGCCGTCCCACGGCCGAGTACCTGCAGTACGTGCTCTCCCGGATCACCCTCCCCGGTTCGATCTACCTCGGGCTCGTGGCAGTGTTGCCGAACTTCTTCCTGTCCATCACGCAGCAGGGGCAGAACCAGAACTTCCCGTTCGGCGGGACCGCGGTGCTCATCATGGTCGGAGTGGGGTTGGAGACGGTGAAGCAGATCGAGACGCAACTCAACCAGCGCAACTACGAAGGGTTCCTGAAGTAGTGCGCGTCGTCCTGCTCGGGCCGCCGGGGGCCGGCAAGGGCACGCAGGCGCAGATCATCGCCGGTCAGCTCGGCGTCCCGGCGATCTCGACCGGCGACATCTTCCGCGCCAACGTCAGCGGCAGGACCGAGCTGGGCCAGCAGGCCAAGGTGTTCATGGACGCCGGCGACCTCGTCCCGGACGAGATCACGGTGGCCATGGTCAGCGACCGGCTCGCCGAACCCGACGCCAAGGCCGGGTTCCTGCTCGACGGCTTCCCCCGGACCATCCCCCAGGCCGAGCAGCTGCGCACCTCCCTGGCGGAGCTCGGCGGGGCCCTCGACCGCGTGCTCGAGCTCGTCGTCGACGAGGAGGAGCTGGTCCGCCGGCTGTCCGGCCGGCGCATGCTCGTCGACGGCCAGTGGGTGCAGCGCGACGACGACAAGCCCGAGACGGTCCGCCACCGGCTCGAGGTGTACCGGGAACAGACGGCGCCGCTGTCGGGGTTCTACGAGGCGGAAGGGCTGCTCTCCCGGATCGACGCCATGGGCGAGATCGAGGAGGTCACCGCGCGTGCGATGGCCGCGCTCGGCCGGCCGGACGGCCAGCAGCCGCACGCAGACTGAGGGCAGCGCGGGAATGGGTAGGCAGATCCTGGCCCGGATCCCGCGGCTGGCGAAGTGGAGTGGACGCATGATCCAGATCAAGACGCCGCACGAGATCGAGCTCATGCGTGCCTCCGGGCTGATCACCCACGGAGCGCTCCAGGCCGTCAGGGCCGCCGTCCGTCCCGGCGTCAGCACCAAGGAGCTCGACGGCGTCGCCGAGGACTACATCCGCTCCCACGGGGCCGTGCCGAACTTCCTCGGCTACCACGGCTTCACGGGCACGATCTGCACGTCCATCAACGACGAGATCGTCCACGGCATCCCGAACCCCCAGCGCCGGCTCGTCGAGGGCGACAACATCTCCATCGACTGCGGCGCCATCCTCGAGGGCTGGCACAGCGACTCGGCCATCACGGTGACCGTGGGGGAGGCGTCGGCCGAGGACGCCGCGCTGCTCGACGTCACGGAGCGCTCGATGTGGGCGGGGCTGGCGCGGGCCGTCGCCGGGGGCCGGCTCACCGACATCAGCCACGCCGTCGAGCAGGTGATCACCGCCGAGGCGCACCCGTACGGCATCGTCGACCACTACGGCGGGCACGGCATCGGCACCGAGATGCACCAGGACCCGCACGTGCTCAACTACGGGCGGGCGGGCCGCGGCCCCAAGCTCGTGCCGGGGCTCGTGCTGGCCATCGAGCCGATGGTCACCGTGGGGGACCCGGCGACCGCCGAGCTCGACGACGGCTGGACGGTCGTCACCAAGGACGGCTCCCGCGCCGCCCACTTCGAGCACACGGTGGCGATCACCCCCGAGGGCCCGTGGGTCCTCACCGCCGAGGACGGCGGCGCCGCGGGGCTCGCCCCCTTCGGCATCACCGTCCGCCATTGAGCGTCCGGCGCTGAGCGAGCCCCCTGGCCGGGGCCGGTGTCCGTCACACCGGCCCGGGTTGGAGGGGGACGCCACGCCGGGGTACAGTGGCCTGTGGCGTTCGCGCCGTCCTGTCGTCGTGCTGTGGCCGCGTGACGCAGGGCGCCCTCTGCGAGGACGTCAGGCACCACCAGTTCTGCAACCACCGAGCGTCCGCACCGGGTTCCGGCGTGGGCGCACACCGAGTCAGGGAGGCCGTGTCGGGCATGGCGAAGAAGGACGGGGCCATCGAGGTCGAGGGTCGCGTCGTCGAGCCGCTGCCCAACGCGATGTTCCGGGTCGAGCTGCAGAACGGGCACCGGGTGCTCGCCCACATCAGCGGCAAGATGCGCCAGCACTACATCCGCATCCTGCCCGAGGACCGCGTGGTCGTGGAGCTCTCGCCCTACGACCTGACCCGCGGTCGCATCGTCTACCGGTACAAGTAACCGCCGCACCGCGCGGCTGCACCCGTCAGCAGCGCGAGTCGGCGAACGAGCATGAGGAATGAGGGGCGGCACCGGTGAAGGTCCAGCCGTCGGTGAAGAAGATCTGCGACAAGTGCAAGGTGATCCGCCGGCACGGCCGGGTCATGGTCATCTGCGACAACGCCCGGCACAAGCAGCGCCAGGGCTGAGGGAGTACCTGAAACATGGCACGACTGGCCGGCGTCGACCTGCCCCGCGAGAAGCGGATGGAGATCGCGCTCACCTACATCTACGGCATCGGCAAGGCCCACGCCAAGGAGACCCTGGCCGCGACCGGCGTCAGCCCGGACCTGCGCGTCAAGGACCTCGGCGACGAGGACCTGCTGAAGCTCCGCGACTACATCGACGAGCACTTCCGCGTCGAGGGTGACCTCCGCCGCGAGGTGGCCGCCGACATCCGCCGCAAGGTCGAGATCGGCTGCTACCAGGGGCTGCGCCACCGCCGGGGCCTGCCGGTCCACGGTCAGCGCACCCGCACCAACGCGCGCTCGAGCAAGGGCCCGCGCAAGACCATCGCCGGCAAGAAGAAGGCCGGCAAGAAGTAAGCCGCCGCGCGCGCGGTCGCAGCGACCCGGGAGGGCGGGAGCGACCGCGCGCGGCGTGCTGTTCTTGGCCATACGTCAGAAGGACACGGAAAAGACTCATGCCTCCCAGGGCTCGCGCTGCGGCCGGCGCCAAGAAGGTCCGCCGCAAGGAGAAGAAGAACGTCGCCCACGGCGCCGCGCACATCAAGAGCACGTTCAACAACACGATCGTGTCGATCACCGACCCCAACGGGAACGTGATCAGCTGGGCCTCCGCCGGCCACGTCGGCTTCAAGGGCTCGCGCAAGTCCACGCCGTTCGCCGCGCAGATGGCCGCCGAGAACGCCGCCCGCAAGGCGCAGGAGCACGGCATGCGCAAGGTCGACGTCTTCGTCAAGGGCCCGGGCTCGGGTCGGGAGACCGCGATCCGCTCGCTGCAGGCCACCGGCCTCGAGGTGGGCCAGATCCAGGACGTCACCCCGCAGCCGCACAACGGCTGCCGCCCGAAGAAGCGCCGCCGGGTCTGACCGGCCACTGACGAGACAGAACGAGGAGAGATCGAAAGTGGCCCGTTACGCCGGCGCCGACTGCCGCATGTGCCGTCGCGAGAAGATGAAGCTGTTCCTCAAGGGCAGCAAGTGCGAGTCCCCGAAGTGCCCGATCGAGATCCGGCCCTACCCGCCGGGTGAGCACGGGCGGGGCCGCAGCAAGGACAGCGAGTACCTGCTGCAGCTGCGCGAGAAGCAGAAGGCCCGCCGCATCTACGGCGTGCTGGAGAAGCAGTTCCGCGGTTACTACGAAGAGGCCAACCGCAAGACCGGCAAGACCGGTGAGGTCCTGCTGCAGATCCTCGAGTCGCGGCTGGACAACGTGGTCTACCGGGCCGGCTTCGCCGAGTCCCGCGACATGGCCCGCCAGCTGGTCCGCCACGGCCACATCCGGGTGAACGGCCGCAAGGTCGACATCCCGTCGTACCGCGTGAGCGAGAACGACATCATCGAGGTGGCCGAGAAGTCCAAGGCGATGGTGCCCTTCCAGATCGCCCAGGCCCGCGCCGGCGAGCGCCCGGTGCCGCCGTGGCTGGAGGTCATCAGCAGCCAGCTGCGCGTCCTCGTGCACAGCATCCCGGCCCGGCAGGTCATCGACACCCCGGTCCAGGAGCAGCTGATCGTCGAGCTCTACTCCAAGTAGGAGCTCGCCGCCTGGTGCAGGGACCCCGGTCCCTGCACCAGGCCGGCTCCGGCGGGCGGACAGATGCCCGGCGGAGCCAGCACCACCCCCTCACGGCGTCATATGGCGGGCGCCGGAGGACCTGAAGGAGAAGCATCCCCATGCTCATCGCACAGCGTCCGACGCTGACCGAGGAGACCCTCTCCGAGCAGCGCTCGCGGTTCGTCATCGAGCCGCTCGAGCCGGGCTTCGGTTACACCCTCGGCAACTCCCTGCGGCGCACCCTCCTGTCCTCGATCCCCGGTGCCGCGGTCACGAGCATCCGCATCGAGGGCACCCTGCACGAGTTCACCACCGTGCCGGGCGTCAAGGAGGACGTCACCGAGATCATCCTCAACCTCAAGGGCCTGGTCGTCAGCTCCGACTCCGACGAGCCGGTGACCATGTACCTGCGCAAGCAGGGCCCGGGCGAGGTCACCGCGGCCGACATCGCGCCGCCCGCCGGTGTCGAGGTGCACAACCCCGACCTGCACATCGCGACCCTCAACGGCAAGGGCCGCCTGGAGATCGAGCTGGTCGTCGAGCGGGGCCGCGGCTACGTGCCGGCGCCGCAGAACAAGCAGCCCGGCCAGGAGATCGGCCGCATCCCCGTCGACTCGATCTACTCGCCGGTGCTGAAGGTGACCTACGCCGTCGAGGCCACCCGTGTCGAGCAGCGGACCGACTTCGACCGCCTGGTCGTCGACGTCGAGACCAAGCCGTCGATCGCCCCGCGCGACGCGATCGCCAGCGCCGGCTCCACGCTGGTCGAGCTGTTCGGCCTGCTCCGCGAGCTGAACATCGACGCCGAGGGCATCGAGGTGGGGCCGAGCCCGGCCGAGGCGGCGGACATCGCGAACTTCTCGATGCCGATCGAGGACATGGACCTCACCGTCCGGTCCTACAACTGCCTCAAGCGCGAGGGCGTGCACACCGTCGGTGAGCTCGTCACCCGCTCCGAGGCCGACCTGCTCGACATCCGCAACTTCGGGGCCAAGTCCATCGACGAGGTCAAGATGAAGCTCGCGGCCATGGGTCTCGCGCTCAAGGACAGCCCGCCCGGGTTCATCCCGACCTCGGTCGAGAGCTACGACGAGGGCTACGAGACCGACGCGTACCACGGCGCCGCCGACTACGGCACCGCCTACGGTGACGCCCAGTACGACGAGACCGCGTACCAGGAGACCGAGCAGCTCTGACGCTGCGCGTCCGGGCGGCGGGGGTGACCCCGCCGCCCGGACCGGTCTCCCGGACCGCCACACTGAACAGCGACTTACGCACCGCCACGGACCGCAGCCCGGCACCGATCCGCCCGGCCGCCTGAGGAGAGACCGACCATGCCCACCCCCACCAAGGGCCCCCGTCTCGGCGGGTCCCCCTCGCACGAGCGGCTGATGCTGGCCAACCTGGCCACGTCGCTGTTCGAGCACGGGCGGATCACCACCACCGAGGCGAAGGCGAAGCGGCTGCGTCCGTTCGCCGAGAAGCTGGTGACCTTCGCCAAGCGCGGGGACCTGCACGCCCGGCGGCAGGTGATGACCGTCATCCGCGACAAGGACGTCGTCCACCACCTGTTCGCCGAGATCGGGCCGCGCTACGAGAACCGCGCGGGCGGCTACACCCGCATCACCAAGGTGGGCAACCGCAAGGGCGACAACGCGCCCATGGCGGTCATCGAGCTGGTCGAGGCCCTGACCGTGGCGCAGCAGGCGGTCGGCGAGGCCGAGCGCGCCCGCGGCACCCGGTTCGCCTCCGGCGCCGGCGCGGCCGCCGCGTCCGGTGAGGTCACCGCCGACGCGGTCGAGACCGCCGACGCCGACGAGGCCCCGGTCACCGACACCGAGTCCTCTCCCGCCCAGCCCAACGGCTCGTCCACCGGCCCCGGCGGCGACACGTCCCCGGCCGTGATCGGCGGGGAGGTGGACGAGGAGGCGCAGGAGGTCGTCGCCGACGTCTTCAACCCCGACGGCGAGCGGCAGGACGACGGCGACGTCGAGGCCGAGCCGTCGGCGCAGAACCTCGCCGTCGTCGACAGCGACAACGTCTCGCCCGAGGTGGCCGCCGCGGCCGCGGCCGAGGTGGAGGCCGCCGAGCTCGGCGACGCCGCCACGGCCGGCACGCACGCCCCGGGCGGGGAGTCCGCGCCCGACCCCCGGTGATCCGCTGATCACCTCGCACGACTCCGACGAGCCCGCTCCCCGTACAGGGAGCGGGCTCGTCCGCGTCGGTGCCCCGGAGGACGGCGGGGAGGGGCTCCCGTCCCCGACCCGGCTCGGCCGGGTGCGGCTGCGCCTCGACATCTCCTACGACGGGACGGCGCTGCACGGCTGGGCCCGCCAGCCGGGGCGGCGGACCGTGCAGGGGGAGCTGGAGCAGGCCCTCGCCACGGCGCTGCGCACGCCGGTCGCGCTGACCGTCGCCGGCCGCACCGACGCCGGCGTGCACGCCACCGGCCAGGTCGCCTCCACCGACGTGCCCCCGGCGGCCTGGGCCGAGCAGCGGACCACGCTCGTGCGCCGGCTGAGGGGCCTGCTGCCGCCGGACATCGCCGTCCCCGCGGTGACCGAGGCCCACCCCGACTTCGACGCGCGCTTCGCGGCCCTGGCCCGGCACTACACCTACCGGCTCACCGACGCGCCCGGCGGGCCGCCGCCGCTGCGCCGGGCCGACACGGTCGGCCGGCCGCGCCCGCTCGACCACGCCGCGATGGCCCGCGCCGCCGCCCTGCTGCTCGGCGAGCACGACTTCGCCGCCTTCTGCCGCCGCCGCGAGGGGGCCTCCACCGTCCGCACCCTGCTCGCCCTCGACGTGGTGCGCGACGGCGACGTGGTGCAGGTGCACGCCTCCGCCGACGCCTTCTGCCACTCGATGGTGCGCAGCCTGGTCGGCGCGCTGCTGGTCGTGGGGGAGGGGCGGCGCCCGGTGCAGTGGGCGGCCGGTCTGCTGGCGCGCGGGCGGCGGGCCGACGAGGTGCCGGTGGCCCCGCCCGGCGGGCTCACCCTGGTCCGGGTCGACTACCCGCCCGACGACATGCTCGCGGCCCGCGCCGAGGTCACCCGCGCCCGGCGCGGCTAGGGCAGCGCGGCGACGGCCTCGGGGATCGGGGTGTCCCCGCCGACCAGTTCCACGACGTCGTTGCCCGCACCGCTGCGCAGGACCTCGGCGAGCACGGCGGCGACGTCGTCCCGCGGGATCTCGCCGTACCCGACGCCGTGGGCCAGGGTGACCCGGCCGGTGCCCGGCTCGTCGGTGAGCCGCCCGGGCCGCACGATCACCGTGTCCAGCCCGGGGCGCGGCAGGATCTCGTCCTCCGCGCGCAGCTTGGCCTGCAGGTAGACGGCGAACACCGGGTCCATGCCGGCCGGGGTGCCCTTCCTCGCCTGCTCCACGCCCATCGACGACACGAGCACGTAGGGGCGGACGCCGGCGCGCTCGGCGGCGTCGGCCAGCAGCACCGCCGCGGCGTGGTCGACGGTGTGCTTGCGCGCCTCCCCGCTGCCCGGCCCCGCCCCGGCGGCGAAGACCACCGCGTCGGCACCCTGCACCACCGCGGCGACGTCGTCGACGGCGGCGCGCTCGAGGTCGAGCACGACCGGCTCGACGCCATCGGACTCGAGGTCGGCGCGGTGCTCGGGGTTGCGGACGATCCCCACGACGGTGTCGCCGCGGGCGGACAGGAGGCGGCCGAGGCGGCGGGCGACCTGCCCGTGGGCCCCGGCGACGACGACGCGCATACCGCGGTTCTACCCCCGGCGGCGCAGCCGGGCGACCGCCTCGCGGGCGCGGGCCAGGTCGGCCGGGGTGTCGCAGTCGGTCCACGGCGGCGGCACCCCCGGTTCCACCGCCGGCCGGAACCGGCGCACCGCGAGCGGGGCGAGCACCTTGCGCATCGAGGTCGGGCCCGAGACCCCGGCCACCGCGCCGCGCAGCACCGCCGTCCGCCAGACGCCCAGCAGCAGCTGGTCCTGGCCGGTGTCGTCGACGACCAGCACGCCGTCGCCGGTCAGCCGCTCGCGCAGGGACCGCACCAGCCCCGCCGTGAGGAACGGCAGGTCACCGGCGAGGACGGCGACGACGTCGGTGGGCACCACGGCGAGCCCGGCGCGCAGCGCCGCCACCGGACCGCCGCGCGGCGGGTCCTCGCGCACCACGACGACGCCCCGCGGGACCGGCTGCGGCGGGCCGACGACGATCCGCGGGTCGGCGTCGGCGACCGCGGCGAGCACGGTGGCGAGCATCGGCCGCCCCCCGACCTCCAGCTGCGGCTTGGCCTGCCCGCCGAGCCGGGCCGCGCGCCCGCCCGCGAGGACCACCGCCGCGTACGGCGGCAGCGGGACGGGCGCGGTCATGACCCGCACGGTAAGGCCTGGCTCGTGGGTACCGTTCCTCCCCGTGGGACGAGTCACCAGCCGCACGCCGGTGCTGCGGATCCGCGGGGCGACGCACGGCACCCGGCCCGACACCGTCGCCGCGGAGGAGCCGCTGGAGATCCGGCTCGGCGGCTCCCCGCTGGCGGTCACCATGCGCACTCCGGGGGACGACTTCGACCTCGTCCACGGGTTCCTGGCCACCGAGGCGGTCATCCGCTCCGCCGACGACATCGCCGGCCTGCGCTACTGCAACTCGGTCGACGCGGAGGGGCGCAACACCTACAACGTCGTCGACGTCGACCTCGCCCCGGGCGTGACCGCGCCCGACACCGCCCTGGACCGCAACTTCTACACGTCCAGCTCGTGCGGGGTGTGCGGCAAGGCCAGCATCGACGCGATCCGGACGAGGACGGCGTTCGACATCACCGCCGACCCCCTCCGGCTGCCGCTGGAGGCGCTGCTCGCGCTGCCCGACCGGCTGCGGGCGGCCCAGCAGGTCTTCGACAAGACCGGCGGGCTGCACGCCGCCGGCCTGTTCACCGCGTCCGGTGAGCTGGTGGCGCTGCGCGAGGACGTCGGCCGGCACAACGCCGTCGACAAGGTCGTCGGGGACGCCGTCCGCGCGGGCCGGCTGCCGCTGGCCGGGCACGTGCTGATGGTCAGCGGCCGGGCGAGCTTCGAGCTGACCCAGAAGGCGGCGATGGCCGGCGTCCCGGTGCTGGCCGCGGTGTCGGCGCCGTCGTCGCTGGCCGTGGAGCTGGCCGCCGACGCCGGCATCACCCTGGTCGGGTTCCTCCGCGGCGACGGCTGCAACGTCTACAGCCGGCCCGAGCGGATCGTGCTGCCGGAGAGCTGACCAGCCCGCCGGTCCGGGACGACGTCGACCTCCGCCTAGTGGTCGCCGCCGCGCAGCTGGCTGACGACGTGGGGGAGCAGCGGGCCGAGGACGGCGAGGCCGTCCGCCACCCCGCCGGTCGAACCCGGCAGGTTGACGACGAGCGTCCGCCCGGCGGTGCCGGCGATGCCGCGGGAGAGCACCGACGTGGGCACCTCCTCGGCCCCGTACCGCCGCACGGCCTCGGCCAGGCCCGGCGCCTCGCGCTCGATCACCTGGCGCGTGGCCTCGGGGGTGACGTCGGTGGGGGAGAGCCCCGTGCCCCCGGTGGTGAGGACGACGTCGAAGCCGGCGTCCACCGCCGCGCGCAGCACCGCCTCGAGCTCGCCGACGTCGTCCGGGCGCACGTGCGGGCCCTCCACGTCGAAGCCGAGCTCCCGCAGCCCGGCGGCCAGCGCCTGCCCGCTGCGGTCCTCGTAGACGCCGGCGTAGGCCCGGTTGGACGCGGTCAGCACCAGCGCCCGCGCGTCGGCCGGCAGCTCGCTCACCGCCGCCACTCCCCGCTCTTGCCGCCGCTCTTCGCCAGCAGCCGGACGTCGGTGATCGTCGCCCGCGGGTCGACCGCCTTGACCATGTCGATCATCGTCAGCCCGGCGACGGCGACCGAGGTGAGGGCCTCCATCTCCACGCCGGTGCGGTCGGCGGTGCGCGCGGTCGCGGTGATCTCCACGCCGTCGTCGGTGACCTCGAGGTCGACGGTGACCCCGTGCAGGGCGATGGGGTGGCACAGCGGCACCAGGTCCGGCGTCCGCTTGGCCCCGGCGATGCCGGCGATCCGCGCCACGGCCACGGCGTCCCCCTTCGGCACGCCCTCGCCGCGCAGCAGCGCCACCACCTCGGGGCTGACCAGCACCCGGCCGGCCGCCGTCGCCACCCGGGTGGTGACGGCCTTCTGCGAGACGTCGACCATCCGGGCGGCGCCGGTCTCGTCGACGTGCGTCAGGCGGGCATCGCTCACTGGAGGGCTCCTTCGATCAGGACGACGTCGACCTCCGCGCCCTCGGGCAGCTCGGTGACGTCCTCGGGGACCACGACGAGGCAGTTGGCCCGGGCCAGGTGCGCGACCAGGTGCGAGCCGGGACCGCCCACCTGCGAGACGCGGCCGGCGTCGTAGCGGCCGCGGAGGAACTGGCGCTTGCCCTCGGGGGAACGCAGCGGGGCGGTGAGCCGGGCGGGCGCGCGCAGCCGGTCGGGCAGCGCGTGCCCGAGCGCCCGGCGCAGCGCCGGCCGGACGAACACCTCGAACGACACGAACGAGCTCACCGGGTTGCCCGGCAGGGTGACGATCGGGACGCCGTCGACCGTGCCGGCGCCCTGCGGGCCGCCCGGCTGCATCGCGACCTTGACGAACTCCACCGTGCCCAGGCCCGCCAGCGCGTCCTTGACCACCTCGTAGGCGCCCGCGCTCACCCCGCCGCTGGTGAGCAGCAGGTCGGCCCCGTCGAGCTCGGCCCGCAGCGCGGCGAGGAACTGGTCGACGTCGTCGGGCACGAAGTGCAGCCGCCGGGCCGCGCCGCCGGCGTCCTCGACCGCGGCCACCAGCAGCCGCGAGTTGGACTCGTAGATCTGCCCGGGCAGCAGCGGTCGCCCCGGCTCGACCAGCTCGCTGCCGGTGGAGAGCACGAGCACCCGCGGACGGCGCCGCACCGGCAGGGTCGTGACCCCCACCGCGGCGGCCAGGCCGAGCTGGGCCGCGCCCAGCGGGGTGCCCGCGGCCAGGGCGACGGCGCCCGCCGCGATGTCCTCCCCGGCGGTGCGCAGGTGCGTGCCGCGGGCCGGCGCCTCGCGGATCTCCACGACGTCGGTGCCGCGGTCGGTGAGCTCGACGGGGACGACGACGTCGGCGCCGGCCGGCAGCGGGGCGCCGGTCATGATCCGCTGCACGGTGCCCGGTGCGAGCGGGCGGACGTCGGTGCGGCCGGCGGGGATGTCGTCGGCCACCGGCAGGCGGGCGGGGAGCTCCCGGAGCTCGGCGGAGCGGGCGGCGTAGCCGTCCATCGCCGAGTTGTCGAAGCCCGGCAGGCCGACGGCGGCGGGCACGTCGCGGGCGAGCACCCGGCCGTGCGCCGCCGCGAGGTCGACGTCCTCCTCCGGCAGCGGCGTCAGCAGGGCGGCCACCACCGCCTGGTGTTCCTCGACCGTGCGCACCCGCCCATCCTGGCCGAGACCGGCGGCTCCGCCTGCCGCCGGGTGAGGGCGGAGCTCCCACCCGGCGGTGCCGCGGCGGGCGGTCCGCCGGTTCCGCGGCGCCCGGGGCCCCTGGCTAGGGTGCGGCCAGGACGAGCGACGGAGGTGCCGATGTCGGAGATCGACCGGATGCTGGCGGCCAACGACCAGTGGGCCCAGCGGTTCCCGGGCTCCAAGGACGTCCGGCCGGCCCGCAGGGTCGCGGTGGTGGCCTGCATGGACTCCCGCATGCCGCTGTTCCAGATGCTGGGGCTGGAGGTCGGCGACGCGCACGTCATCCGCAACGCCGGCGGGGTGATCACCGAGGACGTCATCCGCTCCCTGACGGTGTCCCAGCACGTGCTGGGCACCCGCGAGATCCTGCTCGTCCACCACACCCGGTGCGGCCTGCAGGCCACCGACGACACCTCCTTCGCCGACCAGGTGGAGCAGGCCACCGGCCGCCGGCCGCCGTGGGCGGTGCGCGCGTTCCGCGACCCCGTCGAGGACGTCCGCGAGTCGATGCGGCTGATCCGGGAGAGCCCGTACCTGGTCTCCCGCGAGGTCCGGGGGACCGTCTACGACGTCGACACGGGCAAGCTGGCCGAGGTCGGCTGAGCGCCCGGTCGGTCCTGGGCTCCCCGCGGGCCCGGCGGCGGTGACCGCCGGGCTGGTATCGTGGCCGATCGGCGTGCGGGTCGGCTGGTGCCCGCGCGCGCGGCACCGTCTCCCGTGCTCGGCGAGGCGAACCCACCGGCCTCCCACAAGACAGACGAAAGGTGACGAGCCCGTGCGCACGTACACCCCCAAGCCCGGCGAGGTCGGCCGGGCCTGGCACGTCATCGACGCCACCGACGTGGTGCTCGGTCGACTGGCCAGCCAGACCGCGCAGCTGCTGCGCGGCAAGCACAAGCCCCAGTACGCCCCGCACGTGGACGTCGGCGACTTCGTCGTCATCGTCAACGCCGGCAAGGTCGCCCTCACCGGCACGAAGCGGGAGACCAAGAACGCCTACCGGCACTCCGGCCACCCGGGCGGTCTGAAGACCATCAACGTGGGCGACCAGCTGCGCACGCACCCCGACCGCGTCATCGAGCGCGCCGTCAAGGGGATGCTGCCGCACAACAGCCTCGGCCGGCAGATGATCAAGAAGCTGAAGGTGTACGCCGGGCCCGAGCACCCGCACGCCGCCCAGCAGCCCCAGCCCTACGAGATCAAGCAGGTGGCCCAGTGACCAGCGCCCTGACCCTGACCGACGCCGAGGGGCGTCCCGTCCAGACCGTCGGGCGGCGCAAGGAGGCGGTCGTCCGCGTGCGGCTGCTGCCGGGCACCGGCAAGTTCACCCTCAACGGCCGCACGCTCGAGGAGTACTTCCCGAACAAGGTGCACCAGCAGCTCATCCGTGAGCCGTTCGTCACCCTGGAGAAGGCCGAGCAGTACGACGTCGTCGGCATCCTCAAGGGCGGCGGCGTGACCGGCCAGGCCGGCGCGCTGCGCCTGGCGATCGCCCGGGCCCTCATCGAGATCGAGGCCGAGGACCGCCCGGCCCTCAAGAAGGCCGGCTTCCTGACCCGCGACGCCCGGGTCAAGGAGCGCAAGAAGTACGGCCTGAAGAAGGCCCGCAAGGCGCCTCAGTACTCGAAGCGCTGACCGCTTCGTGGGTCGCCTCTTCGGGACCGACGGGGTGCGCGGTCTGGCCAACGCCGACCTCACCCCGGAACTGGCCCTCTCGGTGGCCCGCGCGGCCGCGGGTGTGCTGGCCGACCGCGACGGGACGTCACGTCCCGTCGCGGTCGTCGGCCGTGACCCGCGGGCGAGCGGGGAGATGCTCGAGGCCGCCGTCGTCGCGGGGCTGACCAGCGCCGGCGCCGACGTGCGGCTGGCCGGCGTCGTGCCCACCCCGGCGCTGGCGTTCCTCACCGGCCGGCACGACGCCGACCTCGGCGTGATGATCTCCGCCAGCCACAACCCCATGCCGGACAACGGCATCAAGCTGTTCAGCCGCGGCGGGCACAAGCTGCCCGACGACGTCGAGGCCGAGATCGAGCGCGTGATCACCACGCCGCGGCGCCGGGCGGCCGACCTGTCCGAGGACGGGCGGCGCCCCACCGGCGCGGCGATCGGGCGGGTGCGGCCGCTGCCGCGCGCGGGCGAGGACTACGCCGAGCACCTGCTGTCGACCCTGGAGCAGCCGCTCGCCGGGCTGCGGCTGGTCGTCGACGGCGCGCACGGCGCCGCTGCCGCGATCGCGCCGGAGGTGTACCGCCGCGCCGGCGCGACCGTGCACACCATCGGCTGCGAGCCCGACGGCTGGAACATCAACGACGGCATCGGCTCGACCCACCTCGGGCCGCTGACCGAGGCGGTCCGCGCCCACGGCGCCGACCTGGGCATCGCCCACGACGGCGACGCCGACCGCTGCCTGGCCGTCACCGCCTCCGGCGACGTGGTCGACGGCGACGCCATCCTCGCCGTGTGCGCGCTGGCGCTCAAGGAGCGCGGCACGCTCAAGCAGGACACCGTCGTCGCCACCGTGATGAGCAACCTCGGCTTCCACCACACCATGCGCGACGCCGGCATCGCCGTGCGCACGACCGCCGTCGGCGACCGGTACGTGCTCGAGGCCCTCCGCGCCGGTGACCTCTCCCTCGGCGGGGAGCAGAGCGGCCACCTCGTCTTCCTCGACCACGCCACCACCGGCGACGGGCTGCTCACCGCGCTGTCGCTGATGTCGCGGGTGGCGGCGACCGGCACGTCCCTGGCCGAGCTGGCCGCGGTCGTGCAGCGGCTGCCGCAGGTGCTGATCAACGTCCCCGTGCGCGACCGGCTCGCCGTCGCCGAGAGCGACGCCGTCGCCGGCGCGGTGAACGCGGCGGAGGCGGAGCTGGGCGACGACGGCCGGGTCCTGCTGCGCCCGTCGGGCACCGAGCAGCTCGTCCGCGTGATGGTCGAGGCGCCGACCCAGGAGGTGGCCGACGCGGTCGCCCGCCGGCTGGCCGACGTCGTCGCCTCCGTGGACTGACGGCAGCACCCCCTGCGGGGGAGACCACTCCGCCGGATAGCCGGCCCTGGCTGCCGACGCCGGTACCCTCGGTGAAATGTGCGGGATCGTGGGTTACGTCGGCCCGCAGGACGCCCTGGACGTCGTCCTGGAGGGCCTGCGCCGGCTGGAGTACCGGGGGTACGACTCGGCGGGCGTCGCCGTCCGGACCGGGGACGGTGAGCTGGCGTCGGCCAAGAAGGCCGGCAAGCTGGCCAACCTGGAGAAGGTGCTCGCCGAGCACCCGCTGCCGAAGGCGACCATCGGCATCGGCCACACCCGGTGGGCGACGCACGGCGGGCCGACCGACCGCAACGCACACCCCCACCGGTCCGCCGACGGCGCGGTCGCGGTGATCCACAACGGGATCATCGAGAACTTCGCCGTGCTGCGCGCCGAGTGCGAGGCCGCCGGGGTGGAGTTCGCCTCCGAGACCGACACCGAGGTGGTCGCCCACCTGCTGGCCGCCGCGTACCGGGACCTCCCCGAGGGGCCCGGCCGGCTCGTCGAGGCGATGCGGGTCGTGAGCCGCCGGCTGGAGGGTGCCTTCACGCTGGTCGCCACGCACGCCGACGAGCCCGACACCCTGGTCGCGTCCCGGCGCAACAGCCCGCTGGTGGTCGGCATCGGCGAGGACGAGTACTTCCTCGGCTCCGACGTCGCCGCGTTCATCGCGCACACCCGCGACGCCCTCGAGCTCGGCCAGGACCAGGTCGTGGAGATCCACCGCACCCGGGGGGCCACGGTCACCGACTTCGCCGGCAACCCGGTCGAGCCCACGGCCTACACGGTCGACTGGGACGCCGCGGCCGCCGAGAAGGGCGGCTACGACTGGTTCATGCTCAAGGAGATCGCCGAGCAGCCGCGGGCGATCGCCGACACCCTGCTCGGCCGGCTCGGCGAGCACGGCGAGCTGGTGCTCGACGAGGTCCGCCTGACCGACCAGGACCTCCGCGACGTCGACAAGGTCTTCGTCGTCGCCTGCGGCACGGCCTACCACGCCGGCATGATCGCCAAGTACGCCATCGAGCACTGGACCCGCCTGCCGGTCGAGGTCGAGCTGGCCAGCGAGTTCCGCTACCGCGACCCGGTGCTCGACCGCTCCACCCTGGTGGTGGTCATCAGCCAGTCCGGCGAGACCATGGACACCCTGATGGCGCTGCGGCACGCCAAGGACCAGAAGGCCCGCGTGCTGGCGATCTGCAACGCCAACGGGTCCACCATCCCGCGCGAGTCCGACGCCGTCCTCTACACCCACGCCGGGCCGGAGGTGGCGGTCGCCTCGACCAAGGGCTTCCTCACCCAGCTCGTCGCCTGCTACCTGGTGGGGCTGTTCCTGGCCCAGGTGCGCGGCACCAAGTACGCCGACGAGGTCGGCTCGGTCGTGGAGCAGCTGCGCCGGCTGCCCGACGCCGTCGCCGAGGTGCTCGAGGGCATGGAGCCGGTGCGCGAGCTGGCCCGCTCGCTCGCCGAGTGCGGCACGATCCTCTTCCTCGGCCGGCACGTCAGCTTCCCCGTGGCCCTGGAGGGCGCGCTCAAGCTCAAGGAGCTGGCCTACATCCACGCCGAGGGCTTCGCCGCCGGCGAGCTCAAGCACGGGCCGATCGCCGTCATCGACCAGGGCACCCCGGTCTTCGTCGTCGTCCCCTCGCCGCTGAGCCCGCTGCACGGCAAGACCGTCAGCAACATCCAGGAGGTCCGGGCCCGCGGGGCGCGCACCATCGTGATCGCCGAGCAGGGCGACGAGGACGTCGTCCCCTACGCCGACCACGTCATCCGGGTGCCGCGGACGCCGACCCTGCTCGCCCCCGTGGTGACCACCGTGCCGCTGCAGATCCTGGCCTGCGAGATCGCCGACACCCGCGGCTTCGACGTCGACCAGCCCCGCAACCTGGCCAAGTCGGTCACCGTCGAGTGACGCGGCCTCGCGGCCACGATCAGCTCACCTGATCCCGGCGGCTCCTCCCTCACGCTGCGGCACGAGGGAGGAGCCGCTGCGGTGCGGGAGGACGGTGGAGCGGCCGCCGCACGGTCGCGGCAGACTGGGCGCGTGATCATCGGGGTGGGCATCGACGTCGTGCCCGTGCAGCGCTTCGCGGAGTCCCTCACCCGCACGCCGGGGCTGCGCGACCGGCTGTTCACCGACGCCGAGCAGCGCACGCCCTCGGGCACGCCGCGCACCGGCGAGTCCCTGGCCGCCCGGTTCGCCGCCAAGGAGGCGGTCGCCAAGGCGCTCGGCGCGCCCGGCGACCTGCACTGGCACGACGCCGAGGTGACCGTCGGCGAGCACGGCCGGCCGCACCTCGAGATCCGCGGCACGGTCGCCGGCCGCGCCGCGCAGCTCGGCGTCACCTCCTGGCACGTCTCGCTCAGCCACGACGGCGGCATCGCCTCGGCGGTGGTCGTCGCCGAAGGCCTGGGCGGCCGCGCGTGATCGGCCTGCACACGGTCGCGGAGGTGCGCGCGGCGGAGGAGCCGGTGCTCGCCGCCACCCCCGAGGGCGCGCTCATGCAGCGCGCGGCGACCGGCCTGGCCACGGTGTGCCTGCGGCTGCTCGGCCGCGCCTACGGCGTCCGCGTGAGCGCCCTCGTGGGCGCCGGCGACAACGGCGGGGACGCCCTCTTAGCCGGCGCCGCGCTCGCCGGCCGCGGCGCCCGCGTCACCGCCGTCCTGCTCGCGCCGGACAGGGCGCACCCCGCCGGGCTGGCCGCGCTGCGCCGGGCCGGCGGGCGCGTGGTCACCGGCGGCGGCGCCGGCCTCGACCGCGCCGACCTCGTCCTCGACGGCATCGTCGGCATCGGCGGGACGGGGGGCCTGCGCCCGGCCGCCGCCGCCCTGGTCGAGCGGGCCGCCACCGGCCCCGGGCTGATGGTCGCCGTCGACGTCCCCAGCGGCGTCGACGCCGACACCGGCGCGGTGCCCGGCGCGACGTTCCCCGCCCAGCACACGGTCACGTTCGGCGCGGTGAAGACCGGCCTGGTCGTCGGCGCGGGTCGCGGGTACGCCGGCGCCGTCCACCTCGTCGACATCGGCCTCGACCTGCCGCCGGCCCGCGCCCACCAGCTCACCGACGCCGACGTCGCCGCCCGGCTGCGCTCGCCCGCCCCGGACGACGACAAGTACTCGCAGGGCGTCGTCGGCGTCGTCGCCGGGTCCAGCACCTACCCGGGCGCCGGGGTGCTGTGCACGGGGGCGGCGCTGCGCACCCGGCCGGGCCTGGTCCGCTACGCCGGGACGGCGGCCGACGGCGTCCGCGCCGCCTGGCCGGAGGCGATCGTGACCTCCGGCCGGCCCGCCGAGGCCGGCCGCGTGCAGGCCTGGGTGGTCGGCCCCGGCACGGGCACCGACGACGCCGCCCGCAGCGTGCTCGCCGAGGTCCTGGCCACCGACCTGCCCGTGCTGGTGGACGCCGACGGGCTCACCCTGGCCGCGCGGGAGCCCGAGCTGGTCCGCGGGCGGAGCGCGCCCACCGTGCTCACCCCGCACGACCGCGAGTTCGCCCGGTTCGGCACGGCGGTCTCGGCGGACCGCGTCGGCTCGGCGCGCGCGCTGGCCGCGGACCTCGGCGCGGTCGTCCTGCTCAAGGGCGACGCCACCGTGGTGGCCGCCCCGGACGGCGCCGCCTTCGTCAACGCGACCGGCACCCCCTGGCTGGCCACCGCCGGCACCGGCGACGTCCTCTCCGGGATCGTCGGCGCGCTGCTGGCCACCGGCCTGCCCGCCGCCGAGGCGGCGGCGGCCGGCGCCCACCTGCACGGCCGGACCGCCCAGCTGGCCGCCGAGCGCGGCCCCCTGCTGGCCGGCGACCTCGTCCGGCGGCTGCCCGACGCGGTGACCCGGCTGCACGGGGTCCCGGCACGCCGCCTGGGAGACTGGGGGGCGTGAGCGACGCACGGGCCGAGGTGGTGGTCGACCTCGACGCCATCGCGGCCAACACCGCGGTGCTGCGCGAGAAGGTCGACCGGCCGCTGATGGCGGTGGTCAAGGCCGACGGCTACGGCCACGGCATGCTGCCCGCGGCCCGCGCGGCGCTGGCCGGCGGCGCCGACATGCTCGGCGTCGCGGTGATCGAGGAGGCGCTCGCGCTGCGGGCCGCCGGCGTCACCACCCCGGTGCTGGCCTGGCTCAACGGGCCGGGGGCCGACTTCGCCGCGGCGCTCGCCGCGGACGTCGAGGTCTCCGTCAACGCCACGTGGAGCCTCGACGAGGTGGTCGCCGCGGCCCGGGCGACCGGCCGCACCGCGCGGCTGCACCTGTTCGTCGACACCGGCCTCTCCCGCGAGGGCGCGACCGTGCAGGAGTGGCCGGGCCTGGTCGCCGCCGCCGCGCGGGCCCAGGCCGACGGCGAGGTCGAGGTCGTGGGCCTGTGGAGCCACATGGCCTACGCCGACGCCCCGCTGCACCCGACGATCGGCCGCCAGGTCGTCGTCTTCGAGGAGGCGGTGGCCGTCGCCCGGGCCGCCGGCCTGACCGAGGCCCGGCGGCACCTGGCCAACTCCGCGGCCACCGTCGCGCTGCCCGAGACCTGGTACGACGTGGTGCGCCCGGGCATCGCCCTCTACGGCCTCGACCCGCTCGGCGGCGACCCCGCCGACCACGGGCTGCGCCCGGCGATGACCGTGCAGGCGCAGGTGGCGCTCACCAAGCGGGTCCCCGCCGGGGTCGGCGTCTCCTACGGCCACGCCTACTCGACGGCGGCCGAGACGACCCTGGCGCTGGTGCCCGTCGGCTACGCCGACGGCGTGCCCCGCGCCGCGGGCAACCGCGCGCCCGTCCTCGCCGCCGGCGCGCGGCGCACGATCGCCGGGCGGGTGTGCATGGACCAGTTCGTGCTCGACGTCGGCGACGACCCGGTCCGCCCCGGCGACCGGGTGGTGCTGTGGGGGACGGGCGCCGACGGGGAGCCCACGGCGCAGGACTGGGCCGACGTCCTCGACACGATCCACTACGAGCTCGTCACCCGGATCGGCGGCCGCTTCACCCGCCGCTACGTGGGCTCGGCGGGGGCCGTCTGATGGCGCACCGCTCGAGGCGGACCACCCACGCCGTCTCCAGGGGGCAGGTCGCCGGGATCGCCGGCGCGGCGCTCGGCCTCGCGGCCGCGGGCACCGCGGTCGGCGTCGCCGTCGCCAAGGTGGCCACCCGCCGCCGGTCCGCACCGCCGCAGCTGCCCGAGTCGGCGGCCGACGAGGCGGAGCTGCGCGAGGACGACCCGCTCGGCGCGGCCGGACGGCGGGCCGACCGCACCGCCCTGGTGCAGGCCGACGACGGCGTGCTGCTCGCGGTCGAGGAGGTCGGCCCGCTCGACGCCCCGCTCACCGTCGTCTTCGTGCACGGCTACACGCTGTCCATGGCCTCGTGGGCGTTCCAGCGCCGGTCCCTGGGCGCCGAGCTGGCCACGGCCAACGGGTCCCGCCCGACCGCCCGGCTGGTCTTCTACGACCAACGCGGGCACGGCTCCTCCGGCCGCGGGCCGGCCGAGCACGCCACCATCGACCAGCTGGCCCGCGACCTGGCCGCGGTGCTCCGGCGCCGGGCGCCGCGCGGCCCCGTCGTCCTCGTCGGCCACTCGATGGGCGGGATGACGATCATGGGCCTGGCCGAGCTCCACCCCGAGCTGTTCGGCGACCGGGTGGTCGCGGCCGCGCTGCTGTCGACGTCGAGCGGCAACCTCGCCGACCTCACCTTCGGGCTGCCGGAGCTGCTCACCCGGGTGCGGGCCGCGGTGTTCCCGGTCGCGGCGTGGACGATGCGCCGCCGGCCCGCCTTCGCCGAGCGCACGCGGCGGTGGGCCGCCGACCTCGTCTCGGCGATCACCTGGTCGCTGTCGTTCTCGTCCACCGACGTCGACCCGCGGCTGGGTCGCTACGTCGACGCCATGATCGCCGGCACGCCGGTCGACGTGATCGCGGAGTTCTACCCGGCGCTGGCCGGCATGGACGAGACCGGCGCGCTGGAGCCGCTGCGCCGCGTCCCGACGCTCGTGCTCACCGGCGACCAGGACCGGATGATCCCCATGGCGCACAGCGAGCTCATCGTCGAGCGGCTCCCGGAGGCCACGTACGTGGTCGTCCCGGGCGCCGGGCACATGGTGCTCCTGGAGCGGCACGAGGAGGTCACCGCGGCGCTCGGCGACCTCCTGCGCCGGGCCGCCGCCGAGGCCGGCGTCCCGGTCGCCCGGCACTGAGGACGGCGGTCAGCAGCCGCCGCCGTCCCCGCCCCCGCCGCCGCAGTCGCCGCCGAACCCGCCCCAGCCGCCGGAGTCCCCGCCGCCCCAGAGGACCGGGGTGTGCGATCGCGCGGAGCCGCCGTCGACCCACCGGGGACGGCGGGCCTGCTGGGGAGGGGCGAACAGCCGCGCCCGCAGCTCTGCGTCGGGCATCGCGCGGACACCGGTGAGGGCCACGAGCAGCGCGCTCGTCCCCGGCGCGACGACGTCGACCGGCGGGTCCTGGCGGAGCTGCCGCAGCAGGCGGCGGCCCTGCCGGGTCAGCACGGGCCGGCCGCGGCCGAAGGGGCGGCCGCGACCGGGAACCACCAGCCCCTCGGCGGCCAGCCGGGCGCCGAGCGCGGTGATCCGCTCGTCCTCGGCCACCCGCCACCGCAGCGTGGCCGCCGACCGGCGGGGCCGGGCACCCAGCTGGTCGAGGACGGCGGCCTCGACGGGGGACCGGCGGCGCAGGTCGGTCGCGGCCAGCTCGCCGGTGGGCGTCGCGGTCACCCGGCCGCTCTCGGCGAGCGCGGCCAGCGCGGTGTCCACGACGCGGGCCGGCCCGCCGGTGAGCCAGGCGATCTCGTACAGGTCGAGGAGCCGGGGAACTGCGGTCATCGTCGTCCGTCCTTCGGTCGGAGGAACCGGGTGCTGCGGCCGCGCCCCGACGGTGGCACGCCACCGCGGTCGGGCGAAAGCTGGCTTGCAAGATTGCATGGACGGCGGCGAGGATCACCCGGTGATCGACACCCCGTCGGTGCGCGAGCGCCGGCTCGCCGCCGAGCTGCGGCTGCTGCGCGAGGTCGGGCAGCTGCACGGCAAGGACGTCGCCGAGCGGCTCGGCTGGTCGGCGTCGAAGGTGTCGCGCATCGAGAACGGCCGGATCGGGATCAGCCCCGAGGACCTCGAGCGGCTGCTCGAGCTGTACCGGGTCCCCGAGCAGCAGGCCGCCTTCCTCCGCCGGCTGGCCCCCTCGGCGCGGCCCAAGGGCTGGTGGGACGCCTACGCCGACACCCTCTCGGCCGGCTACGCCAACCTCATCCGGCTGGAGGCGGGCTCGCGGGCGCTGCGCTGCTACGCCGCCGTCGTCCCGCACGCGCTGCTCCAGGCGCCGGACTACGTGCGCGAGGTCGTGCTCGCCACCTGGGAGCGGCCGCCGCAGGCCGAGGTCGACCGGCGGGTCCAGGTCTGCCGCCGCCGGCAGGAGGTGCTCGAGCCCGACCGGCCGGGCGGGCCGCTGGAGCTCGCGGCCGTCGTCGACGAGGCGGTGCTGCACCGCCGCACCGCCGACCCCGCCGTGCTGCGCGGGCAGCTGCGGCGGCTGCTCGACGTCTCCGCCCAGCCGAACGTCACCGTGCAGGTACTGCCGTTCACCGCGGGCCTGCCGCCGGTCACCTCGGGCTCGTTCTCGGTCCTGGAGTCGCGGGCGACCGGCGCGGCCGACGTCGTCTACCTGGAGAACAAGACCCGCATCTTCTTCCTCGACGCCGAGGGCGAGGTGCACCGCTACACCCGGGCCTTCGAGCTGATCAGCGAGACGGCGCTGGACCCCGACGAGTCCCGGACGGCGATCCGCCGGGCCCTGGCGGCGCTCTGAGCCCCGCCGCCTAGGGTGCAACGCGTGGCCGCCGCCCCCCGTCCGCCCCGCCTCGACGCGGCCGCCGAGGAGGTCGCGCGGACCGCGGCCGCCGCGGCCGACTGGGAGGCGCTGGCCGCCGCCGCCCGCCCCTGCCTCGCCTGCCCGGAGCTGGTGGCGAGCCGGCAGCACGTCGTCGTCGGCGACGTGCCGGTCGCCGGGCGGACGCGGTTCGCGATCGTCGGCGAGGCCCCGGGGGCGCAGGAGGACGCCACCGGCCGGCCCTTCGTCGGGAGGTCCGGCGCGCTGCTCGACCAGCTGCTCGCCGAGGCCGGCCTCGACCGGGAGCAGGGCGCCGTCCTCAACGTGGTGAAGTGCCGCCCGCCGGGCAACCGGACGCCGAAGGCCCCCGAGGTCGCCCGCTGCAGCGGCTGGCTGCGCCGCCAGCTGGAGCTGCTCGATCCGCCGGTCGTGATCGCGCTGGGGCTGTCGGCGGCCAAGTGGTTCCTCGGCCCGCGCACCGTGCTCGCCGCCGTCCGCGGCGCCCCGCACGACGTCGACGGCCGGGCCGTCTGGGCCACCTACCACCCCTCGGCGGCGATCCGGTTCGGCCCGAACGGCGCACCGCGCGCGGGCCTGGCCGCCGACCTCGCCGCCGTCGCCAGGAGCCTGCCGTGAAGCTCGAGCACACCCTGCCCACGCCCGACGACACGCGCGCGCTGGGCGCCGAGCTGGCCGGCGTGCTGCGCCCCGGCGACCTCGTCGTGCTGGTCGGCCCGCTGGGCGCCGGCAAGACCGCGTTCACCCAGGGGATCGGGGAGGGCCTGGGCGTGCGGGAGCCGGTGACCTCGCCGACCTTCGTCATCGCCCGGGTGCACACCGGCGGCCGGCTGCCCCTGGTGCACGTCGACGCCTACCGGCTGGGCGGCGTGGCCGACGTCGACGACCTCGACCTCGACGCGTCGACCGAGGAGTCGGTGACCGTCGTCGAGTGGGGGCAGGGGCTGGTCGAGCAGCTGGCCGACGAGCACCTCGAGGTGCGGCTCGAGCGCCGGGACGACGACGTCCGCACCGCCGTCCTCGTCCCGCACGGCGCCGGGTGGGCCGACCGGCTGGGCTGAGCGGTCCTGTCGGTGCCCGGGCCTACCGTCCGGCGCATGTCGCTGGAGGGGAAGGTCGCGCTGGTCGCCGGCGCCACGCGGGGCGCGGGCCGGGGGACGGCGGTGGCGCTCGGCGAGGCGGGCGCGACCGTCTACTGCACCGGCCGCACGACGCGGGAGCAGCGGTCGGAGTACGACCGGCCGGAGACGATCGAGGAGACCGCGGAGCTGGTCACCGCGGCCGGGGGCACGGGCATCGCCGTCCGCGTCGACCACCTGGACCCGGCGCAGGTCGGCGACCTGGTGCGCCGCATCGACGCCGAGCAGGGGCGGCTCGACGTGCTGGTCAACGACGTGTGGGGCGGCGAGCTGCTCTTCGAGTGGGACACCCCGCTGTGGGAGCACGACCTCGCCAACGGCCTGCGGCTGCTGCGCCTGGCGGTCGAGACCCACCTGGTCACCAGCCACGCGGCGCTGCCGCTGCTGATCCGGCGGCCGGGCGGGCTGGTGGTCGAGATGACCGACGGCACGGCGGCCTACAACGCGCAGACCTACCGGGTGAACGCCTTCTACGACCTGGCGAAGGCCTCGGTGCTCCGGCTGGCGTTCGCGCAGTCGAAGGAGCTGGCCCCGCACGGCGCCACCGCCGTCGCGCTCACGCCCGGCTGGCTGCGGTCGGAGATGATGCTCGAGCACTTCGGGGTGACCGAGGACACCTGGCGCGACGCCCTCGAGCGCGTGCCGCACTTCGCCATCTCCGAGTCGCCGCGGTTCGTCGGCCGCGCGGTGGCCGCGCTGGCCGCCGACCCCGAGCGTAAGCGGCACAACGGCCGGTCCACCTCCAGCGGCGAGCTGGCGAAGGAGTACGGGTTCACCGACCTCGACGGGTCGGCGCCGGACTGCTGGCGGTACCTGGTCGAGGTGCAGGACGCCGGCAAGCCGGCCGACGTCACCGGCTACCGGTAGGCGGACCCCGGACGCCAGGCCGGGTCGAACCCCGGGTGGTCGGCGAAGTGCAGGGCCAGGCGCCACATCGCCCGGTGCAGGCCGTCGGCGGCGATCCGGTAGGCGTCGGCCGGCTCGGCGTCCGGGTCCTCGGCCCAGCCGGCCAGCACCTCCCAGGTGTCGAGCAGGCGCTGGACCGCGTCGCAGTTGGCCAGGGCGGCCCCGGTGTCGGCGAAGCGGTCGCTCGCCCGGCCCTCCTGCGCGGCGCGCGCGATCTCCGCGGTGCGCTCGGCGAGGAAGTGCCGCAGCGGCCACACCCGCGACCAGTCGGGCGCCGCGTCGGCGGGCGGCCGGGCCGGTCCGCGCCGCCGCCGCGCGTCCTCGCGCAGCTCCAGGGCCCGGAGCCGCTCGGCGGCGGCCCACGTGCGCAGGAGGTCGGGGGCGCGGACCGCGCCGGGGGAGTGGCCGGCGCGGCGCAGCTCCTGGAGCGGGGTGCGGAACTCCGTCACGGCGGTCTCCTCCCGACAGCTACCGCGAAGTACAGCCCCGCGCGGTGGTGGGCGACAACTCCCTGTCCGGGGGAGCCGGCCGCCCGCCTACGCTGGGCGCTCGTGCTGGTCCTCGCCCTCGACACCGCCACGCCGACCCTCGTCGCCGGGGTGGCGCGCTGGTCCGACGGCGCGGTCGAGGTGCTGGCCGAGCAGGCGGTGCCCTCCGGCAACCGGCACGCCGAGCTGCTCACCCCCGCGATCCGCGCCGCCCTGGCCGACGCCGGCGTGCGCACCGGCGACCTGCAGGCGGTCGTCGTCGGGCTCGGTCCGGGGCCGTTCACCGGCCTGCGCGTCGGCGTCGTCACGGCGGCGACGCTGGCCGACGCCCGCGGGCTGCCGGCGATCGGCGTCTGCTCGCTGGACGCGATCGGCGCCGGCCCCCGCACCGTGGTGACCGACGCCCGCCGCAAGGAGGTCTACTGGGCCGCCTACGGCGGCGACGGCGCCCGGACCGCCGGGCCGGGCGTGGACCGGCCGGAGGAGCTCGACCCGGACGGTCCCGTCGTCGGGGACGAGCGGTTCGCCGAGCGTCTCGGCACGCCGGTCAGCCCGGCCGACGTCACCACCGCCGGGCTGCTCCGCGCCGCGGCGCGGCAGCTGGCCGATCCGTCGTCCGCCGCGCCGCTGGTGCCGCTCTACCTCCGCCGCCCCGACGCCACCCCGCCGACGTCGGTCAAGCCGGTGTCCCGGCCGTGACGGTCCGGCTGCGGCCGATGCGCTCGGCCGACCTGCCGGCGGTCATGGTGCTCGAGGACGAGCTGTTCGCCCCCGACACCTGGACGGCCGCCATGTACCGCGACGAGCTCGCGCGCACCGACACCCGGCACTACCTCGTCGCCGTGGACGCGGCCGGGGACGGCGAGCAGGTGGTCGGCTACGCCGGGCTCATCGCCTACCCCGACGAGGCGCACGTGGCGACGATCGGGGTGGCGACCGCCCGGCAGGGCGAGGGGATCGGCGCGCTCCTGCTCGACGCGCTGCTCGCCGAGGCCGACCGCCGCAGCCCCGTCGTGCTGCTCGAGGTCCGCGCCGACAACAAGGTGGCGCAGGGGCTCTACCGGCGCCGCGGTTTCGCCGAGATCGGCCGGCGCCGCGGCTACTACCAGCCGAGCGGGACCGACGCGGTCGTGATGAAGAGGGAGAGGGTCCGTGGCTGAGCCGCTGGTGCTCGGGTTCGAGACGTCCTGCGACGAGACCGGCGTCGGCCTCGTCAGAGGGCACACGCTGCTCGCCGACGCCCTGGCCACCTCGGTGGGGGAGCACGAGCGGTTCGGCGGCGTCGTCCCGGAGATCGCCTCGCGGGCGCACCTGGAGGCGATGGTGCCGACCGTGCACCGGGCCCTCGCCGACGCCGGCGCGACCGTGGACGACGTCGACGCGATCGCGGTGACCTCGGGGCCGGGGCTGACCGGCGCGCTGCTGGTGGGGGTCGCCGCGGCCAAGGCGTACGCGCTGGCGCTGGACAAGCCCCTCTACGGCGTCAACCACCTCGCCGCGCACGTCGCCGTCGACGAGCTGCAGCACGGCCGGCTGGCCGAGCCGTCGATCGCGCTGCTGGTCTCGGGCGGCCACAGCTCGCTGCTGCTGGTGCCCGATCTCGCCCGCGACGTGCAGTCCCTCGGCCGCACCATCGACGACGCGGCGGGGGAGGCCTTCGACAAGGTGGCCCGCCTGCTGGGCCTGCCGTTCCCCGGCGGGCCGCCGATCGACAAGGCCGCGCGCGAGGGCGACCCGGGCGCGATCGACTTCCCGCGCGGGCTCACCGGCCCCCGCGACCCGGTGTACGACTTCTCCTTCTCGGGGCTGAAGACCGCGGTCGCGCGCTGGGTCGAGGCCCGGCAGCGGGCGGGGGAGCCGGTGCCGGTGGCCGACGTCGCCGCCTCGTTCCAGGAGGCGGTGGCCGACGTCCTCACCGCCAAGGCGGTGCGCGCCTGCCGCGACCACGGCGTCGACCACCTGGTGCTCGGCGGCGGGGTGGCGGCCAACTCGCGGCTGCGGGCGCTGGCCGAGGAGCGCTGCGCGGCGGCCGGGATCGTCCTGCGGGTGCCCAGCCCCCGGCTGTGCACCGACAACGGCGCGATGGTGGCCGCGCTCGGCTCGCGGCTGGTCGTGGCCGGGGTGACCCCGTCGGAGCCCGACCTGGGCGCCGACAGCTCGCTGCCGATCGACGTCGTCTCCCGCTGACCGGAGGCCGACGGCGCGGGTTTCCCGCGCGCTCAGCCTCCGGTGACGTCGCAGACGAGCGCGGTGGGCGCGCCGGCCACCCGGGTGACGACGACGACGGCCGACCCCGCGCCCGGTCCGCGCAGCTGCCGCACCAACGTCTCCGGCTCGATCGCCGAGCCGCGCTTCTTGACCACCACCCGGCCCACGCCGCGGGTCCGCAGCAGCGCCCGCAGCTTCTTGAGGTTGAACGGCAGCACCGCGTCGACGCGGTAGGAGCTCACCCACGCCGAGCCGGGGTCGGCGTCGGAGGTCAGGTAGGCGATCGTCGGGTCGACCAGCGTGGCGCCCAGCGCGTGGGCGACCAGGGCGACCAGGCCCGAGCGGATGACCGCCGGATCGGGTTCGTGCAGCCACCCCCGCACCGGCCCCACCGGCGCCGGCCCCGGGTCCTCGTCGGCGGTCAGCTCGAGGAACCCGCCGTCGTGCGCCCGGGTGACCCGCCGCCAGGTCGCCGAGAGCCCGCGGCCCCACAGCAGCGCCTCGGCGATCGAGCCGCCCACCGACACCCACTCCGCCTCGATCCCCGCGGGCACCCGCCCGTGGTCCAGGCCCGGCGCCACCTTGACCACCGAGGTGGGCAGCCGGTCGAGCAGCGCGGCCACCGTCGACCACGGCGGCGACCAGCGGTCCGGGTCGAGCTGCCGCCGCCCGCCGGCCCTCCGGGCCGGGTCGAGGACGGCGGCGCGGCAGCCGGCCACCTCGCCACCGGGTGCGGCGGCGACCAGGTCGACGGCGTCGCCGGCCACGACCCGCACGCGGTCGGCGAGGCCGAGTGCCGCGACGTTGGCCGCGGTGAGCTCGCGCGCGACCGGGTCGCGGTCGACGGCGACGACGTGCGCGCCGGCGCGGGCCAGCGCCACCGTGTCGGTGCCCGCGGCGCAGCCCAGGTCGGCCACCGGATCGGCGCCGCCGGCGACCATCCGGCGCGCGCGCCGCGCGGCGAGCTCCGGCCGCCCGGCCTGCTCGAGGGTGTCCGCAGTGAGGAACAGCACGTCGGCGTCGGCGCCGAACACCGGGCGGGCGCGGGCGCGCAGCCGGGCCAGCTCCCACGCCGGACCGGCGAGCTCGGCGCCCACCCGGGCGCGCAGCCGGGCGACGCCCGCCAGCACGTCGACGCCGTCGTCCTGGAGCCGGGCGGCCAGCGCGACCGCGGCCGCCCCCTCCGGTGTGCGCAGCCGCCCGAGCCGGGCGACGACGTCCTCGGTCACGGTGCCAGCCTCGCCCACCCGGTGCCCGCCGGGTCGGGGGACCCGGTTGAGCGGCTGGCACTCTCATGGGTAGAGTGCCAATCGACACGGGCACAGGCGCCTGATCCCCGCGACGGCAGGCCCGGTTCCGTGCCACAGCATCAGCACAACTACCAGCCCTGCGATCCCGAAGGGGGCGTCACCGACGTGACGACCGCTACCAAGGTCAGCATCAAGCCGCTGGAGGACCGGGTCGTGGTCCAGGCCAACGAGGCCGAGACCACCACCGCCTCCGGCCTGGTCATCCCGGACACCGCCAAGGAGAAGCCGCAGGAGGGCACGGTCATCGCCGTGGGCCCCGGTCGCATCGACGACAACGGCAACCGCGTCCCGCTCGACGTCGCGGTCGGCGACGTGGTCATCTACTCGAAGTACGGCGGCACCGAGGTCAAGTACGGCGGCGAGGAGTACCTGGTGCTCTCGGCGCGCGACCTGCTCGCCGTCGTGGAGAAGTAGAAGGACCCCGTCCTCCTCATCACGCGCACGCTCGGGACGAGCCTCTGGACGGGGCCGTTCCGGCGCGTGACCTGACCGCCCCGGCGACCCGAACTCCGGGTCCCGGGGCGGTCGTCGTACGACCCCCTGACATCGAGAGGTCTGGCATGGCCAAGATCATCAAGTTCAACGAGGACGCCCGGCGCTCGCTCGAGCGCGGCGTCGACAAGCTGGCCGACGCGGTCAAGGTGACCCTCGGCCCGCGCGGGCGCAACGTCGTCCTCGACAAGAAGTTCGGCGCCCCGACGATCACCAACGACGGCGTCACGATCGCCCGCGAGGTCGAGCTCGAGGACCCGTACGAGAACCTCGGCGCGCAGCTGGCGAAGAACGTCGCCACCAAGACCAACGACGTCGCCGGCGACGGCACCACCACCGCGACGGTGCTGGCCCAGGCGCTGGTGCACGAGGGGCTGCGCAACGTGGCCGCCGGCGCCAACCCGATCGCCCTCGGCCGCGGCATGCGCGCCGCCGTCGACGCCGTCCACCAGGCTCTGGACAAGGTCGCCATCCCGGTCGACGACCGCGCCGCGATCGCCGGCGTCGCCACCGTCTCCGCGCAGGACGCCACGGTCGGCGACCTGATCGCCGAGGCGATGGACAAGGTGGGCAAGGACGGCGTGATCACCGTCGAGGAGTCCAGCACCATGGACACCGACCTCGACGTCACCGAGGGCGTCCAGTTCGACAAGGGCTTCCTGTCGCCGTACTTCATCACCGACGCCGACGCGCAGGAGGCCGTCCTCGACGACGCCCTCGTGCTGCTGGTCAGCGGCAAGATCAGCGCGCTGGCCGACCTCCTGCCGCTGCTGGAGAAGGTGCTCGGTCGCGGCAACTCCCCGCTGCTGATCGTCGCCGAGGACGTCGAGGGCGAGGCGCTGTCCACCCTCGTCGTCAACTCGATCCGCAAGACGATCAAGGTCGTCGCGGTCAAGTCGCCCTACTTCGGCGACCGGCGCAAGGCGTTCATGCAGGACCTCGCCGTCGTCACCGGCGGCCAGGTGGTCAGCGAGGACGTCGGCCTCAAGCTCGACACGGTCGGCCTCGAGGTGCTCGGCACCGCCCGGCGGGTCACGGTCTCCAAGGACACCACCACGATCGTCGACGGCGGCGGCACCGCTGACGCCATCGCCGACCGCGTGGCGCAGATCCGCCGCGAGATCGAGGCGACCGACTCCGACTGGGACCGCGAGAAGCTGCAGGAGCGGCTCGCCAAGCTCGCCGGCGGCATCGGCGTGATCCGCGTCGGCGCGGCCACCGAGGTCGAGATGAAGGAGAAGAAGCACCGCATCGAGGACGCCATCGCCGCGACCAAGGCCGCGGTGGAGGAGGGCGTCGTCCCCGGCGGCGGCTCCGCCCTGGTGCACGCCACCGCGGCGATCGACGGCCTCGACCTCACCGGTGACGAGGCCACCGGCGCCGGCATCGTCCGCCGCGCGCTCGACGCCCCGCTGGCCCGCATCGCGGCCAACGCCGGCTTCGAGGGTCCCGTCGTCGTCAGCCGGGTCCGCGACCTCGGCGAGGGCAAGGGCTTCAACGCGGCCACCGGCGAGTACGGCGACCTGGCCGAGCAGGGCGTCATCGACCCGGTCAAGGTCACCAAGGCCGCGCTGGGCAACGCCGTGTCGATCGCGTCGATGGTCCTGACCACCGACTCCGCCGTCGTCGAGGCGCCGGAGGAGGAGCACGAGCACGCCGGCGGCCACCACACCCACGGCCACTCGCACGGGCACGGCCACAGCCACTGAGCCCGTCGCGGCCATGATCGGGTGACCTGGGAGGAGGCCCCCGCTGCCCCCCACCGCTCGCACGCTCGCGGCGGGACCCCGCAGCGGGGCCACCAGGACGGCCTGAGAACGCGCAGAGGGCCGGTCCAGCAGCTGCTGGACCCGCCCTCTCGGCGTTCTGGGAGGGGAGCGCCTACACCCCCGCGGCGACGGCGGCGGGCTCCGCCGCGATCACCCGCGCCCGCTCCTCCTCGCTCATGCCGCCCCACACCCCGTAGGGCTCGCGGACGGACAGCGCGTGCTTCAGGCACGCGTCGATCACCGGGCACTTGGCGCACACGGCCTTGGCCGCGGCCTGCCGCCGGGCCCGCGCCGGACCCCGCTCGCCGTCGGGGTGGAAGAACAGGGACGTGCTCTCGCCACGGCAGGCGCCGTGCAGCTGCCAGTCCCACACCTCGGCGACGGGC
The DNA here is from genome assembly GCF_054050035.1 of Geodermatophilus sp. SYSU D00815. Lineage (NCBI taxonomy): Bacteria > Bacillati > Actinomycetota > Actinomycetes > Geodermatophilales > Geodermatophilaceae > Geodermatophilus > Geodermatophilus sp. SYSU D00815. The sequence goes on along the minus strand of NZ_JBJGYO010000007.1, from coordinate 99,944 downwards.
GTCGGGAGTCGGCGGATGTCGGCCATGTCGTCCTCCAGGGCTCGGGTCGGCGAGCCGGCGGGGGGCGCGTCCGGCTGCAAGGGGCCCGGTGCCCGAGGGTCCGGACGGTCAAACACGCCCGGGCGCCGCATTTTCGCCCCGTTTCCCCGATCGCGCGACCTCACCCCCGGGAGTGAGGGCGGCTGTCGCCGCTCCCCGAAGTCGATCAAGGTGGTCGCAGGACGCGCCGACGACCGGGTGGGGGAACCCGGTGCGGCGCGGCCGAGCGCAGCGGACGGCGGTCTCCCCGGCGGGAGCGCCCCGTCCGAGCGACACCCGGCCGGGGACTCCCCGGCAGGGAGGCGACACCGGCCGGCCACCCGTCCGGGGGAACGAGGAGCAGGCGTGATCGACGATCGGATGCGCGGTCCGGGCCACGGGGCCACGACCGTCTGGGTGTACGACGAGCGGCGCCGGGTGCGCGACGACATCGCGTCGCGCCTGGTCGCCCTGCCCTTCGTGGGCCGGGTCGAGGTCGTCGGCGACGCCCAGTCGCTGCTGTCGCGGCTGGCCACCCGCACGCCCGACGTGCTGCTGGTCGGCACCCAGCGGGCGGTCGACTCGGGGCTGACCGCGGCCACCCAGGCGCTGAGGGCCCACCCGAACCTGCCGGTCCTGGTGCTCGGCGCGCCCGACGACGCCGAGACGGTGCGGGCGGCCGTCGCCTTCGGCGCCCGCGGGTACCTGCGCTGGGACGCGACGCCGATCGAGATGGGCCTGGGCCTGTCGCGGGTCGGCCTGCGCGCCGACGGGCGCATCCCGGCGCCGGCCGGTCCGCCGCGCGAGCTCTCCTCCATCGGCGCCTCCCCGGCGCCGGCGTGGAACGGCGCCGCCCCGCTGGCCGGCTCGCAGCCGACCACCGTCCGCTCCACCGTGCGGGAGCTGGCCCCGGTCCAGCTGTCCATGCGGGAGATGCAGGTGCTCACCGGCATGAGCCAGGGCAAGAGCAACGCCCAGATCGGCCGCGAGCTCTACCTGTCCGAGGACACCATCAAGACCCACGCCCGGCGGCTGTTCCGCAAGCTCGGCGCCAAGGACCGCGCCGAGGCCGTCGCGACCGGCTTCCGCCGCGGCATGATGCAGTAGTCGCGCAACAGATCACTGGAAGGGCCCCGCTGCAGGGTCCCGCCCCGAGCGTGCGAGGGGTGGGGGGCAGCGGGGCCCTTCTTCAGTCGTCGCGGGCGTGGCGGCCGCGGGGCTGGCCGTTCTCCTCGTGCTCGGCGGCGGCCGCGACGCCGTCGGCGTAGCCGCTGGCGTAGTCCCAGCTCACGTAGTCGTCGGGGTTCGGGTCGAACGGCGGCTCGTGCCGCCCGGTCTGCCCCTCCTCGAGCAGCTGCCGCAGGTTCGCCTGCATGAGGGCCCAGTCGACGTGGTGCTCCTCCTCGCAGTCGGGGCAGTCGACGACGATCCCCTTGATGCCGGTCGGCTCCAGCAGGGTCCGGAACACCTCCAGCTCGGCGAGGTCGTCGAGGACGCCGGCGCGCTCCTCCATCGTGAGCGGCGGCGGCCCCGGCCGGTCGTCGCGCCCGAAGTCCGGCCCCGATGCGTCGTCCCAGCTGTTCACGGCCTCCACGGTAGCGAGCGGAGAGGGGAAAGACCGCCCCCTCACCGCCGCCGCCTACGATCGTGGTCGGTCCCTCCCGCGCCCGGCCAGGGGCGCCCGCCGCCACGGGACCTCGAACCGAAGGGGTGGCCGCCGACGATGCAGCCCGACGACGACATGCCCAGGGGACTGGCGACGGAGCTGCCGGCGAAGTTCGCCCCGCTCGGCCTGACCTACGACGACGTCCTGCTCATCCCGGGCCCCTCGGACGTCGTCCCCAACGAGGTCGACACCAGCAGCCGGCTGACCCGCCGGATCCGGCTCGCCGTCCCGCTGGTCTCCAGCGCGATGGACACCGTCACCGAGGCCCGCATGGCGATCGCCATGGCCCGCGTCGGCGGGGTCGGCATCCTGCACCGCAACCTGGCCGCCGAGGAGCAGGCCGGCCAGGTCGACCTGGTCAAGCGCTCCGAGGCCGGCATGGTCACCAACCCGGTGACCGCCTCCCCGGACAACACCCTCGCCGAGCTCGACGCGCTCTCCGCCCGGTACCGCATCTCCGGCGCGCCCGTCGTCGACGCCGACGGCGTGCTGGTCGGCATCTGCACCAACCGCGACATGCGGTTCGAGACCGACAAGAACCGGCTCGTCCGCGACGTGATGACGCCGATGCCGCTCGTCACCGCCCCGGTCGGCGTCGACCCCGACACCGCGCTGCAGCTGCTCAGCCGGCACAAGGTGGAGAAGCTGCCCCTGGTCGACGACGGCGGCCGGCTGCGCGGGCTGATCACGGTCAAGGACTTCGTCAAGCGCGACCAGTACCCCAACTCCACCAAGGACGCCGACGGCCGCCTCGTGGTCGGCGCCGCGCTGGGCGTGGGGGAGGACGCCTACAAGCGGGCCGGCCTGCTGGTGGACGCCGGCGTCGACCTGCTCGTCGTCGACACCGCGCACGGCCACCAGCGCGCCGTCCTCGACATGGTCGCCCGGGTCAAGCAGGACTTCGGCGGGGAGAACGGCATCGACGTCGTCGGCGGCAACGTCGCCACCCGCGACGGCGCGCAGGCGCTGGTCGACGCCGGCGCCGACGCGGTCAAGGTCGGTGTCGGGCCGGGGTCGATCTGCACCACCCGCGTGGTCGCCGGGGTCGGCGTCCCGCAGATCACCGCGGTCTACGAGGCGTCGCTGGCGGCGGGGCCGGCCGGCGTGCCGGTGATCGCCGACGGCGGCCTGCAGTACTCCGGCGACATCGCCAAGGCGCTGGTCGCCGGCGCCTCGACGGTGATGATCGGCGGGCTGTTCGCCGGCGTCGAGGAGGCGCCGGGCGAGCTGATCTTCGTCAACGGCAAGCAGTTCAAGACCTACCGCGGCATGGGGTCGCTCGGCGCGATGCAGAAGCGCGGCAACCAGTCCTACAGCCGCGACCGGTACTTCGCCGACGACGTCCTCTCCGACGACAAGCTCGTCCCCGAGGGCATCGAGGGGCAGGTGCCCTACCGCGGGCCGCTCGCCGGGGTCGCCCACCAGCTCGTCGGCGGCCTGCGGGCGTCCATGGGCTACGCGGGCGCCCCGACCGTCGAGCACCTGCGCGAGCACGGCCGGCTCACCCGGATCACCTCCGCCGGGCTGGTCGAGAGCCACCCGCACGACATCCAGATGACCGTCGAAGCGCCCAACTACCGGGGGCGGTGACGATGCCCGTGCGCGAGACCGTGGAGATCGGCCTCAACCGCTTCGCCCGGCGCGGCTACGACCTCGACGAGGTCTCGATCGTGCCGTCCCGGCGCACCCGCGACGTCGACGACGTCTCGACCGCCTGGCAGATCGACGCCTTCCGCTTCGACATCCCGCTGGTCACCAGCCCCTCGGACGCCGTGGTCAGCCCCGAGACCGCGATCGCCGTCGGGCAGGCCGGCGGGCTCGGCGTGCTCAACGCCGAGGGCCTGTGGACCCGCTACGAGGACCCGCTGCCGGTGTACCGCAAGCTGCGCGAGGCGGCCGGCCAGGCCGGGCCGCCGGTGGCGCTGCTGCAGGAGGTCTACTGCGAGCCGGTCAAGCCCGAGCTGATCACCGCGCGGATCAAGGAGATGCGCGACGCCGGCACCACGGCGGCGGTGCGCGTCTCGCCGCAGCACACCGAGCAGCTCGCGCCCGCGGCGCTCTCGGCCGGCGTCGACCTGCTGGTCATCCAGGGCACCGTCGTCTCGGCCGAGCACGTCACCACCCAGGGCGACGCGCTCAACCTCAAGGAGTTCATCGCCGACCTCGACGTCCCCGTCATCGTCGGCGGGGCCGCCGACTACCGGACGGCGCTGCACCTGATGCGCACCGGCGCGGCCGGGGTGATCGTCGGCGTCGGCGCCGACAGCTTCTCCACCACCGACCTGGTCATGGGCATCCGGGTGCCGCTGGCCAGCGCGATCGCCGACGCCGCGGCTGCCCGCCGCGACTACCTGGACGAGACCGGCGGCCGGTACGTGCACGTCATCGCCAACGGCCGGATCGAGACCAGCGGCGCGATCGCGCGGGCGCTGGCCTGCGGGGCCGACGCCGTCCAGCTGGGGGAGCCGCTGCGGATCGCCCGCGAGGTGCCCGGCGGCGGCGTGTGGTGGGACTCGGTGGCCGCGCACCCGCGCCTGCCCCGCGGTGGCGCGTCGGCGCCGCTGCCGCCGGCCGGCTCGCTGCACCAGGTGCTGCTCGGCCCGGCCGAGGAGGCCGACGGCCGCACCAACCTGTTCGGCGCGCTGCGCCGCACCATGGCCAAGACCGGCTACCGGGACCTCAAGGAGTTCCAGCGGGTCGACCTCGTCATCGGAGGCTGAACGGGTGGACTTCCCGACCGTCCTGGTCGTCGACTTCGGTGCGCAGTACGCCCAGCTGATCGCCCGGCGGATCCGCGAGGCCGGGGTCTACTCCGAGATCGTCCCGTCGACGACGCCGGCCGAGGAGATCCTGGGCCGCAAGCCGGCCGCGATCGTGCTCTCCGGCGGGCCGTCGAGCGTCTACGAGCCGGGCGCCCCGCAGGTCGACCCGGCGCTGTTCGAGGCCGGCACCCCGGCGTTCGGCATCTGCTACGGCTTCCAGGCGATGGCGCAGACGCTGGGCGGCACGGTGGCGCGCACCGGCGACCGCGAGTACGGCGGCACCCCGCTGACCGTCACCACCAACGGCGCGCTCTTCGGCGACCTGCCGGTGCAGCAGTCGGTGTGGATGAGCCACGGCGACGCCGTCGCCGCGGCCCCGCCCGGGTTCACCGTCACCGCCACCTCGACCGGGGCGCCGGTCGCCGCCTTCGAGGACGTCGACCGCAGGCTCGCCGGCGTCCAGTTCCACCCCGAGGTGCGGCACACCTCGCACGGTCAGTCGGTGCTCGAGCACTTCCTGTTCGACATCGCCGGCCTCCAGCCCACCTGGACGATGGCCAACGTCGTCGAGGAGCAGGTGGAGCGGATCCGCGCCCAGGTCGGCGAGGGCCGGGCGCTGTGCGCGCTCTCCGGCGGCGTCGACTCCGCGGTCGCGGCCGCGCTGGTGCAGCGGGCCATCGGCGACCGGCTCACCTGCGTCTACGTCGACCACGGGCTCATGCGCGAGGGCGAGACCGAGCAGATCGAGCGCGACTTCGTCGCCGTCACCGGCGTCGACCTGCGGGTCGTCGACGCCCGCGAGCAGTTCCTCGGCGCGCTGGCCGGCGTCAGCGACCCGGAGCAGAAGCGCAAGATCATCGGCCGGGAGTTCATCCGGGTCTTCGAGCAGGCGGCGCTCGACGTCGTCGGCGACGCCAAGGCCCACGGCGACACCGTCGACTTCCTCGTGCAGGGCACGCTGTACCCCGACGTCGTCGAGTCCGGCGGCGGCACCGGGACGGCGAACATCAAGAGCCACCACAACGTGGGCGGGCTGCCCGAGGACCTCACCTTCACGCTGGTCGAGCCCCTGCGCACGCTGTTCAAGGACGAGGTGCGCGAGGTCGGCCTGCAGCTGGGCCTGCCGGAGTCGATGGTGTGGCGCCAGCCGTTCCCCGGCCCGGGGCTGGGCATCCGCATCGTCGGCGAGGTGACCCAGGAGCGGCTCGACGTGCTGCGCCGGGCCGACGCGATCGTCCGCGCCGAGCTCACCGCCGCCGGGCTGGACCGCGAGATCTGGCAGTGCCCGGTGGTGCTGCTGGCCGACGTCCGCTCGGTGGGCGTGCAGGGCGACGGGCGCACCTACGGGCACCCGGTGGTGCTGCGCCCGGTGTCCAGCGAGGACGCGATGACCGCCGACTGGACCCGCCTGCCCTACGACCTGCTGGCGAGGATCTCCACGCGGATCACCAACGAGGTCCCCGACGTCAACCGCGTCGTCCTCGACGTGACCAGCAAGCCCCCCGGCACCATCGAGTGGGAGTGAGCGGAGTGCCAGGGCGCGGTTCCCGCGCCCGTGGCACTCCGCATCAGCCGGCCCCGTAGCCCAGGGCGCGGCCGTCGGGGGCGGTGAGGGTCAGCCGGTCGCCGTCGATCGCCCACCGCGGACCGCTGTCGAGCACCGCGAGCACGTGCTCGTCCTGGCGGCCCAGCTCCGCCGGGCACCCGATGTCGTCGCGGTCCACCACCAGGGTCAGGACGTCGCCGGCCACGGACCACGTGCCGAGGAACGGCTTGCAGCCGGTGGAGCCGGTCACCGAGCCGTCCGGCGCCAGCAGGAGCGTCCCGGGCTCGGCGGTCGACACCGTGGACGACGCCGTCGGCCCGTCCACCAGGGTGTCGAGCACCCACGTCGTCCCGGCCGGCTGGCGGTCGGGCACCGACGCCAGCGCCCGGAAGCGCAGCGCCACGTCGGCGCCCGTGAGCACCAGCTCGGCCCCCTCGAGCACGGCCCGGTCGACCGCAGCGAGGGCGCGGATGAAGGCGGTCTCCGCCGCCATGACGTCGGGGTCGCAGCCCATCTCGGTGCCGCCGAGGTCCTCGATCGTCAGCGCGCCGCGGTCCAGCGCGTAGCTGCCGGAGTAGTGGTTGCAGAACGACCGCCCCGACACCTGGCCCTCCTCGAACACCAGCGTCGCGGTGCCGCCGGCCGGCCGGGGGAGGGGCGAGCCCCCCGCGCTGCCGGAGGCCAGCTCCCAGGCGCCGAGCACGTCCGGCTGCGGTGCGGCCGGCGACCCGGCGCAGGCGGTGAGCACCAGCAGGCCCGCGACCAGGAGCACCGCCGTCCGCGCCACGGCGTGCAGCGTCGCGGGGAGGCCGCCCCCGCGCAAGCGGCAGGGCCCGGGGAGCCGAAGCTCCCCGGGCCCTGGTGACGTCCGCCCCGCGGTCTCAGCGCCGCCCGCGCGACCTGCGCAGCTCGCGGGCGAGGAGCAGGACGCCGGCGCCGATCAGCACGACCCAGAGCAGCCCGCCGTCCTCGAACACCGAGAGCGGCACCGAGGCGCCGGCCAGGGCGACGAGCGCGAGGACGGTGAACAGCAGACCCGGGACCAGGGCGACGTAGTCGACCTTGCGCTTCTGCGGCGGGGGCGGCGGCGGGTCCTCCAGCGCCAGGGGCATGACCTCCTGCCAGGCCCGCTCCTGCCACGCGGTGGGCGTCGTCGGGAACTCGCTGTAGTCGGGCTCAGGCACGGGACACCTCCACGTCTCCGACGCCGGACTCGATGGTGATGATGAACTCGGCCCGCCCGTCGTCGCTCCACTCGGCGCCGCGGCCGGGCACGAGCTCGTCGAGGCCGCCCTCGCCGTCGAGGACGCGCACGTCGCCGATGCCCTGGTCGACGCGGACGATCACGTCGGCCGAGCCGGGGACGAGCACGTCCAGGTCACCCACGCCGTGCTCGATGCGGGTGCGGATCGGGGAGTCGACGTCGGACAGGTCGACCTCGGACAGGTCGACGGTGAGGTCGCCGGCGCCGAGCTCGTAGAGCGGCCGGACACCGTCGGCGACCGCGGGCCGGTAGGTGCGCTCGCCGACGCCGCCGCCGTAGTCCCACGGCGCGGTGGAGGCGGCGATCGTGGCCAGCGAGAGGACGCTGCCGAGGGCGATGAGCCCGCCGCGGGCGCGCCGGCCGCGGCTGAACGCGGCGGCCACCAGGCCCAGGCCGACGACGAGCAGCGCGGCGGCGAGGAAGCGGACCGGGCTGATGTCCCAGGCGGTGAACCGGGTGACGAGCACGAGCGCGCCGACGACGATGAGCAGCCCGGCGATGGTCATCCCCGGGACCGGGGAGCGGGGGCCGGCGGCCTGCCGGCGCTCCAGGGCCCGCTCGCGCCGACCGGGGCCGCCCGCGGCCGAGCCGGTCGGCATGAGCAGCCACAGCAGCAGGTAGACGAGGACGCCGGAGCCGCCGGCGAAGGCGAGCGCGACGAAACCGACCCGCCACAGCAGCGGGTCGATCCCGCTGTACTCGGCGAGGCCGCCGGCGACGCCGCCGACCATCTTGTCGGTGCCGCTGCGGCGCAGCGAGGTGCGGACGGGCGGTTCCGGCGGCGGCGGGGGCTCGGCCGCCGGCGGTTCCACCGGGGGAGCGGGGGGCGGTGCGGATGTCATGCCGGAAGCCTCCGCCCCCGGGGGCGCCCCTGACCATCGGGGAACGCCCCCATCCGACCCTGGTCCGGGACGGCGTCGTCGACCCGGGTGATCACCGGTGTTCCGGCGGGGTCGGCGGTGCGACGATCGGAAGCGTGAACACCCCTGTCGCGGGGACCCCGGCCGTCGGGGCGCCGCCCCGCCCGCCGCTGGCGCGCCCGCGCTCGGGCCGTGTGCTGGCCGGCGTCGCCGCCGGGACGGCCGCCCACCTGCGCCAGGACCCGCTGCTGGTGCGCGCGGCGTTCGTCGTGCTGGCCGCGCTCGGCATCGGCGTCGTCCTGTACGGCCTGCTGTGGCTGACCATGCCGGTCGCCGAGCCCGGGGCCGAGCCGGTCGTCGCGCTCGCGCCGGGCAAGCAGCGCAGCAAGGGCCAGCTCGTCGGCCTGGCGGTGCTGGCCATCCTCGGCGTTACGCTGTTCGGGCAGGTGATCTCGCTCGGCAACGGCAACGTCGTCCTGCCGCTGGTCCTGGTGGCGGCGGGCCTGGCGGTCATCTGGCGGCAGCTGGACACCGACCGCACGCTGGCCCTCCCGGGCGTCAAGTGGCTGCTGGCCGGAGGCGTCGCGCTGGGCGCTCTCGGCCTCGTGCTGCTGCTGGCCACCACCGGGCAGCTGGCCAACGCGCGCAACGGCTTCGCCGCGACCCTGGTGATCCTCGTCGGCATCGTGCTGGCCACCGCGCCGCTGTGGCGGCGGCTGCTGGACTCCCGCGACGCGGAGCGGGCGGCGCGCATCCGGTCGGAGGAGCGGGCCGCCGTCGCCGCGCACCTGCACGACTCGGTGCTGCAGACCCTGGCGCTGATCCAGCGCAACGCCGACGACGCGGAGGCGGTCAGCCGGCTGGCCCGCGGCCAGGAGCGCGAGCTGCGCACGTGGCTCTACGAGCCGCAGGTCGCCGCCGGCGGCACCTGGGCCGGGCTGGTCGCCCGGGTGGTGGCCGAGGTCGAGGCCGACCACGCGCTCACCGTCGACTCCGTGGTCGTCGGCGACGCCCCGGTGGACGACGCGCTGGCCGCGCTCGGGGCCGCGACCCGCGAGGCGCTGGTCAACGTGGCCAAGCACTCCGGAGCTCCCACGGCCGACCTGTACACCGAGGTCGGCGCCGGCGGGGTGTCGGTGTTCGTCCGCGACCGCGGGAAGGGCTTCGACCTCGACACGGTGCCCGACGACCGGCGGGGGCTGAAGGACTCGGTCCGCGGCCGGCTCGACCGGCTCGGGGGGACGGCGGAGATCCGGTCGGCGGTGGGGGAAGGGACGGAAGTGGAACTCGTGCTGCCGAGGCAGGTGACCGCGGGCGCGCAGGGGCGTGAGCACCGCGGCGAGGAGCGAGCGGGCAGCGGCGCCCCCCGCGGCAGCGAGCCCGGGGGCGCCGCGTGAGCGACCGGGTGCGGGTGTTCGTCGTCGACGACCACGCCATGGTCCGCGCCGGGGTTCGCGCCGAGCTGGGGGACGACGTCGAGTTCGTCGGCGAGGCCGCCGACGTCCCGAGCGCGGTCGAGGGCATCCGGGCGACGGCGCCGGACGTCGTGCTGCTCGACGTGCATCTGCCCGGAGGCGGCGGGCGCACGGTGCTCGAGACGCTGCGCGCCGAACTGCCCTCGGTGCGCTGGCTGGCGCTGTCGGTGTCGGACGCCGCCGAGGACGTCATCGCGGTCATCCGGGCCGGCGCCCGGGGGTACGTCACCAAGACGATCTCCGGGCCCGACCTGCTGGCCGCCGTCCGCCGGGTCGCCGACGGCGACGTCGTGTTCAGCCCCCGCCTGGCCGGGTTCGTCCTCGACGCCTTCGCCGCCTCCGGCCCGGCCGCGCCCGCGCCGGCGGAGGACCCGGCGACCGACCCGGGGCTGGACCTGCTCTCGGCCCGCGAGCGCGAGGTCATGCAGCTGCTCGCCCGCGGCTACACCTACCGCGAGATCGGCTCGCGGCTGTTCATCTCGGTGAAGACGGTCGAGTCGCACGCCTCCAACGTGCTGCGCAAGCTCCAGCTGTCGAACCGCAACGAGCTGACGCGCTGGGCGGCGACGAACCGGCTGCTGTGAAGCGGGCGCTCGTCGGTGGCGGCGTCCTCGTCCTCGTGCTGGTCGTCGTGACCGGGCTGCTCTGGGCCCTCCAGCGCCGGTTGGTCTACCTGCCGCAGGGGTCCCCCGGGCCGGTCCCGGCCGGTGCCCGCGAGGTGCCGCTGACCACCTCCGACGGCCTCCGCCTGGGCGCGTGGTTCTTCCCCGCGGACGACGCCGCCGCCCCGGCGGTGCTCCTCGCCAGCGGCAACGGCGGGCACCGGGGGCTGCGCGCGCCGCTGGCCGAGGCGCTGCAGGACGCCGGCCTGTCGGTGCTGCTCTTCGACTACCGCGGCTACGGCGGCAACCCCGGCAGCCCCTCCGAGGAGGGGCTGGCGCGCGACGTCCGCGCGGCACGGGCGTTCCTGCTCGAGGAGGCCGCGCTGCCACCGCGGCGGCTGCTCTACCTCGGCGAGAGCCTCGGCGCGGCGGTGGTCACCGAGCTGGCCGGCGAGCACCCGCCGGCGGGGCTGGTGCTGCGCTCGCCGTTCACCGACCTGGCCGCCGTCGGCAGCCACCACTACCCGTTCCTGCCCGTCCGCCTGCTGCTGCGCGACCGCTTCCCCGTGGCGGAGCGGATCGCCCGCGTCGACGTGCCCACCGTCGTCGTCCTCGGCACCGCCGACTCGATCGTCCCGCCCGCCCAGAGCCGCGCGGTGGCCGACGCGGCCGGCGACCTGCACCGTCTCGTCGAGGTGCCCGGAGCCGACCACAACGACGCCGTCCTGCTCGACGGACCCGAGCTGGTCGGCGCCGTGGTGGAGCTGGCCGGCCGCGTCGCCTGAGCCGTGCCGCCGGGGGACGCGTGGGCGTCCCGGGAGAGCCCGGACGGACCCGTCCCTACCGGAAATCCGCAACGACTGTGCTCGGTGTGACGACAGGGAGCCGATGGGCCGGATGAGTCTCGGAAGGGGCCTGGCGGAACTGTCACCCAGCGTGCTGGTGCCCGTACCGTGTGAATCACAAGGCGGTGATTCCACGGGGGGCCCGCCTCTTCCAGACCTGACGAAAGCGATCTGGTGTTCCGATCTTCCTGTCTCCCAGGGGTCCGCGCCGCGGTGACCTCGTGCCGCGCCGGCGGTGCCGCCCGATGAGCGCGACCGACGGCTCCGCCGGCGTCGTCGTCATCGGTGGCGGCTTCTACGGCTCCTCGCTCGCGGCCCACCTGGCGCGCGAGGGTTCGCGGGTCACGCTGCTGGAGGCCCGCGCGGACCTGCTCGGCGGCGCCAGCTACTTCAACCAGGCCCGCGTGCACGGCGGCTACCACTACCCGCGCTCGCTGCGCACCGCCGGGCGCAGCCAGGCCAGCTACACCTCCTTCATGGCCCGCTACGAGGGCTGCGTCGTCGACGACTTCCTGTGCATCTACGCGATCGCGCGCGGCGGGCTGACCAACGCGCGCAAGTTCCGGCGGGTGTGCGACTACATCGGCGCCCCGCTCATGGACGCGCCCGCCTCGGTGCGCCGGCTGTTCAACCCCGCCCTGGTCGAGGCCTCCTGGGTCACCCGGGAGTCGGTCTTCGACGCGGTCAAGCTGCGCGAGATGGTGCGCCAGGAGCTCGCCGACGCCGGGGTCACCGTGCGGCTGGCCGCCCCGGTCGCCGGCGTGGCCGAGGAGCCCACCGGCACCGTGGTCACCCTCGAGAGCGGTGAGACGCTCGCCGCCGACCGCGTGGTCGTGTGCACCTACGGCGAGACGATCGAGACGCTGCCACAGGGCGCCGGCTACTCCGGGCTGCACTGCGAGCCCTGCGAGATGGCCCTGGTCGACCTGCCGGAGCCCCTGCGCGGGAAGGGGATCACCGTCATGGACGGCCCCTTCTTCTCGCTCATGCCGTTCCCGTCCACGCCGTGGCACACCCTGAGCCACGTGCGGTACACCCCGCACGGCTCCTACCCGAGCTACGAGCAGGCCGTCGCCGCGCTGCGGGCGGGCCTGACCACCCGCGCCGACCGCATGGTGCGCGACTCCAGCCGTTTCGTCCCGGCGCTGGCCGGCGCCGTCCACAAGGAGTCGATCTGGGGGGTCAAGACGGTGCCCGCCCGGCGCGACGGCGACGACGGGCGACCCATCGTCATGCGCAGATCCGGCGGGGGCCGCGTCCTGTCCCTGCTCGGCAGCAAGATCGACAACATCGGTGACGCACTTCGAGTGGCAGAGGAGCACCTCCGTGACGCTGTTTGACACCCAGTCGGCCGGGCCTGACGCGGGCCGTCCGGGGGAGGCCCGTTCCGACGTCGTGGTCCGCACGGCGGCCCCGGCGGCCCGCTCGGGCACCTTCGTGAGCGTGGTCGTGGTCGCCCGCGGCTCGGAGGACCAGGTCGAGCGCGACCTGACCGCCCTGGACGCCGCGCTGACCCAGGCCTACCCCGTGCACGAGATCGTGCTGGTGCTCTCCGGCTCCCGGGGCCGGCTGCCGTGGGCCCGCGCGCTGGCCGACCGGCAGGCGAACCTGCAGGTGCTCGGTCTGGTGCGCCAGGTGCGCGACGAGGTGGCCTTCACCGCCGGGCTCGACGGCGCCCTGGGCGACGTCGTGGTCACCGCCCGCCTGGGCGTCGACTCGCCGGAGGACATCGTCCGCTGCGCGGGCATGGTCAACGACGAGACGGCCGTCGTCGTCGGCGTCGACACCGCGGCCGCCGGCGGGCGCCGGCTGGCGCTGCGCCTGAGCCGCTCGCTGGCCACCCGCAGCCTCGGGCAGGACATCGCGACCGTCAGCCTGGGCCTGCGCGCCTACAGCCGCGCGGCCCTCGACGCCTGGCTGCCCCGCCGCGACCGCGACCGCGTCCTGCGCCTGCTGCCGTCGATCTCCGGCTACCCGAGCGCCGTCATGGAGTACGCCTCCGGCGAGCACGCGCGGTCCCGGCAGGCCAGCAGCTTCCGGCAGGTCGTGCGCTCGCTGTTCTACGCCAGCGGCCGCCCGCTGCGGGCGGCGGTGTTCATCGCCCTGCTGGCCAGCGCGGTCAACCTGCTCTACGCGCTCTACGTCGTCGCCGTCGGCATCTTCGACGGCGCCGTCGAGGGCTGGACGTCGATGAGCCTCCAGAACAGCCTGATGTTCTTCCTGCTCAGCGTGGTCATCGCGATCATGGCCGAGTTCATGTTCCAGTCGAACGAGACGGCCAACGAGCAGCCCATCTACCGGGTGGCGTTCGAGGCCACCAGCTCGGTGCTCGAGGCCCGCGACGCGCTCAACGTCGAGGCCGAGGCCACGGCCGTCCAGGTCGTCCGCGACGACGCGCAGGTCGCCCCGTGACCGCGCCGCGCCGCCGGGCGCTCATCGGCTGGACCGGGTTCGTCGGGGGCTCGCTGGACCAGCGGATCCGGCCCGTGGCCCGGTTCCGCAGCACCGACGTCGAGCAGCTGCGCGACGCCGACGTGGACGAGGTGGTCTGCGCCGGGGCGCCGGCGGAGAAGTGGCGGGCCAACAGCGACCCCGACGCCGACCTGGCCGGCATCACCCGGCTGATCGACGCGCTGGACTCCAGCCGCGCCACCTCCTGCGTGCTGATCTCCACCGTCGACGTCTACGCCGACTCCCGCGGCGCCGACGAGGGCGCCCCGGCGTCCACCGGGCAGGAGCAGGCCTACGGCCGCAACCGCGCGCTGCTCGAGGAGTTCGTGACGGGTCGCTTCGACGACGCCCTGGTGGTCCGGCTGCCCGGCATGTACGGGCCGGGCCTGAAGAAGAACCTGGTCTTCGACCTCATCCACCAGCCCGAGGCCCGGTTCGCGCACGCCGGCTCCACCTTCCAGTTCTACGACGTCCGCGACCTGTGGGGGCACGTGCTGCTCGCCCGCGACGCCGGCCTGCGGGTGGTCAACCTCGCCACCGAGCCGGTGTCCTCGGCCCAGGTGGCGCGGGAGTGCTTCGGCGTCGAGTACGCGTGCGACGACCGGCCGCAGGTGGCCTACGACCTGCGCACCCGGCACGCCGCCGAGCTCGCCGGCCGCGAGGGCCCGTACCTGCGCTCGGCCGACGAGGTGCTGGCCGGCATCCGCGCCTGGGGCGCCCGCGAGCTCGCCGGGGCCACCGCGTGAAGCTGGCCTTCTCCAACCTGGCCTGGCCCGCCGAGCTCGACGGCGACGTCCTGCCCGAGCTGCCCCGGCACGGCTTCGGCTCCCTGGAGGTGGCCCCGACCCGGCTGTGGGCCGACCCGCTGGCCCAGGACGCGGCCGAGGTCGCCGCGGCCCGGGCGGCGATCGAGGCGGCAGGCCTGCGGGTCGTGGCCCTGCAGTCGCTGCTGTTCCAGCGGCCGGAGCTGCAGCTGTTCGGCGACGACGACGCCCGGCGCGGGCTGTACGACCACCTGCTCGGCATGGCGCGGCTGGCCGCCGGGCTGGGGGCCACCCGCCTGGTCTTCGGCTCGCCCGGCAACCGCCGCCGGGGCGACCTCCCCGTGGAGCGGGCCGACGAGATCGCGGTGGAGCTCTTCGCCCACCTCGGCGCCGAGGCCGCCGAGCTCGGCGTGTGCTTCTGCATCGAGGCCAACCCCGAGGCCTACGCGTGCGACTACCTGACCGACGCGGTGGCCTCCACCGCGTTCGTCCGGGCGGTCGACTCGCCGGGCGTGCGGCTGCACCTGGACACCGCGTGCATGGCCCTGGCCGGTGACGACGCCGTCGAGCGGATCACCGCCGGCGCCGACGTGCTGGCCCACGTGCACCTGTCGGCGCCGCAGCTCGGCGCGGTCGGCCCCGACGGGCCGGTCGACCACGCGGCGGTGGCCGCAGCGCTGCGCGCCGCGGACTACGACGGCCACGTCTCGGTGGAGATGCTGCCCCCGGGCGAGCAGCCGACCGGTGCCCTCTGGCGCACCGCAGACTTCGTGAGGAGCACCTACTCGTGACCGACCTGCTGCCCACCCCCGCCGCCGCCGGCGAGCACGTGCCCCAGGGCGAGGTCCACGTCCTGGCCGAGCGCACGAGCCGGTACTGCGTCCTCATCCCCGTCATCAACGAGGGCGAGCGGCTCCTCGGCCAGCTGCGCCGGCTGCGCGACCACGGCTTCGGCCTCGACGTCGTGGTGGCCGACGGCGGCAGCACCGACGGCTCGAACGACCCCGAGGTGCTGCGCGGCCTCGGCGTCCGGGCCGTCCTGGTGAAGCGGGACACCGGCAAGCTCAGCGCGCAGCTGCGGATGGGCATGGCCTTCGCGCTGCGGGAGGGGTACGAGGGCGTCATCACCGTCGACGGCAACGGCAAGGACGACGTCGCCGCGCTCCCGTCGTTCGTCGCGGCGCTCGACGCCGGCGCCGACTTCGTCCAGGGCTCGCGCTACGTCCCCGGCGGGCAGGCGATCAACACCCCGCGCGAGCGGCACCTCGCGATCAAGCTGTTCCACGCGCCGCTCACCTCGCTGGCGGCCCGCACGCGCTACACCGACACCACCAACGGCTTCCGCGGGCACTCGCGGGCGCTGCTCACCGACCCGCGCGTCGCGCCCCTGCGGGCGGTCTTCGACACCTACGAGCTGTTGGCCTACCTGCCCATCCGCGCCGCCCGGCTCGGCTACACCTGCACCGAGGTGCCGGTGACGCGGGCGTACCCGGCGGCCGGCTCGGTGCCGACCAAGATCCACGGCCGCCGTGCCCAGTTCGAGCTGGTGAAGATCCTCGCCCGGGCGGCGGTGGGCGGGTACGACCCGAAGCCGCGCCGGTCGTGACCGGCCGGCCCGGCGGCGGCCAGCTCGGCGTCTTCCTGCGCTTCGTGCTGGTCAACGCGCTGAACACGGGGCTGTACTGGGGGCTGTACCTGCTCCTGCTCCCGCTGATGCCCTACTTCGCCGCCAACGCGGTGGCGCTGGTCGTCGCCGTCCTGGTCGCCTACGTGGCCAACGCCCGCTACGCGTTCCGCGTCGGCACGTCGCGGCGCTCCCTGGTGCTGTACGCGCTGACCAACGGGACGACGATCCTGCTGCGGATGGCGGTGGTGTGGGTGGCCGTCGACCTGCTGGGGCTGGCCGAGTCGCTGGCGCCGCCGGTGGCGGTCGTCGTCACGACGCCGATCGCGTTCGTGCTCACGAAGTGGGCGATGGCCGAGCGGGGCGCCGACCGGCCGGCCGCGGTGCCGGCGCCGGCCGTCCCGGCCCCGCGCGCCGACGGGCGGCCGCAGGCGGCCTAGCCCCCGCCGCCGAGCCCCGCGACGAAGGCGCGGGCCTCCTCGAGCAGGTGCGGGCGGTCCGCCGACGGGGCGACCACCACCCAGCCGTGCATCGGCCGGCCGTCCATCGGCTCGAACGGCTCCGCCCGGCCGGCGGCCACGAGCTCGTGCTGCCGGTCGGCGGGCAGCTTGAGCACCAGCCGCTCGTGCCACCAGATCGCGAAGAACTTCCTCCCGGTCCGCAGCCCCTGCGAGCCGAACATCTGCCCGCGGGCGACGTCGCCGCCCACGGCGCCCTCGACGAGCTCCTCCCAGGCCGCGCTCACCCCGTGAACACCACGTGGAAGGCCTCGGCCAGCCGGCCGTCGGGCAGGTCGAACCGCTGCGCCGTCTGGGCCATCCAGCCGGTCACGAACGCGTCCAGGTCGTCGAGGTGGCCCACCTGGCTCTTGTGGCAGCGCAGCGCCTCGAGCTTGCGGTCGACGACGGCGGTGACGTCGACGGCGTGGTCGGCGCGGGGGCTGGCGCCGAGCCACACCTCCGAGACCGTCCACGCCTCCAGCCCCTCGTCGGCGAGCAGCTCGGGCCAGGCGAACGGGTTGCGGGCGTCGGGGTAGACCGCCCGCAGGGTCGACTCGCCGACCGTCATGTGGTCGGGGTGGCTGGCCCCGAGGCGCTCGTAGAAGCGCTCCGGCGAGCTGGTCAGCACCCGCTGCGGCCGCACCTGCCGGATCACCCGGCTGATGTCGCGGCGCAGGTCCAGCGACAGCTCCAGCCGGCCGTCGGGGTAGCCGAGGAAGCGCACGTCCACCACGCCCACGGCGGCGGCCGCCGCCTGCTGCTCGGCGCGGCGCAGCGGGCCCATCTCGTGCCGCGGCGTCTCGTCGAAGCCGCCGGCGTCGCCGTCGGTGACGATGCAGTAGGTGACCTCGGTGCCCGCGGCCACCCAGATCGCCACCGTGCCGGCGCTGCCGAAGTCGACGTCGTCGGGGTGGGCGAGCACGCAGAGCGCGCGCTCCACGTGCTCCGCGGGCCGGCTGGGGCGGGCGAACGGATTCGTCACCCGGCGGAGCCTAGTGACAGGACCCTCCTGGCTCCCGCCGCTCACGGGCTCGCGGCGGGAGGCCCCCTACCCGGACGCGGCGGCGATCCCGGCGAGCTTGTCGGGGTTGCCCATGAGCAGGACCTGCTCCACCAGCCCGTCGACGAGCACCAGCTGCAGGGCCATGTACGGCCCCTCGTCGGTCCAGACCACGACCGCCGGCGCCCCGTTGAGCTCCGCCTCCTCGACCCGCCAGCCGGGCAGCCCGCCGCCCTGCGGGGCCACGGCGGCGACGAAGCGGGCCACCTTGTCGGCGCCGACGATGGGGCGCGGCGGCGCCTTGACGCGGCCCCCGCTGTCGGCGACCAGGACCACCCCCGGCGACATCGCGGCCAGCAGCGCGTCGACGTCGCCGCCGACCGCCGCCGCGAGGAAGCGCTCGGTCACCTCCCGCGCCGACCGGCGGTCGGTGTCGAACCGCGGCCGTCGCGCCTGCACGTGCTCGCGGGCGCGGTGCCCCAGCTGGCGGACGGCGGCCTCCGAGCGGTCGAGGGCGTCGGCCACCTCGGCCCAGGGCATCCCGAACACCTCGCGCAGCACGAAGACGGCGCGCTCGACGGGGGAGAGGGTCTCGAGGACGACGAGCACGGCCAGCGACACGTCCTCGCCGAGCTCGGCCGCCTCCGCCGGGTCCTGGCCGTCGTCGCCGGTGAGCAGGGGCTCGGGCAGCCACGGGCCGACGTAGGTCTCCCGCTGCGCCCGTGCCGACCGCAGCCGGTCCAGCGCCAGCCGGGTGGTGATCCGGACCAGGAAGGCCCGCGGGTCGGCGACGTCGCCGCGGTCGGCCGCCGACCAGCGCAGCCACGCGTCCTGCACGGTGTCCTCGGCGTCGGCGACGCTGCCGAGCATCTCGTAGGCGACGGTGAACAGCAGCCGCCGGTGCAGGGCGAAGGCGGGGAGGGGATCGGTCACGGGCGCGGGCACCTCGCGGCGGTCAGGGAGCTCGGGCGGGTCGAGCGGGGGCAGGGCCATGGTCGCCGTCCTCTCCGGTGCGGTGGGTCGTCCATGCAGACGGGACGGCCGGCGCGGACGTGACATCCCGGTCCTTTCCGATCCGAGATCGGCCGCCCGAACCCCTGGCCGCTGACCTGCGCATCCGCCATGCTCTCCGACCGTGGTGGTTCAGGCACGCCCCGTGGTCGCGGTCGGCCGGGCGGCGCTGCCGACCGCCGCCGTGGGCGCCGCCGTCGCGCTCGTGGGCGGCTGCCTGGCCGCGATGCTCGTCCTGCCGGAGGACGTCTGGTCCCGCTACGTCTCCAACCTGGCCCAGCTCGCCGCGCCGGCGGGTGCGGCGGTCGCGCTCGCCTGGCGCGCCCGGCGGTCGGCCGGCCGGTTCCGCTGGAGCTGGGCGCTGCTGGCCGCCGGCTGCGCCGCCTGGGCGGCCGGGCAGTCGTGGTGGGCGCACGAGGAGATCGTCGGCGCGGGGATCCCGTTCCCGTCCGTCGCCGACGTCGGCTTCCTGCTGTTCCCGCTGCTGGCCGCCGCGGCGCTGCTGGTGCACCCGACCGACGGAGGCGCGCGCGGGCGCTGGCGCAGCACGTCCGACGCCGTGATGACCTCCGCCGCCGTCGGGCTGGTGAGCTGGGAGACCGTGCTCAGCGCCGTCTCCGACCGGTCGGCCGGACTCAGCCGGCTGGCCTGGGTGCTGTTTCTCGCCTACCCCGTCCTCGACGTCGTGCTCATCGTGCTGGCCGTGCTCACCGCGGCCCGCACGCGAGGACCGCGCCTGCCCCTGCGGCTGGTCTGCGCCGGGGTGGTCGCGCTCAGCGTCGCCGACAGCGCCTTCGCCTACCTCCAGGCCACGGCGGCGTACGACGGCGGGTCGGCCGACCTCGGCTGGATCGTCGGCTTCCTCCTGCTGGCCCTGGCGGGGGTGGCCCGGTCCGCGGCGACGGACGCCGCCGCCGACGACGACGCCCCGGCGGCCGTCGACCTGGGGGTGTGCGACCCGGCCGCCGAGCTGCGCGCGGACCTGCTGCCCTACGTGCCGGTGGCCGTCGCGCTCGTGGCGACCGTCGCCTTCGTGCTGGGCGGCGGCCGGCTCGGCGTCGCCGAGGTCGTGCTCGCCACCGTCGTGATCACGCTCATCCTGGTGCGCCAGTACCTCGTGCTGCGCGACAACGTGCGGCTCGGCGGCCGGCTGGCCCGGCGCGAGGCGATGCTGCGGCACCAGGCCTTCCACGACGGGCTGACCGGGCTGGCCAACCGCGCCCTCTTCCTCGACCGGCTGGAGCAGGCGCTCAACGGCCACCGCCGCAGGCAGAGCCCGGTCGCCCTGGTCTTCCTCGACCTCGACGACTTCAAGGTCGTCAACGACACGCTCGGGCACGCCGCCGGTGACGAGCTGCTGGTGCAGGTGGCCGCGCGGCTGCGGGACGCGACCCGGGCGGTGGACACCGTGGCCCGGCTCGGCGGTGACGAGTTCGCCGTCCTGCTGGAGAGCGGCGCCGACGTGCAGGCGGCGACCAGCCGGGCCCTGGAGGCGCTGCGCGCGCCGGTGGTGCTCGGCGGGCGGCCGGTGACGGTGCGCGCCAGCGTCGGGGTCTGCGTCCTCGGCCCCGACGACCCGCCCGCCCGCCCCGACGCGCTGCTGGTCCGCTCGGACACCGCGATGTACGCCGCCAAGCGCTCCGGCAAGGACCAGATCGTCACCTACACGCCCGGCCTGCACCTGGAGGAGGTGGAGGAGTTCACGCGGGCGGACCGCCTCTGCCGGGGGCTGGCCGAGGGGGAGGTGTCGCTGGCCTACCAGCCCATCGTCGAGCTCGGCACCGGCCGGATCATCGCCCTGGAGGCGCTGGCCCGGTGGCGGCCGGACGGCCGCGAGGTGCCGCCGTCGGTGTTCGTCCCCCTGGCCGAGCGCGCCGGCCTGCTCGACCGGTTGACCGCCCAGCTGCTCGACCAGGCGTGCGACCGCGTGGCCGGCTGGTCGGCCCGGTGCGACGCCGCCCTGTCGGTGCACGTCAACGTCGCGCCCGCCTCGCTGGCGTGGAGCGGACTGGTCCCGCGGGTGCGCGAGCTCGTCGCGCGGTACGACCTGGCGCCGGGCCAGCTGGTGCTGGAGCTGACCGAGACCGGCCTGCTGGCCCACGAGGAGGCGGCCGAGCGGGTCATCCGGGAGCTGCGGGCCGTGGGGGTCGGCGTGGCGCTGGACGACTTCGGGGTCGGGCAGTCGTCGCTGGCCCGGCTGGGCGCGCTCACGCTCGAGTCGGTCAAGATCGACCGGTCGTTCCTGGCCCGGATCGACAGCGACGAGCGCGAGGCGACGCTGCTCGGCGCGGTGTTCCGGCTGGCCCGCGACCTCGCGCTGCCGGTGGTGGCCGAGGGCGTCGAGCGCCCCGGCCAGCTCACCGCCCTGCGGCGGATGGGGTGCCCCCGCGTACAGGGCTTCCTGCTGGCCCGGCCGGTCCCGCCGACGGCGGTGCCGGAGCTGCTGGGCCGCTCCGCCGTCCTCACCGGCTGAGGGGTCAGAGCCGGCCGCGGCCCTGGCGGAGCAGCATCAGGGCGAGCGTGGCGCCGTCCGGGCCGAGCGCGTCCTGGAACCGGGCCACGATCTGCTGCTCGCGGGCGAGCGACAGGCGGGTGCCCCCGGCGGCGGCGCGCAGCGCGCCGATCTCCTTCGAGATCGCCAGCCGGCGCTGGACGAGCTCGATGATCCCGGCGTCGCAGGCGTCGATCTCCGTGCGCAGCTCGCCGATGCGGACGGCGGGGTCGGTGGCGGGGGCGTCGGCGGTGGTGGTGCTCATCGGAACTGCTCCTCAGGGGCGGTCTGGGCCGTCGGACCCCGGGAACGAGAAACGCCCCGGGCTCGTCGGGCCCGGGGCGTCGGTTGCTGTGGTCGCTCAGCCAGCAGTGACGGACACCGGATCCCGATGCCCGTAGTAAAAGCTGTAGCTGCGGAGCTGCACGGCGCGCAGTCTGCCACAGCCGCCGCGGGGCGCGCCACCAGCTCCCCCCGTGACGGGTGGGACGGGCGGGTCCCGCGCCCCGGGGGCCGTCACCCGTCCGGCTTACAGTGATGTGGTCATGAGCAGCGCCCAGCCCCTCCCCGGTACCGCCACCCTCCAGCGCACCGCGCGGGGCCCGGCGGGGCGGGACCTCGACCGGCTGCTCGCCGGGCTCAACGGTCCGCAGCGCGACGCCGTCGTCCACGAGGGCGGCCCGCTGCTCATCGTCGCCGGCGCGGGCTCCGGCAAGACCCGCGTGCTCACCCACCGGATCGCCTACCTGCTCGGCGCGCGCGGGGTGCAGCCGGGGGAGATCCTGGCGATCACCTTCACCAACAAGGCCGCCGGCGAGATGAAGGAGCGCGTCGCCCAGCTCGTCGGGCCCCGCGCCCGCGCCATGTGGGTGTCGACGTTCCACTCCATGTGCGTGCGCATCCTGCGCGCCGAGGCGGCCAAGATCGGCCTGAAGTCGTCGTTCACCATCTACGACCAGGGCGACTCCGTCCGGCTCATGACGATGGTCGCCCGCGACCTCGACCTCGACGCCAAGCGCTACCCGGGCCGCAGCCTGGCCGCGCAGGTCTCCAACCTGAAGAACGAGCTCGTCGACGAGGAGAGCTACGTCCCGCAGACGGCGCCGGAGAAGGTGCTCGCCGAGGCGTACAAGCTCTACCAGCAGCGGCTGCGCCAGGCGCACGCGCTGGACTTCGACGACCTGATCATGACGACGACGCACCTGCTGCAGGCGTTCCCCGACGTCGCCGAGCACTACCGCCGCCGCTTCCGGCACGTCCTGGTCGACGAGTACCAGGACACCAACCACGCCCAGTACGTGCTCGTCCGCGAGCTCGTGGGACCGCCCGGCGGGCCGGTGCCGCCGGCCGAGCTGTGCGTCGTCGGTGACGCCGACCAGTCGATCTACGCCTTCCGCGGCGCCACGATCCGCAACATCGACGAGTTCGAGCGCGACTACCCCGAGGCGACCACGATCCTGCTGGAGCAGAACTACCGCTCCACCCAGCGCATCCTGCGGGCGGCCAACACCGTCATCGCGAAGAACACCGGCCGCCGGCCGAAGAACCTGTGGACCGAGGCCGGCGACGGCGAGCTGATCGAGGGCTACGTCGCCGACAACGAGCACGACGAGGCCGCCTGGGTGGCCGAGCAGATCGACGCGCTGGTCGACGAGGGCACCGCCCAGCCGAAGGAGATCGCGGTCTTCTACCGCACCAACAACGCCTCCCGTGTGTTCGAGGAGGTGTTCATCCGGGTCGGCATGCCCTACAAGGTCGTCGGCGGCGTGCGCTTCTACGAGCGCAAGGAGGTCCGCGACGCGCTGGCCTACCTGAAGGTGGTGGCCAACCCGGCCGACGTCGTCAGCCTGCGCCGGGTGATCAACACCCCGAAGCGCGGCATCGGCGAGCGGGCCGAGGCGTGCGTCGAGCAATTCGCCGACCGGGAGCGGATCGCCTTCGCCACCGCGCTGCGCCGGTGCTCGGAGATCACCTCGCTGGCCCCGCGGTCGCTCAAGGCGATCCAGGAGTTCGTGGCGCTGCTCGAGGAGTTCGAGCAGCTCGCCGAGACCGGCTCCGGGCCGGCGGCGCTGCTGGAGAGCATCCTCGACCGCACCGGCTACCTCGCGGAGCTGTCGGCGTCCACCGACCCGCAGGACGAGGGCCGGGTCGACAACCTCAACGAGCTCATCTCGGTGGCCGCCGAGTTCGAGGCGGCCAACCCGGGCGGCTCCATCCCCGACTTCCTCGAGCAGGTGTCGCTGGTGGCCGACGCCGACCAGGTGCCCGTTGCGGGGGACGAGGCCGGCGTGGTCACGCTGATGACCCTGCACACCGCCAAGGGGCTCGAGTTCCCGGTCGTCTTCCTCACCGGGCTGGAGGACGGCGTCTTCCCGCACCTGCGGGCGCTGGGCGACCCGCGCGAGCTGGAGGAGGAGCGCCGGCTGGCCTACGTCGGCATCACCCGCGCGCAGAAGCGGCTGTTCCTCTCCCGGGCGCAGGTGCGCACCAGCTGGGGGCAGCCGGCCTACAACCCGCCGTCCCGCTTCCTCGACGAGCTGCCGGCCGACACCGTGCACTGGGCCCGCACCGAGCCCGTGCCCACGGTCTCGACCTACTCCTCCTCCGCGCAGGCGCGGGTGGCGGCCACCGGCCTGTCGACCGGGGGGCTGCGGGGCGGGCGCGGCAACCGCGAGGTCATCTCGGTCGAGGTCGGCGACCGGGTCAGCCACGACGCGTTCGGCCTGGGCACCGTCGTCGAGGTCAACGGCGTCGGCGACAAGGCGCAGGCCACCGTCGACTTCGGCTCGGGCGGCACCAAGCGCCTCGTCCTGCGCTACGCCCCGCTCGTCAAGCTGTAGGCGGTCGCCGCCGCTCCTGGGGTCGAACTCGTGCCCGGGGAGTCCTGCGGGGCCCCGGGAGCGCGAGGTGGACCCCGGGACCGGCCGGAGCGCGCGAGGGCGGCCGTCGACGGGAACCGCCCCCGGCGGCGGTAGGTCTCGGGAGCAGCGGGAGCGTGCGTCAGATTGCGACGCCGCGGTCGGCGAGCCACTCCTCGGTGTCGATCGGCCGGCCGTTCATGCCGCCGCGGTGGATCTCGAAGTGCAGGTGCGGCCCGGTCGAGTAGCCCTCGCTACCCACCTTGGCGATCTGGTCGCCGGCGTGGACGACGTCGCCGGCCTCCACGTCGTAGTAGCGCATGTGGCCGTAGATCTGCACGTTGCCGTCGGCGTCCTGGATGTAGACGGCGTTGCCGTACCCGGAGGCGGCGCCGGCCCGGACGACGACGCCGTCCGAGGCGGCGTAGATGGGGGTGCCCAGCGGCGCGGCGAGGTCGATGCCCCAGTGCATCTGGCCCCACCGCATGCAGTAGCAGGTGGTCATCCGGCCCTGGACCGGCAGCACGGTCTTCGGCTCGCGGGCCGCCCGCGAGGCGGCCAGCTCGCTCAGGCGTGCCTGGGCCTCGGCCTCGGTGATGCTCTGCCGGGCGGCGGCGTCGTCCATGCCGCCGGTCATGCCGATGTCGGTCGACGCCCCCAGGCCGTAGTCGGCGGCGGTGGCCGCGACGTCGGTGACGTCGTCGCCGGCGAAGGACGGGACCCCGGCGATCACCGCGCCGGCGACGAGGGCGGCCAGCCAGAGGTGCGCCCGCCTGACGGGCGGGTGGGGCAGCCGGCGGCTCCGCGTGCCCTCGGTCCGCTCGGACTCCGCGGCGCCCTCCGTCGTGGGACGGGACGGGCGGCGGATCCCGGGCCGGGGAAGAGCCAGGGTCACGGGAGCACCTTCCGGTGGATCGACGAGCCCGGCTGGTACCGGGAACGTGATCGGACCGTAACGATGCGTCAGGAGTCGACAAAGCACCTCACGGCACGTGTCGGGTCGTGCGCGACGGATGCCGAGGAGCGTGTGACGGGTGGGGCTCAGGCGACGGCGGCAGGCAGGTGCGCGGTGCCCGCCGGGGCCCGGCGCAGGCCGGCCAGGGTGGCAGCCACCTCGTCGACGACGCCGCGGTGGATGGGCAGCGACATGTGCCCCACCCCGCGCACCAGGACGTTGCGGGCCCGCAGGTCGGGGTGGTCGCAGCGACCCGAGCTGGTGGGCACCACGACCTGGTCGATGTCGCTGTAGACGGCGGTGATCCCCGTGCGGCGGGCGGGCACGGGCTCCGCCAGCTCCTGCAGCAGCGCCGAGCCCGGGCGCAGCTGGCGGATCAGCGGCGTGGGCACGACCTGCGCCCACAGCGAGCCCTGGTGCGGCGTGCCCAGGGTGACCAGCGACTCGATCCGCCGGTCGCCGTCGAGCCGCTGCACGAGGTAGCGGGCGATCAGCCCGCCGAGGCTGTGGCCGACCACGTGCACGCGGTCGTGCCCGGTCTCCGCGCAGATCCGCTCGACCTGCTCGGCGAGGTCCTCGGCGCCCTGCGCCACGTCGCGCAGCAGCGGGCTGTAGTTCCAGGAGCAGACCGAGGCGAACCCGCGCCGGCGGAGGCTGCGGCGCATCACCGCGAACACCGAGCGGTTGTCGACGAGCCCGTGGACGAGCAGCACCGGGGTGCGGGCGGCCAGCGGGTCGGCGGCGAACAGCGCGCGGACCGACGGCGGCTGGGCGCCCGGCCGGAACCGGGCGTCGGGGCGCAGCTGCTCGGTGCGGGTGCCCAGCGGGTAGAGCAGCGCGTGGGCGCCGACCCAGGCCAGCTCGGTGAGCCCGCCGGTCAGCGTCGCGGGGGTGCAGAGCGCGCGCAGCCCACCTCGCGTCGTCCCCGGGGGGACGGCGCCGATGTGCGACTCTGGACCGGAGTCCGGATCGCTCGTGGGGCGCATGGCCAGCTACCTCCGTCAGTTGCCACCGCTGCGTGCCGGGACGCGGACCCGCCGGTGGCGGGGCACCCGTGGGGTGCTCCGTTCACCCGACGGTAATGCCCGTGTGTGCTCGTCGTCACACAGGCGTCGCTGGTCATCGGCGGTTCGAGGCCTGTTCGTGACCGTCCAGCCGAAAGGGGAGCCGTGCCCGCCCGCGACGCCCGCAGCGGACCCGCCCGCGACCGCGCTGCCTCGGGGAAGGACGGGGGCCGTGCGGTCGGCCGGCCCGGGAGCGGCCGGCCCCGACCGGGGCGCGTGCCGGACCGCCCGTCGGCGCGCCGCTCCGGCCGGGACGCCGCGGCGCCGCCGCCCGACGCGGTGGTCGTCGGCGCCGTCCCCCTGCTCGCCCGCGTCACCGGCGCGCTGCTGGTCCTGGCCGGGCTGGTCGGCGTCGCCGCCCTGGTCCCGACCTACCTCGTCGTCGGCGGCACCGAGGTCTCGCTCGTCACCGGGTTCGGCAGCGCGCTGGTGGCCCTCGTCGTCCCGGTGGCCCACCTGGTGGTCGGCGGGCTGCTGGTGCGCGGCGCCGTCCCCAAGTTCGGCCTGGCCTACGCCGGGGTCGCCGCGGCGCTGGCTCTCGGGCAGCTCCTCATCGAGCTGTACCGGGGCAGCAGCTCCACCAGCCGCCCGGGCGTGGAGGTGCTCGCCGGTGAGCGGGTGCTCACGAGCACCGTCGAGATCGGCGCCGGCTGGGTGCTCGGCGTCGTCGCGCTGGGGCTGACCGTGCTCGCCGGGATCCTCGCCGCGGTGGCGTGGGGGCGCACGGTCATGGAGGACAGCGGGACCCTCGACCCCGTCCGCTCCGCGCTGGCCGGCGGCGCGGTGCTGCTGGGTGTGCTGACCGTGCTGTGCATGACGCTGCCCGCCGCCGAGGTCCCGGACCGCATCGTCACCGATCCGACGACCGGCCTGGAGACGGTGGTGACCCAGGAGGGCCCACAGGCGCTGCTGGAGCGGCCCGGCCTGGCGCTGCTGGGCGGCCTGCTGCTGGCCGGCGCGGTGGTGCTGTGCTCGGTCGTGTCGCCGTCCCTGCGCCCGCGGCTGGCGGCCGTGGGCGGGCTGCTGGCGCTGGCCGTCTCGGTGCTCGCGGCCGGGCTGACCGGCGCCCGCGACGCGGCCATCTCCGACGAGCTGCAGTGGACCGTGCCCGGCGCCGGGCTGGTCGTCGCCGGCCTCGGGTACGTGCTGCTCACCGTCCTGGCCTGGCGGCTGCGGCGTGCCCCGGCCGCGGCCGGAGGGTGACCGGGACCACCTCCGGACCTACAGTGCCCCCCGTGGCTGAGGAACGCATCCGCGTGGTCGTCGCCAAGCCCGGCCTCGACGGGCACGACCGCGGGGCCAAGGTGGTGGCCCGCGCGCTGCGCGACGCCGGCATGGAGGTCGTCTACACCGGCCTGCACCAGACGCCGGAGCAGATCGTCGAGACCGTCGTCCAGGAGGACGCCGACGCCGTCGGCCTGTCGGTCCTCTCGGGCGCGCACATGACGCTGTTCGAGCGCCTCACCGAGCTGATGCGGGAGCGCGGGATCGACGACGTCGTCGTCTTCGGCGGCGGGATCATCCCGGACGAGGACATCCCCGAGCTCGAGCGGATGGGGGTGGCCCGCATCTTCACCCCCGGCGCGACCACCACCGAGATCGTCGACTGGGTCCGCGAGCACGTCGGGGCGCCGGCCGGCACCTGAGTGCGCAGGTCACCGCCGGACCCGGCTGTGACCCCGCCCACCCGCGCCCCCGCCGGTGCGGCGGGCCGGTTTCGGGCGGGCTACGGTGCTCGTTCGTGGATCTCTTCGAGTACCAGGCGCGTGACCTGTTGGCATCGCACGGCGTGCCCGTGCTCCCCGGTGGCGTGGCCGAGACGCCGGAGCAGGCGGAGGCCATCGCCCGCGAGATCGGGCAGACCGTCGTCGTCAAGGCGCAGGTCAAGGTGGGTGGCCGCGGCAAGGCCGGCGGCGTCAAGCTGGCCGACGACGCCGAGGAGGCGAAGGCGCGGGCGCAGGACATCCTCGGCCTGGACATCAAGGGCCACATCACCCACCGCGTGATGGTCGCGCAGGCCAGCGACATCGCCGAGGAGTACTACTTCTCCTACCTGCTCGACCGGGCCAACCGCACCTTCCTGGCGATGGCCTCGCGCGAGGGCGGCATGGAGATCGAGCAGCTCGCCGTCGAGCGCCCCGAGGCCCTGGCCCGCATCCCCGTGGACGCCACGCGGGGCGTGGACGAGGCCAAGGCCGCCGAGATCGTCGACGCGGCGAACTTCCCCGCCGAGGTCCGCGACCAGGTCATCGCCATCGCGCAGCGGCTGTGGGAGGTCTTCAGCAAGGAGGACGCCACGCTGGTCGAGGTCAACCCGCTGGCCAAGGCGCCCGACGGCACCGTCCTGGCGCTCGACGCGAAGGTGACCCTCGACGACAACGCCGCCTTCCGGCACGACAACCGGGCCGCGCTGGAGGACACCGCCTCCGCCGACCCGCTCGAGGCCGCGGCCAAGGAGAAGGACCTCAACTACGTCAAGCTCGACGGCGAGGTCGGCATCATCGGCAACGGCGCCGGCCTGGTCATGAGCACCCTGGACGTCGTCGCGTACGCCGGCGAGGAGTTCGGCGGCGTCAAGCCGGCCAACTTCCTCGACATCGGCGGCGGCGCCTCGGCCGAGGTGATGGCCAACGGGCTGCACATCATCCTGTCCGACCCCGCCGTGAAGAGCGTGTTCGTCAACGTCTTCGGGGGCATCACCGCCTGCGACGCCGTGGCCAACGGCATCGTGCACGCGCTGCAGCTGCTCGGCGACGAGGCGACCAAGCCGCTGGTCGTCCGGCTCGACGGCAACAACGTGGAGGAGGGCCGGCGGATCCTCGCCGAGGCCAACCACCCGCTCGTGACCCTGGTCGACACGATGGACGGCGCCGCGCGCCGGGCCGCCGAGCTCGCCGCCGCCTGAAACAGGACCCTCTGCCCCCACGCCTCGCAGGCTCGGCGCGGGTCCCCGCAGAGGGGCCGGCCCCACCGCCCTTCTCCGAAATGGACTGATAGAGAGATGTCGATCTTCCTCAACGAGAACAGCAAGGTCATCGTCCAGGGCATGACCGGCTCCGAGGGGCGCAAGCACACCCAGCGCATGCTCGCCTCCGGCACCGCGATCGTCGGCGGCGTCAACCCGAAGAAGGCCGGCGAGAGCGTCGAGTTCGACGGCGCCACCGTGCCGGTGTTCGGCTCCGTCGCCGAGGCGATGAAGGAGACCGGCGCCGACGTCAGCGTCATCTTCGTGCCGCCGGCCGGCGCGAAGGGCGCCGTCATCGAGGCCGTGGACGCCCAGATCGGGCTGGCCGTGGTCATCACCGAGGGCATCCCGGTGCACGACTCGACCTACCTCTGGGCGCACGCCCAGGGCGGATCCACCCGGATCATCGGCCCGAACTGCCCCGGCCTGATCAGCCCGGGGCGGTCGAACGCCGGCATCATCCCGGCCAACATCACCAAGCAGGGCAAGATCGGCCTGGTCAGCAAGTCGGGCACGCTGACCTACCAGATGATGTTCGAGCTGCGCGACATCGGCTTCTCCACCTGCGTGGGCATCGGCGGCGACCCGGTCATCGGCACCACCCACATCGACTGCCTCCAGGCCTTCCAGGACGACCCGGAGACCGAGGCGATCGTGATGATCGGTGAGATCGGTGGGGACGCCGAGGAGCGCGCGGCCGACTTCATCAAGGCCAACGTGACCAAGCCGGTCGTCGGCTACGTCGCCGGCTTCACCGCCCCCGAGGGCAAGACGATGGGCCACGCCGGCGCCATCGTGTCCGGCTCCGCCGGCACCGCGCAGGCCAAGAAGGAGGCCCTCGAGGCGGCCGGCGTCCGCGTCGGCAAGACGCCGTCGGAGACCGCCCGCCTCATGCGCGACATCGTCGGCTGAGGGAGGACGCCCCTCTCCCGGGGACCGGCGCGTCCCGCCTCGGCACGGCCGCTGCCCGGCACCCCGGCCACGGGGTGCCGGGCAGCGGCGTCCTCACCCCCTGGGGTGCCGCCCAGGCGTGTCCGGCGGCCCGTCGCGGCCGGCATGCCGTAGGAATCCCCCCGGACCGTGCGGAACGCGCACGGCCGGAAGCGACGGGACGTGGGACATGGGGGGCTCGCCGGGGATGCCCGCGGGCACGGTCGTGCCGGTCACCCGGCCGATCGCGGTGCGGCAGCTCGCTGCCGGGCTGGCGGCGGTCGCCGCGCTGGTGACCGGCAGCGGGCTGGCGCTCAGCCTGGACACGGTCGAGTACAGCGACGAGTTCACGACCGGCCTGACGATCAGCCGGCTCGCCTGGGGCGAGCGGGTGACCGGTGCCGGCACCGAGGAGTTCCTCTACCAGACCGTCAGCTGGGGCGGCCCGCTCGTGCTGGCGGTCGTGCTGCTGACCGCGGCGGCCGCCGCGGCGCTGGTGACGGCCCGGGTGGGTGACCGCGGTCCGTGGGCGAGGCTCGCCCAGCTGCTCGCGGTCGCCGGCGGCGCCGTCACCGCCGGGGTGTTCGCCACCCTCTGGGTCTTCGGCCGGACCGACGTGTCGGTGGCCGAGTACGCGGTCGAGGGAACGCGCGTGACGACCCAGTGGGGTCCGCTGATGGGCGTGCTCGGGGTAGCCGTCGTCCTCGCCGGCGCCGCGGCGGCGACCGCGCGCCGCGGCCGCGCCGACGTCCTCGCCACCGTGGAGGTGCGGGCATGACCTCCAACCCCGTGTCCTGGACGTCGCCCGCCGCCACGTCCGCCGGCGGCGTCGGGTGGACGCCGTCGCCCCGCCCCGCCCTGCCGCTGGCGGCGCTGGCGCGGCTGCTCGCCGGAGGCCTCACCGGGCTCGCCGGGGCGCTCGTCCTCGGCGGGACGTTCCCCACCCTGCTGTCCATCGACGACAACGGCCTGGAGTACCGGCAGTCGGGCTGGTCCGTGGAGCACGCGGGCGACCCGACCGCCGACACCCTGCTCCTCGGCATCCCGCTGACCGTGGGCGCCGTCGGCCTGCTGGCCGCGGCGGCCCTGGTCCTCGCCTCGGTCTGGCGGCCGGGCCTGCGCGCCGTGGCGCTGGCCGTCACCGTCGGCGCCGCCGCCCTGGTCACCGCGGAGTTCTGGACGGCCGGCTCGTACCTCTCCGACGCGCTGGACGTGGCCCGCGAGGCGGACCTGGACGGGTTCAGCGCCTCCCGCGGGGCCGGCTACTGGCTGCTGCTGGCCGGGACGGTGGTCGCGCTGCTCGCCCTCGCCGCTCTCGGCGCCGCCGAGGCCGCCGGCCTGCGCCGGCCGGCCGTTCCCCCGGCACCCGCGCCCCCGCCGCCCTGGGCGGCCGCCGCGCCGGTCGCCGGGCCGCCCGACTGGGCCACCGAGACCGACACGTGGGGAGGGGCACGATGAGCGCCTGGCAGCCGCCGGACGACGCGCAGCCGCAGTGGCACGCCGGGCCGCCGCCCGCGCCGTGGCCGGCCCCCTCCGCGCCGCCCGCCGCCGTGCCGCCCCCGCCCGCCGCGCCGCGCCCGGTCTGGCCGCTGCCGCCCGCCGCCGTGTGGGCGGCCGGAGCGCTGGCCGTCGCCGGCGCCGTCCTGCTCGTCGTGCTGCTGGCCGTCGGATCGGTGACCGACGTCCTCGCCGCGGCCAACCTCGCGCGCGAGGACGCGTCGGTGCTCGGCGGGCTGCTCGGCACGCTCGCCGCCGCGGGCCTGCTGGCCGGCGCCGCTTCGGTGCTGTCCGGACGGGGGAGCGGCCTGCTGCGCGCCGCCGGCGTCGCGGTCGCGGTGCTCGCCGTGCTCGCCGTCGTCGCGGCGGCGATCGTGCAGGGGCGGGTGGACGTGCCCGCGCTGGTGTTCGGCCTCGTGGTCACCGCCGTCGCGGCCGGCGCGGCCGGGCTGACCGCGGCGCCCTCGACGGCCGCCTGGACCGCGGCGGCGGAGCGGCGTTCGGCCGAGCGGGCGATCGGCCGCCTGACCGGTCCCCGCGCCGTCCCGCTGCCCGCCCGCGGTGCCGCCTCCCTCGTGGCGTCCCTCGTCCTGGTGGTCGGCGTGGTGCTCGCCGGGGTCCTCACGACCTCGGCCCTCGCCCCCGACGTGGCCGGGGCGCAGGAGGCCGCCGTCGTCCCGGTGGACGGCGCGGCCCCGATCCCGGTCGCCCGGGGGGACGTCGAGTACGAGCCGGCGCTCGACCAGCTGGCCCGCGAGTGCGCCGGGGGTGACCTCGGCAGCTGCGACCGGCTCTACCTCGAGTCGGACCTGTTCAGCGAGTACGAGGAGTACGGCAGCACCTGCGGCGGCCGCACCGGCACCGAGTACGCCGGCGACTGCGCCGAGCGCTTCGACTGACCGCCGGCGCCGTCCCCAGGGTGCACCCGGGGCGGTGCCGGTCACGGACCCGGGACGGCTGGCGCGGCACAGTTGCGCCGGGCGACCTGGGCCGACACCATGCGCTCCGCAACGCCTGTTCCTACCGAGGAGAGCCCCGTCATGACCTCCAGCCAGCCCCCGCAGCCGCCGGGCGGGTACGGGCCGCCGCCCCAGGGCGGGCAGCCCGGGTACGGGCAGCAGCCCGGGTTCCCGCCGCCCGCGCCGGGGCAGCCGTCGTACGGTCAGCCGGGGCAGCCCCAGCCCGGCCAGCCGCAGCCCGGCCAGCCGCCGTACGGGCCGCCGCCCGGCTACCCGCCGCAGCCCGGCCAGCCGGGGTACAACCCCTACGCCCAGCCCGCGGGCACGGGCGGGTTCTCGTTCGACGCCGGGAAGCTGAAGATGGCGGACTACGTCATCGCCGGCGGGACGCTGCTGTTCCTGGTGCTCGCGCTGTTCCCGTGGTGGGACTACGGGGACATCTACTTCACCGACGTCTCGTTCTCCGGCTTCAGCTCGGGGCTGGTGAGCTCGGCGTTCGTGCTGTTCCTCCTGGCCGCGGTCTGGGCGGTGCTGCCGGCGTTCTACGAGGTGAAGCTCGGCTTCCCGCGCGGCTGGATCACCGTCGGCCTGGCCGCCCTGGCCACGCTGCTGGTGCTCTTCGCCTGGATCGACACCTTCGAGGCCGGCTTCTCGATCTTCCCGCTGCTCGGGTTCCTCGTCTCCCTGGCGATCCTGCTGTTCGCGTTCCTGGCCCTGCTGCCGGAGCTGAAGAACCGTCCCGCGCTTCCGGGCAACCTGGCCGGCGCCGCCCAGTGGGCCAACCAGCAGGCCCCGAACCTGCCGGGTCAGTTCGGCGGCGCGCCGCAGGGCGGGGCCCCGGCGCAGCAGTACGGGCAGCCGGCCCCGCCTCCGTCCTACGGTCAGGCGCAGCAGCCGGCCTACGGGCCGCCGCCGTCGCACACCGGTCCGGTGCCCGGCGGCCCGGCGTCGGGGCCCGGCACCCCGCCTCCGCCGCCGTACGGCGGTCCCGGCGGCCCGCAGGGCTCCGGTGGCTCCACCGCCTCGGGTTCCGGCCCGGCGCAGGGCCCGGGCGGTCCCTCGACCGCCTGAGCCCCGCCTCCCCTTCGACGCCGACCGCCGGCGGCCTCCGGGCCGCCGGCGGTCGGCGCGTTCCGGGCCGGGACGGCGCGTGCGCCGACCTCCGGCGGGCGGGCTTGGGAGAGTGGGGGCATGGCCTCCTCCAGCCCACGGGTCCCGGCCGTCGACCGCCGTGCGGGCGCAGCGGACGACCCGGGGAGGACCCGCGGCCCGGTCTGGGCCGCGCTCGCCGCGGCGGCCGTGTCGCTGGTCGGGCTCGTCGGGCTGGGCGTGGCCGTCGTCGTGGTCTCCACGCTCGACCCGGCCGGCGGGCTCGCGGCCGGCGGCTCGGCCGCGCTCGCCGGCCGGCTGTGGCTGCTGGCGCAGGGGGCCGAGCTCGCGCTGCCCGGTGGACCGCTGCGGCTGGCACCGCTGCTGCTGACCCTCGGCATCGCCTGGGGGCTGGCGCGCGCGGGACGGCTCGCCGTCCACCTCGCCGGCGCGACGTCGGCCGCCGCGGCCGCCGCGACGACCGGGGCGCTGGTGGTCGTCCACACCGCCCTCACCCTGCTGCTGGGCGTGCTCCTCGACGACCCGGATGCCGGCGTCGACCTGCTGCGCACCGGGCTCGGCGCCCTGGTCCTGTCGCTCGCCGCCGGGGGCTGGGGGGTGCTGCGGGAGTCGGGCAGGCTCGAGGACGCTCTCGACCGGCTGCCCGCGGCGGCGCGCCCCGTTCCCCGGGCGGTGCTGGCCGGTGGCCTGACGCTGCTCGCCCTGTGCACCGCGGTGGTCGGCGTCGCGCTCGCCAACGACGCCGGCGGGTACGCCGCCCTCTCCCGAGAGCTCGGCGGCGCGGGCGCCGGCGCCGTCGGTCTGCTGGCGCTGGCCGTGCTGCTGCTGCCGAACGCGGCGGCGGCCGTGCTCGGCATGGCCGCAGGCCCCGGTTTCGTCATCGGCGCCGGCACGGTGGTGTCGGTCCACGGGGTGACCCTCGGGCCCGTGCCCGCGCTGCCGCTGCTGGCCGCCCTGCCGGACACGCAGGCGGTCCCGCTGCTCGCGTTCCTCTCCCAGGCGGTCCCGGCGCTCGGCGGCCTGGTCACCGGCGCCGTGCTGGCCCGCCGGATGAGCCCCGGCGACGGCGGGCCGGTGGCGGCGGGTCTGTGGGGGGTGCTCGCCGGCGTCCTGCTGGGCGCCGTCAGCGGGCTGGCCGTGGCGCTGGCCGGGGGCGCGCTCGGTGACGCCGCGCTCGCCGAGGTGGGCGCCCCCGCGCTGGCCACGGGGCTGGCGGTGGCCGCGCAGGCCGGCATCGCCGCGGCCCTCGCGGCGGCGGTGGCCCGGTGGCGGGCCCGTCGCTGACCCGCCCGGCGAGGGGCTCGCGCCGAGCCCGGTGAGGTGCTGGAGCGGCCCGCCCTGCCGGCCCCGTCCAGAGGCTCGCGCCGAGCCTGCGAGGCGGGAGGAGGACGGGGTCCTTATAGGGTCGTCGTCGTGCCCGCACCAGAGTTCCGCCCGCGGGCGCGGGTCGTGGTCCTGATCTCCGGCACCGGCTCGCTGTGCGCCGCGCTGCTCGCCGCCACCGACGACCCGGCCTACCCGGCCACCGTCGTCGCCGTCGGCGCCGACCGGGAGGCGGCGGGCCTGGAGCACGCCCGCCGGCGCGGCCTGCCGACGTTCGTGTGCGCGCTGCGCGACCACCCCGACCGGTCCGCCTGGGACCGCGCGCTGGCCGCCGCGATCGCCGCCCACGCGCCCGACCTGGTCGTCTCCGCCGGCTTCATGAAGATCGTCGGCCCCGCCGTGCTCGAGGCGTTCGGCGGGCGGCTGGTCAACACCCACCCCGCGCTGCTGCCGGCCTTCCCCGGCGCCCACGCGGTGCGCGACGCGCTGGCCGCGGGGGTGGCGGTGACCGGGTCGACGGTGCACCTGGTCGACGCCGGCGTCGACACCGGCCCGGTGCTCGCCCAGCGGGAGGTGCCCGTCGAGCCGGGGGACGACGAGGCGAGCCTGCACGAACGCATCAAGACGGTGGAGCGCGAGCTCCTGGTGGAGACGGTGGCGGGACTGGTCACCGGCGACGTGGCGAGGGAGACCCTTCGATGACCGACCGCACCCCGATCCGGCGCGCGCTGCTGGGCGTCTACGACAAGTCCGGCATCGAGGACCTGGCCCGCGGCCTGGCCGCCGCCGGGGTGGAGCTGGTCAGCACCGGTGCCACCGCGCGGCGGATCGCCGAGGCCGGCGTCCCGGTCACGCCGGTGGAGAAGGTGACCGGGTTCCCCGAGTGCCTCGACGGGCGGGTGAAGACGCTGCACCCGGCGGTGCACGCCGGCATCCTGGCCGACCGGCGCCGGGCCGAGCACAGCGCCCAGCTCGACGAGCTCGGCATCGCGCCGTTCGACCTGGTCGTCGTCAACCTCTACCCGTTCACCGAGACCGTCGCCTCGGGGGCGGCGCCCGACGAGTGCGTCGAGCAGATCGACATCGGCGGGCCGGCCATGGTGCGGGCCGCGGCGAAGAACCACCCGTCGGTGGCGGTCGTCGTCGATCCCGCCCGCTACGACGACGTCCTGGCCGCGGTGGCCGCCGGCGGGTTCACGCTGGCCGAGCGGCAGCGGCTGGCCGCCGCCGCGTTCCGGCACACCGCCACCTACGACATCGCCGTCGCCTCCTGGATGGGCAACGTGCTGGCGCCCGACGACGACTCGGGCTTCCCGGCCTGGGTCGGCGCCACGTGGGAGCGGGCCGACGTCCTGCGGTACGGCGAGAACCCGCACCAGGGGGCCGCCCTCTACCGGGGGCTGACGCCGGGGCTGGCGCACGCCGAGCAGCTGCACGGCAAGGCGATGTCCTACAACAACTACGTCGACACCGACGCCGCCTGGCGGGCCGCGCACGACCACAACGACCCCTGCGTGGCGATCATCAAGCACGCCAACCCGTGCGGCATCGCCGTCGGCGCGGACATCGCCTCGGCGCACCGCAAGGCGCACGCCTGCGACCCGGTGTCGGCCTTCGGCGGGGTGATCGCGGCCAACCGCGAGGTCGACCTGACCATGGCCGAGCAGGTCTCCGAGGTGTTCACCGAGGTGGTGGTCGCGCCGTCGTTCACCGACGACGCGCTCGGGGTGCTGACGGCGAAGAAGAACATCCGGCTGCTGCGGCTGCCGCACGTGCCCGGGGCCGGCGCGGAGATGCGGCCGGTGAGCGGTGGGCTGCTGCTGCAGGTCGCCGACCGCGTGGACGCACCGGGGGACGACCCGACGACGTGGACGCTGGTCGCCGGCGAGCCGCTCGACGCCGCCGAGCTGGACAACCTCGTCTTCGCCTGGCGGTCGGTGCGGGCGGTGAAGAGCAACGCGATCCTGCTGGCGCACGACAAGGCGACCGTGGGCGTCGGCATGGGGCAGGTCAACCGGGTGGACAGCGCCCGGCTGGCCGTGGCCCGGGCGGGGGAGCGGGCGGCCGGCGCGGTCGCCGCCTCCGACGCGTTCTTCCCGTTCGCCGACGGCCTGCAGGTGCTGCTCGACGCCGGGGTGCGCGCCGTCGTCCAGCCGGGTGGCTCGGTGCGCGACGAGGAGGTCATCGCCGCGGCGACGGCGGCGGGCGTCCCGATGTACCTGACCGGCACCCGGCACTTCGCGCACTGAGGCGGGCGGCGCGGGTCGCGGGAGGGGGTCCGCTCAGGCCGAGCGGTACTTCGGCGACGAGAGCAGCGCCTTGAGCGAGCCGAGCAGCCCGAGGCCGGCGACGGCGATGGCGAACCAGAAGCCGAGCCGGAACTCGCCGAGCGCCCACCCGTTGTCGGCCAGCGGCACCAGCACGCCGGCGGCGACGGCGAGGCTGACGAGCAGCGCCAGGAGCCCGAGGAAGCGGTGCGCCTTGGCCGGGACCAGCAGCAGCAAGCCCAGCACGAAGAGGACGCCGCCACCGAGGAGGATCGCCATCGGCTGCCAGAAGCCGGAGCTGAACAGCTCGCCGACGCCCTCGCCGAGCGTGTCGAAGGCCATCCGCAGGATGTCCCAGCCGCGGGTCTCGTCACCCGGCAGCCAGGACAGCAGCAGGCTCACCCCGGCGGCGATGCCGGCCAGGATGAGCAGCAGGCCCGCGAGGGCGTCGCCCTTGCGCACCGCGACCGGCTGGGTCGAGTACTGCGGGGTCGTGGCGGAGCCCTCGCCGGCCTGGCCGTAGCCCGCGGGGCCGGCCGTCGTCGGCCCGCTGACCGGCCGGATGCCGGGAGTGGTGTGCTCCCGCCAGTCGTCGTCGCGGTAGGTGGGGTCGTGCGCGGACCGGCTCCCGGACGGGTAGGGGGTCTGTTCGCGCTCGCTCATGGGGCTCCTCCGGCGGGTCCGCGGCTGCCTGTGGGCCTCCGCACCGCCGAGCCTAGGACCGCGAGCGCTCCGCCGGAGGGGTCTCCGGCACACTGTCGGTCGTGCCCGCGACGATCCTCGACGGCAAGGCCACCGCTGCGGCGATCCGCACCGAGCTCACCGCGCGCGTCGCGGCGCTGACCGCAGCGGGGCGCCGGCCCGGCCTGGGCACGCTGCTCGTCGGCGACGACCCGGGCAGCCGCTGGTACGTCAACGCCAAGCACAAGGACTGCGCCGAGGTCGGCATCGCGAGCATCCAGCGCGAGCTCCCGGCGACGGCGACCCAGTCCGACGTGCTCGAGGTCGTCGCCGAGCTCAACGCCGACCCCGCCTGCACCGGCTACATCGTGCAGCTGCCGCTGCCCGACCAGGTCGACGAGTACGCCGTCCTCGAGGCGATGGACCCGGCCAAGGACGCCGACGGCCTGCACCCGGTCAGCCTCGGCCGGCTGGTGCTGGGCGTGCCCGGCGCCCTGCCGTGCACGCCGGTCGGCATCGTCGAGCTGCTGCGCCGCTACGACGTGCCGATCGCCGGCGCGGAGGTCGTGGTCGTCGGCCGCGGCATCACCGTCGGCCGCCCGCTGGGCCTGCTGCTCACCCGGCGCAGCGAGAACGCCACCGTGACCCTCTGCCACACCGGCACCCGCGACCTCGCCGCGCACGTGCGCGCCGCCGACGTCGTCGTGGCCGCCGCCGGGGTCCCCGGCCTCATCACCCGGGAGATCGTCAAGCCCGGGGCCGCCGTCCTCGACGTCGGCGTCAGCCGGGTGGACGGGAAGATCGCCGGGGACGTCGCCCTCGACGTCGTCGACGTGGCCGGCTTCGTCGCGCCCAACCCCGGCGGCGTGGGCCCCATGACCCGCGCGATGCTGCTGGCCAACGTGGTGTCGGCGGCCGAGCAGGCCGCGGCGGTGGACGTCCTCTCCGCCTGATGACCCGCCCGCCGCTCTACGTCCGCCGGCCCTTCCTCGCCGGCCTCCTCCGCCAGCTGCCGCTGGCGGCGGTGCTCCTGGGCGTGGGGGTCGGCCTGCTGATGGTCGCGCTGGAGCACTGGCGGGCCGGGCTGCTGGTGACCGGGCTGGCCGTGGTCGGCGGCGCGGTGCTGCGCCTGCTGCTGCCGGTGCGGCTGGCCGGGTTCCTCGCGGTGCGCAGCCGGACGGTCGACGTCCTGCTGATGGGCGGCGCGGGGCTGGCGCTGGCGGTCATCGCGCTGGCCGTCCCCGGCTCGTGACCCCCTCGGGCGCGCACGGGGCTCCGGCGATAGGTTGACGGCCATGGCTGAGAAGTCCCGGTCGGGCAAGGTCACCGTCGTCGGCGCCGGTTTCTACGGGTCCACCACCGCCCTGCGGCTGGCGGAGTACGACATCTTCGAGACCGTCGTGCTGACCGACATCGTGGAGGGCAAGCCGGAAGGCCTCGCCCTGGACATGAACCAGTCGCGGCCCATCGAGGGCTTCGAGACCAAGGTGGTCGGTGTCGGCGGCGGCTCCTACGAGGGCACCGAGGGCTCCGACGTCGTCGTCATCACCGCCGGCCTGCCCCGCAAGCCCGGGATGAGCCGCATGGACCTCATCGAGACGAACGCCAAGATCGTCCGCGAGGTCTCCGAGAACGTCGCCCGCACCTCGCCCGAGGCGGTCGTCATCGTGGTGTCGAACCCGCTCGACGAGATGACCGCGCTCGCGCAGCTGGCCACCGGCTTCCCGAAGAACCGGGTGATGGGCCAGGCGGGCATGCTCGACACCGCCCGCTTCAGCAACAACGTGGCCGAGGAGCTCGGCGTCCCGGTCGCCTCCGTGCAGACCCTGACGCTGGGCTCGCACGGCGACACGATGGTGCCGGTGCCCTCGCGGTGCACCGTCGACGGCAAGCCGCTGTCCGACGTCCTGCCGCAGGACCGCATCGACCACCTGGTCGACCGCACCCGCAACGGCGGCGCCGAGGTCGTCGCCCTGCTCAAGACCGGCTCGGCGTACTACGCCCCGTCGGCCGCGGCCGCTCGCATGGCGCGCGCGGTCATGGAGGACTCCGGTGCGGTCATGCCGGTCTGCGCCTGGGTGGACGGCGAGTACGGCATCTCCGGGGTCTACCTGGGGGTGGAGGCCGAGATCGGGCGCGAGGGCGTGCGGCGGGTCGTCGAGGGCGACCTGTCCGAGAGCGAACTGGCCGGGCTGCGCGAGGCGGCCGAGGCCGTGCGGGCCAAGCAGGCCGACGTAGCCGACCTCTGAGCCGTCCCCGGCTCGGAGCCTGCAGAAAGAGAGCACGAACGTGAGCAAGATCAAGGTCGAGGGCACCGTCGTCGAGCTCGACGGCGACGAGATGACCCGGATCATCTGGCAGTTCATCAAGGACCAGCTGATCCTCCCGTACCTCGACGTGAACCTCGAGTACTACGACCTGGGCATCGAGAAGCGCGACGAGACCGACGACCAGATCACGATCGACGCCGCCAACGCGATCAAGGAGCACGGCGTCGGCGTCAAGTGCGCCACCATCACCCCGGACGAGGCGCGGGTCGAGGAGTTCGGCCTGAAGAAGATGTGGCGGTCCCCGAACGGGACGATCCGCAACATCCTCGGCGGCGTCATCTTCCGCGAGCCGATCATCATGTCCAACGTGCCGCGGCTGGTGCCCGGCTGGACCAAGCCGATCGTCGTCGGCCGCCACGCGTTCGGTGACCAGTACCGCGCCACCGACTTCCGCTTCCCCGGCGAGGGGACGCTGACGGTGACCTTCACCCCGGCCGACGGCTCCGAGCCGATCGAGCACGAGGTGTTCCAGGCGCCGGGCGCGGGCGTGGCGCTGGCCATGTACAACCTCGACGAGTCCATCAAGGACTTCGCCCGGGCCTCGATGAACTACGGCCTGCAGCGCGGCTACCCGGTCTACCTCTCCACCAAGAACACGATCCTCAAGGCCTACGACGGCCGGTTCAAGGACCTGTTCCAGGAGATCTTCGAGACCGAGTTCAAAGACAAGTTCGAGTCCGCCGGCATCACCTACGAGCACCGGCTCATCGACGACATGGTGGCCGCGTCGCTCAAGTGGGAGGGCGGCTACGTCTGGGCCTGCAAGAACTACGACGGCGACGTCCAGAGCGACACCGTGGCGCAGGGCTTCGGCTCGCTGGGCCTGATGACCTCGGTGCTGATGAGCCCCGACGGCCGCACCGTCGAGGCCGAGGCCGCGCACGGCACGGTCACCCGGCACTTCCGCCAGCACCAGCGCGGCGAGCAGACCTCGACCAACCCGATCGCGTCGATCTTCGCCTGGACCCGGGGCCTGGCCCACCGCGGCAAGCTCGACGGCACCCCCGAGGTCACCCGGTTCGCCGAGACCCTGGAGAAGGTCTGCATCGACACCGTCGAGGGCGGCCAGATGACCAAGGACCTCGCGCTGCTGATCAGCAAGGACCAGGCCTGGCTCAACACCCAGGACTTCCTCGCCGCGATCGACAGCAACCTGCAGAAGGCCATGGCCTGACGTGATGGCCTGACGCGGTAGCGCCGTTCCACGATCACTTCGGGCCCACCGTTGCCTCAGCACTCCTGAGGCAACGGTGGGCCCGAAGTGATCCGGGGCCTGTGGGGGCTGGCGGGGTCGCCGCCGGAGACCCGCCTGCGGCTGCTGCTGCACCGCTCGGGTCTGCCCGTCCCGGTCGCCCAGCACGTGGTTCGGGACGGCGGGCGGTTCATCGCGAAGGGTCGACTTCGCCTGGCCGGACCGCGAGCTCGCCTTGGAGCACGACGGGGTGTGGCACGGCGACCCGGAGCAGTTCCCGAAGGACCGTCGTCGGCTCAACCGGCTCAACCGGCTCTCGGACGTGGACTGGCGCGTGCGGTTCGTGACCAGCCAGGACATGCGCCGTCCGGCGGAGCTGGTCCGCGAGGTCGAGCGCGCACCGGCCGGGGGTCGGTCAGGCGAAGTTCTGGGTCCACCAGGGGCCACCGGGGCCCTGGGCGACGCCGACGCCGAGGCGGGTCAGCGAGCAGTTGAGGATGTTGGCGCGGTGGCCGGCGCTGTCCATCCAGTCCGCCATCACCGCGGCGGCGTCTGGCTGGCCGTAGGCGATGTTCTCGGCGAGGACGGTGACGCCGGCGCGGTCCCCGCGGTCGAACGGGGAGAGGCCGTCGGGGTCGGTGTGGGAGAAGAAGCCGCGGTCGCGCATGTCGGCGCTGAACGCGCGGGCCACCGACGCCAGCCCCTCGTCGGCGACCACCGGGCCGCAGCCGGCCGCCGCGCGCTCCCGGTTGACCAGGGCCAGGACCTGGCCCTCGGCGCCGGCGTCGGCCGGGGCCGCCGCGGCCGCCGGCGCCGAGGCCGGCGTCGACCCGCCGGACTGCGCCGGGGCGGGGGAGGTGGCGGTGGTCTCCTCCGCGGCGGTCGTCTCCGCGGTGGTCTCCGGCGCGGGCTGCTCCTCGGTCGCGGTCCCGGGCGCGGTCCCGGTCGACGGCGCCGGCTCCTCGACGGGGGCGGACGGGGCGGGCTGGGTCGCCTCCGGCGCGGCCGGCGGCGGGGCGTCCGTGCCGTCCACGCCCAGCTGGACGACGTCGGTGCGGGCCTCGCCGGTGGCCGTCGCCGTCCCGGCGGAGGTGCCCGAGGCGCTCAGCCCGCCCTCGGCGCTGGTGACGGCCGGCGCGTACTCGGGCAGGACCAGCGCGATCCCCGCCACGATGCCGCAGACGAGCACGACGGGGGCGATCTTGCCGCGGAGCCGGACCCCGCGCTGCCACCAGGAGGTGCGCACGGCCCGGAGTCGCTCCGCGGTGGAGGGGCCGGTGGGGGTGTGGTGCACGGGAAGGTCCTCGGGAGGCACTAGATCACGGATCGTTACCTAGTCGAGACTACCCGTAGGCGTGGCGCTACGGGCAGTCAGATGTGAGGTAGCTCACCTCCGCCCCTGGGGAGTGGCGTCACCGGGTCCCTTGGTGCGCGCGGGCCCCGGGGGCGGGCAGCATGGAGGGGGTCCGCACCACCCGACCCCGAGGAGCACGCCGCCGGTGAGCGACGTCTGGCTCAACATCGTCATGGTCGTCGTCTTCGTCCTGATCGGCGGCGCCTTCGCCGGGGCGGAGATCGCCCTGGTCTCTCTCCGGGAGTCGCAGGTCCGCGCCCTGTCGGAGCGCGGACGCCGCGGTCAGGCCCTGCAGCGGCTGCTCGGCGACCCGAACCGGTTCCTCGCCGCCGTCCAGGTGGGCGTCACCGTGGCCGGGTTCTTCTCCGCCGCCTTCGGCGCCAGCACCCTGGCCCGCCCGGTCGCCGACTGGCTGGAGGGCTTCGGCATGGGGGAGGGCCTGGCCGGCACGCTCGCGCTCGTCCTGGTCACGATCGCGATCAGCTACCTGTCCCTGGTCGTCGGCGAGCTCACCCCCAAGCGGCTGGCGCTGCAGCGGGCCGAAGGCTTCTCGCTGGCCGTCGCCGCTCCGCTGAACACGATCGCGAAGCTGTTCCGGCCCATCGTGTGGCTGCTGTCGAAGTCCACCGACCTGCTCGTCCGCCTGCTCGGCGGCGACCCGCGGGTCAGCGGTGAGTCGATCAGCCAGGAGGAGCTGCGCGACCTGGTGGCCGCGCACGAGTCGCTGGGCAGCGACGAGCGCCGGCTGATCGGCGAGGTCTTCCGCGCCGGCGACCGCGAGGTCCGCGAGGTCATGACGCCGCGCACCGAGGTCACCTTCCTCGAGGCCGGCATGACCGCCAGCCGCGCGGCCAAGCTCGTGGCCGACTCCAACTGGTCGCGCTACCCGGTGGTCGGCCGCGACCAGGACGACGTCGTCGGCTTCGTGCACGTCCGCGACCTGTTCCTGCCCTCGCACCCGGCCGGCCGGGCCGCCACCGTGGGCGATCTGGCCCGCGAGGTCCGGCGGCTGCCCGGCACCGCGCGGGTGCTCGTCGCGCTCAGCGAGATGCGCCGCGAGAACCAGCACCTGGCGATCGTCGTCGACGAGTACGGCGGCACCGACGGCATCGTCACCCTCGAGGACCTCATCGAGGAGGTCATCGGGGAGATCTACGACGAGTACGACGCCGACGTCGCCCCCGAGGGGCCCGGCCGGCCCGACGGCCCGCAGGAGGTCGACGGCCTGCTCAACCTGGACGACTTCACCGAGGTGACCGGGGTCCGCCTGCCCGAGGGGCCGTACGAGACCGTCGCCGGCTACGTGCTGGCCGAGCTGGGGCGGCTGCCCGAGGTCGGCGACACCGTCGAGCACGACGGCCGCACCTTCACGGTGCTCGAGCTCGACGGGCGGCGGATCGCCCGGCTGTCGGTCAGCCGGCCGCCCGCCCCGGACAGCGAGGAGGACGCGGTGCGCAGCGGCGCCCAGGCGGGCTAGGGCCGCCGCGCAGGACCGCTACCGCCGGGCCCGGGCGACGTCCCAGGCGTCGCGCACGATCCCGGTCAGGTCGGTGTGCCGCGGCGTCCAGCCGAGGTCCGCGCGGATCCGCTCGCTGGAGGCGACCAGCTGCGCCGGGTCGCCCGACCGCCGCGGGCCGACCTCCACCGGCACCGGGTGCCCGGTCACCTCCCGGACGGCGTCGACGACCTGCTGCACCGAGAAGCCGGTGCCGTTGCCGAGGTTGTAGATGCGGTGCTCCCCGGCCGCCGGCGCCGGCAGCGCGAGCAGGTGCGCGTCGGAGAGGTCCTCGACGTGGATGTAGTCGCGGATGCAGGTGCCGTCCGGCGTCGGGTAGTCCTCGC
This sequence comes from Geodermatophilus sp. SYSU D00815, assembly GCF_054050035.1. Lineage (NCBI taxonomy): Bacteria > Bacillati > Actinomycetota > Actinomycetes > Geodermatophilales > Geodermatophilaceae > Geodermatophilus > Geodermatophilus sp. SYSU D00815. The sequence goes on along the minus strand of NZ_JBJGYO010000007.1, from coordinate 55,738 downwards.
CGTAGACGGTGAGCGACTCCCGCTGCCCGGCGGCCACCTGCAGGGCGAGAGGGATGAGGTGCGTCTCCGTGGTGTGCCGCTCGCCCAGCCCGAACGCCGCCCCGGCCACGTTGAAGTAGCGCAGGCTCACCGCGGCGAAGTCGTGCGCCACCGCGTACGAGGTGAGCATGTGGTCGACGGCGAGCTTGCTCGCGCCGTAGGTGTTGGTCGGCCGGGTCGGTGCGTCCTCGCGGATCGGCACCTGCTCGGGCTCGCCGTAGGTGGCCGCGGTGGAGGAGAAGACGATGCGCCGGCAGTCGGCCGCCCGCATCGCCTCCAGCAGCGCCAGCGTGCCGCCGACGTTGTACCGCCAGTAGTCCTGCGGCGCCTGCTGCGAGGCGCCCACGAGGCTCTTGGCGGCGAAGTGGAGCACGGCTTCCGGCCGGACGTCGGCGAGCACGGGGCCCGAGTCGTCCAGCGAGGCCTCGACGAACCGCGCCCCGGTGGGGACGGCGTCGGCGTGGCCGGTGGAGAGGTCGTCGAGCACGGTCACCTCGTGACCGCCCTGCAGCAGGGCGGCCGTGACTACGCTGCCGATGTACCCGGCGCCGCCGGTGACGAGAACGCGCATGGGGCAACCCTAGGGAGGACGGACGTCGTGGTCAGCGCACGCCCCGCGGTGCAGGCCCTGCCCGCCTACAAGCCGGGCCGCAACCCCGCCGACCTCGCCCGCGAGATCGGCGTCGAGCGGGCGGTCAAGCTGGCCAGCAACGAGGTCGCGTTCCCGCCGCTGCCGGCCGTCGTCCAGGCCCTGGCCGCGGCGGCGGGGGAGACCAACCGCTACCCCGACAACGGCGCCGTCGTGCTCACCCGGGCGCTGGCCGAGCGCTACGGCGTCGACCCGGCCCAGGTGGTCACGGGCTGCGGCGCGGTCATGCTCTGCCAGCAGCTCGCGCAGTCCTACAACGACCCCGGCACGAGCATCGCGTTCGCCTGGCGGTCGTTCGAGATGTACCCGCTGCTCGCGCAGGTGGCCGGTGCGCGGAGCATCCAGGTCCCGCTGGCCCCCGGCCGTCCCGGCGGGCCGGCCGACACCCACGACCTGGCGGCGCTCGCGGCGGCGATCGACGGCACGACCCGCCTCGTGTTCGTGTGCAACCCGAACAACCCCACCGGGACGGCGGTCCGCCGGGCCGAGCTGGAGCGCTTCCTCGACGCGGTGCCCGCGCACACGCTCGTCGTCCTCGACGAGGCCTACCGGGAGTTCGTCACCGACCCCGACGTCCCCGACGGCCTGGAGCTGATGCGGGGCCGGCCCAACGTGGCCGTGCTGCGCACCTTCTCCAAGGCGTGGGGGCTGGCCGGCCTGCGGGTCGGCTACCTGGTGGCCGAGGACCCGGCCGTCGCCGAGGCGGTGCGCAAGACGCACGTGCCGTTCAGCGTCTCGGTGCTCGCCCAGGCCGCCGCGGTCGCCGCACTCGCCAGCGAGGAGGAGGTGCGCCGGCGCTGCGCCGCCGTCACCGCCGAGCGCGAGCGGCTCACCGCGGCGCTGCGCGAGCGGGGGTTCGACGTCGCCGACAGCCAGGCCAACTTCGTCTGGCTGCCGCTCGGCGACCGGACCGCCGCGGTCGCCGCCGCGCTGGAGGCGCGCGCGGTGATCACCCGGCCGTTCGCCGGCGAGGGCGTCCGGGTCACCGTCGGCACGCCCGAGGAGGACGACCTCTTCCTCGCCGCTCTCGACGACGTGCGCGCGGGCGCACGGGTGGCCTAGGCCTCCCCCGCATGGCTGTCCGTCGCCCCCGGTCGGGGGAGTGCGGGCCGCTGCGGGGCGGGCGGCTGGTTTGATGGCCTCCGTGCCTCTTCCCCGTGTCCTCTCCGGGATCCAGCCGACGGCGGGTTCGTTCCACCTGGGCAACTACCTCGGGGCGCTGCGGCAGTGGGTGAGCCTGCAGGAGTCGACCGAGGCGTTCTACTGCGTCGTCGACCTGCACGCGATCACGCTGCCGCAGGACCCCGCGGAGCTGCGCCGCAACACCCTCGTCTCCGCCGCCCAGCTGCTCGCCCTCGGTGTCGACCCCGACCGCAGCGCGCTGTTCGTGCAGAGCCACGTCCCGGAGCACGTGCAGCTGTCGTGGGTGCTGGAGTGCCTGACCGGCTTCGGCGAGGCCAGCCGGATGACCCAGTTCAAGGACAAGAGCCAGCGGGAGGGCACCGCCGGCGCGTCGGTCGGGCTGTTCACCTACCCGGTGCTGCAGGCCGCCGACATCCTCGTCTACCAGGCCGACCAGGTGCCGGTCGGCGAGGACCAGCGGCAGCACCTGGAGCTGACCCGTGACCTCGCCACGCGGTTCAACAGCCGCTTCGGCCGCACCTTCACCCTGCCCAGCCCCTACATCCCGCAGGGCGCGGCGAAGATCCTCGACCTGCAGCAGCCCGACAAGAAGATGAGCAAGAGCCTGCCGCCGGCCGGGTGCGTCTTCCTGCTCGACGCCCCCAAGGTCACCGCGAAGAAGATCCGCTCGGCGGTGACCGACACCGGCCGCGAGGTCGTCCACGACCCCGAGAACAAGGCGGGCGTCAGCAACCTGCTGACCATCCACAGCGCGCTGTCGGGGCGGTCGATCGCCGAGCTGGAGGAGCACTTCGCCGGCAGCGGCTACGGCGACCTCAAGAAGGAGCTGGCCGACGTCGTCACCGAGGCGCTCGAGCCGATCCGGCGCCGCACGCAGGAGCTGCTCGACGACCCGGCGGAGCTGGAGAAGGTCCTCGCCGCCGGGGCCGCGCGCGCCCGCGAGGTGGCGTCGCGCACCGTCGCCGACACCTACGGCAAGGTCGGCTTCCTACCCCCGGCTGGTCTGCGGTGAACGACGACACCTTCGTCCCGCGCAGCCGGAGGACCCCGCCGCAGTCGGCCGTCCTGGGCGTGATCGTCCGGATCCCCGAGCCGTGGGCGCAGCTGCTCACCGACTGGCGGGCCAAGGTCGGCGACCCGCAGGCCGCCGTCGTGCCGCCGCACGTGACGCTGCTGCCGCCCACCCAGGTGGCCGCCGCCGACCGGCTGGAGATCAGCGCGCACCTGGCCCAGGTGGCCCGGTGCCACCCGCCGTTCGACATGCACCTGTCGGGCACCGGCACCTTCGCGCCGGTCTCCGACGTCGTCTTCGTCGCGGTGGCCCGCGGCATCGGCAACTGCGAGCTGATCGCCAACGACGTGCGCAGCGGCCCGCTGGCCCGCTCGCTGTCGTTCCCGTACCACCCCCACGTGACCGTCGCCCACGACGTCCCGCCCGACATGCTCGAGCTCGCCTACAGCGGCCTGGCCGACCTGAGCGCGGAGTTCCGCGTCTCCTCGTTCACCGAGTTCGAGCAGACGCCGGACGGCGCCTGGGTGGTGGCGCGCGAGTACGAGCTGACCGGCCCGCCGCGCTGAGGTCCCGCGCCGTCCGGGCGCGCACCGCGTCGGGGGAGGCACCACACTCGGCCGGGTGACCACCGCCCCGACCGGTCCGCCGGACCGCTCACGGCGCTCCCTGCGCGAGCGGGTCGCGGGCGTCCCCGCCGCCGCCGACGCCGCGATCACACGGGTGCGGCGGCGCTGGGGCTGGTTCGACCACCTGGCCCGCGCCGGCGGGCGCTACCAGCGCACCCAGGGCGACCTCATGGCCGCCGGGGTCACGTACTTCGCGTTCCTGGGGCTGTTCCCGGTGCTGCTCCTGGTCGCCTCGATCATCGGCCTGGTCCTGGCCGGCGACGCGGTGCTGCAGCGGGAGCTGTTCGACGCGATCCGCGAGGCGGTACCGGGGGAGACGGGGGAGGAGCTGGTCCGCCAGCTGCGCGGCGCCATCGACGCCGCCGGCTTCGTCGGCGTGATCGGCCTGGTCGGCTTCGTCTACGCCGGGCTGCGGACCATGGACAAGCTCCGGCTCGGCATGGAGCGCATCTGGAAGGGGCGGGTCGACGAGCCCGAGTTCCTGCGCGACAACCTGCAGGACCTCCTCGCGCTCGTCGCCCTCGGCGCGGCGGGGCTGGTCAGCCTGGGCCTGACCGGCTTCGTGACCCAGGCCACCTCCCGGGTGCTGGACGTGCTGGGCCTGGACGACGCTCCGGGCTACGGCGTGCTGACCTGGGTGCTCGGCCTGGCGCTGGCGATGGCCGGGGACACCGTCGTCTTCCTCTGGCTGCTGCGCGTGGTGCCCTCGATCAACCACCCGCTGCGGCTGCTGCTGCCCGGCGCGTTGTTCGGCGCGGTCGGCTTCGAGGTGCTCAAGCTCATCGGCGGCTACTACCTCTCGCTGATCTCCGCCAGCGTCACCGCCTCGGCCTTCGGCGGCGCCGTCGGCATCCTGGTGTGGATCAACGTCGTCGCCCGGTTCGCCTTCTTCACCGCGGCGTGGACGGCGACGCGGCCGGCGGTGCAGGCCGCCACGACCACCGCCACCGCCACCGAGCCGGCGTCGGGGCCGGCGCCGGACGGGACGCGGGAGGTCAGCCGGCCCGCGGCGCCGGAGGCCCGTCCGGCGCCGCCGGCGGCGGTCCGGGTGGTGGGGGCGGTGCTGAGCGCGGGGACGCTGCTGGGGGTGGCCGGCGCCCGGCTGCTGCGCCGGCGGCCGCGCCGCTCCTCGCGCGCCGGCGGACGGTGACCGCCGTCCCCGCGGCGAGGGCGACCAGCAGGGCGGCGCCCGCGCCCAGCCACACCGGCGACAGGGAGCCGGACGGCGACGCGTCGGGGGCGGCCGCGGCCGGGGTGGCGGGGGCCGGTTCCGCGGGCGTGCTCGTCGTCGCGGTCGCCGTCGCCGTCCCCACCTCGCCGGGCTCGACCAGCCGGCCGACGCCCTCCGTGCCGGCCGGCACGGAGAAGCCCCAGTCGAGCAGCCGCGCGGCCTGGTCGGCCTCGTGCACCGGGCGCCGCTCGGTCTGCATCACGCTGACCACCAGCCGGCGGCCGTCCCGCTCTGCCGCCGCGACGAAGGTGTGCCGGGCGGCGTCGGTGAACCCGCTCTTGCCGCCCAGGCTGCCGGGGTAGCTGCCCAGCAGCCGGTTCTCGTTCTGGATCTGGAAGCCGGGCCGGTCGCCGACCGCCGGCAGGTCGGCGGTCGGCGTCGTGAGCACCGCCGCCGTGACCGGGTCGGCCACCAGCTGCCGGAGGATCAGCGCCAGGTCGTACGGGGACGACGACTGGCCGGCGACGTCCAGCCCGGACGGCGTGCCCGCCACCGTGTCGAAGGCGCCGAGCCGCTCCGCCGTCGCGTTCATCGCCGCCACGGTGGCCGGGACGCCGCCGGCGGCGCGGGCCAGCGCGTTGGCGGCGTCGTTGCCCGACTGCAGGATCAGCGCGAGGAACAGCAGGTCGACGCGGTACTGCCCGCCGGTGACGATGCCGACCCGGCTGCCCTCGATGTTCTCGTCCTCCGGGGTGCCCTCGACCACCCGGTCCGGCGGCAGCAGCGGGGCCAGCGTCAGCAGGGTGAGCGTCTTGAGCGTGCTGGCCGGGTAGTAGCGGCCGTGCGGGTCGCGGGCCGCGAGCACCTCCCCGCTGAGCGCGTCGGCGACCAGCCACCCGGCCGCGCTCACGCCGTCGGGCAGCGGCGGGGTGCCCTCGGCCACGACGACGCCGCGGGTGGCCAGCTGCTCGCCGCCGACGGTGCTGCCGTCGGGGGCGCTGCCCTGCGGCGGCGGCCCCACGGGCGGTGAGGTGGGCGTGGGGGCCGTCAGGTCGACGGTGGGCCGCGGGGCCGGCTCGGTGCCCGGAGCGGCGGCGGCGGGCGGTGCGGCGCAGAGCAGGCACAGGGCCGTGACCAGCGCCACGACGGCCGGCCGCGGCCGCGCCGCCCGCTCCCCGCGCACCATCCCCGAACGCTATCCCGCGGGTGCCGGTGCGGGTTCCGCTCCGGTCCCGACCCGGAACCCTCAGCGCTTAACGATCGGGTCTCGGTCCGCCGCGAGCGCTCCGGAGCCGGCCCGGCCGCGGTTAGCGTCGGCCCCAGACGTGCCGCCACCGCGGCCGGCGGCTGCCGGTCGCGGTGGCGGCACGGTGGACAGGGAGTCGCAGGTCGCCCCGCCCGACGGGCGCGGCGACCTGCCGAGAGAGGAGATCGTCTTGCGCCGAGCGCGGAGGATGAAGGCCGCGGCGCTGCTGCTGGCCGGGAGCATGGCCCTCGCGGCCTGCGCCAGCGACGAGAACGGCGGCGGCAGCGGCGGTGGCGGCACCGAGGGTGGCGACGGCGAACTGCGGATCGGCCTGGCCTACGACGCCGTCGGGCGCGGGGACCGCTCGTTCAACGACGCCGCGTACGCCGGCGCCGAGGCCGCCATCGAGGAGTTCGGCGGTGAGTACCGCGAGGTCACCCCGAACGAGGACGGCTCCGACCGGGAGGAGCTGCTCGCCCAGCTGGCCGAGCAGGGCTACAACCCGGTGATCGCCGTGGGCTTCGCCTACGACGACATCATCGCCGACGTCGCGGCCGATTTCCCGGACACCACGTTCGCCCAGGTCGACGGGTCGCACGAGCTGCCCGACGGCACCAGCAAGGGTGACAACGTCACCGGGCTGATCTTCGCGTCGGAGCAGGGGTCGTTCCTGGCCGGTGTCGCCGCCGCGCTGAAGACGACGACCGGCCAGATCGGCTTCGTCGGCGGCGTGGACGTCCCCCTCATCCAGACCTTCCAGGCCGGCTACGAGGCCGGCGCCCGGGCGGTCCGGCCCGACATCGTCATCAACAGCCAGTACATCTCGCCGGCGGGTGACCTCACCGGCTTCAACGACCCGGCCCGCGCCCAGATCCTGGCCGACGGCATGTACGCCGCCGGGGTGGACATCGTCTTCCAGGTCGCCGGCGGTTCCGGCACGGGCGTCTTCCAGGCCGCCGCCGCGTCGGGCGGTCGCGCCATCGGTGTCGACTCCGACCAGTACAACACCGTCGACGACCCGGCCCTGCAGGCGGTGATCATGACTTCGATGCTCAAGCGGGTCGACGTCGCCGTGCAGTCCTTCGCCGGCGACTTCCTCGACGGGAACGTCGAGGGCGGGACCGACGTCCTGTACGACCTGTCCAACGAGGGTGTCGGCCTGGCCACCACCGGCGGCTTCATCGACGACATCCAGACGCAGCTCGACGAGTACCAGCAGCAGATCGTCGACGGCACGATCGAGGTGCCGACGACTCCGTGACCCGGCGGCGGGCACCGGCCCGCCGACCACACGGCACACCCGGCGGCGGGTCCAGGGGCGCGAGCTCCCGGGCCCGCCGCCGTGGTCCGCGGGGCCGCTGGGAGAGCGCCCCGCGACCGCGGACGGCCGCTGGGGGATCATGCCGCAGGGCGGCCGGTGTCCCCGTGGCCGTCCGCGCCAGGCAGACGGTCGATCCCGTGCCGCCGGGGCAGGCAGAGTGGACGTGTGCGCCGCGCGAACCGCGGCCGCGAGAGCGAGGAGAGCCCGATGGCCACCACTGACCGCCCGGCCGGTGCCGGCCCTGGACCGTCAGGAGCGGGCTCCCCGCCCGGGGGCGTCCCGTACGCGGTCGAGCTCCGGGGTATCACCAAGCGCTTCCCCGGCGTGGTCGCGAACCGCGACATCGAGCTGCAGGTGCGCCGTGGGGAGGTGCACGCCATCGTCGGGGAGAACGGCGCCGGCAAGTCGACGCTGATGAAGATCCTCTACGGCATGCACCGCCCCGACGAGGGGCAGGTCCTCCTCGACGGCCACGAGGTCCACTTCCGCAGTCCCGCCGATGCGATCGAGGCGGGGATCGGCATGGTCCACCAGCACTTCATGCTCGCGGACAACTTCACCGTGCTGGAGAACATCATCCTGGGCAGCGAGCCCACCCGCTCCGGCCGGTTGGACCGGGCCGAGGCGCGCCGGCGGATCGTCGAGCTGTCCGACCGGTACTCGCTGGACCTGGAGCCCGACGCCCTGGTCGAGGACCTCGGCGTCGGCGACCGGCAGCGCGTCGAGATCGCCAAGGTGCTGTTCCGCGGCGCCACCACGCTGATCCTCGACGAGCCGACCGCCGTGCTCGTGCCGCAGGAGGTCGACCAGCTCTTCGGCAACCTCGCCGAGCTCAAGCGAGAGGGGCTGACCGTCATCTTCATCTCCCACAAGCTCGACGAGGTGCGCCGGGTCGCCGACGCCATCACGGTGATCCGGCGGGGCACGACGGTCGGCGTCGCCGACCCGCGGACGACGTCGGTCAAGCAGCTCGCCGAGATGATGGTCGGTTCGCAGCTGCCCACCCCGGAGACCCGGACGTCGACCGTGCGGGAGACCGCCGTGCTCCGGCTCACCGACGTCACGGTGGCCGCGGCGGACGGGCGTCCGGTCGTCGACTCGGTCGACCTGACCGTGCGGGCCGGTGAGGTCGTCGGCATCGCCGGTGTCGAGGGCAACGGCCAGGCCGAGCTCGTCGACGCCATCATGGGCCTGCGACCGCTGGCCGGTGGCCGGATCGAGTTCTCCGGCGACGACGTCACCGCGTGGAGCACGCGGGCCCGGCGGGAGGGCGGCATGGGGTTCATCCCCGAGGACCGGCACCGGCAGGGGTTGCTGCTCGACGCACCGCTCTGGGAGAACCGCATCCTCGGCCACCAGACCCGACCGCCGGCCGTGCGCGGCATGTTCATCGACCGGCGCAGCGCCCGGTCGGACACCGAGCGGATCATGCGCGAGTACGACGTCCGGGCCCCCGGTGCCGACACGCTGGCCGTCGCCCTGTCCGGGGGGAACCAGCAAAAGCTCATCGTCGGGCGGGAGATGAGCGCCCAGCCGCGGCTGCTCGTCGCCGCGCACCCCACCCGCGGGGTCGACGTCGGTGCGCAGGCGGTGATCTGGGAACTGCTGAAGGACGCCCGTGCGGAGGGGCTGGGCATCGTGCTGGTCTCCGCCGACCTCGACGAGCTGATCGGGCTGTCCGACACCCTCCACGTCATGCTCCGCGGCGCCCTGGTGGCGACGGTCGACCCCGCCACCGTCACCCCGGAGGAGCTCGGCGGCTACATGACCGGGGCGCGGACCGCGGCAGGTGCGGCATGACGGCCCTGCGCCGGGTGGGCCTGGCACTGCTCGGCCCCGTGCTCGCGGTGCTGGTCGCCCTGGTCATCTCGGCGATCGTCATCGCCCTCATCGGCGAGGACCCGTTCGCCGCCTTCCAGATCATGGTGGACCTCGGCGACTCGCCGTCCCAGCAGGTCCAGAGCATCGTCGTGATCATCAACCGGGCGGTCCCGCTGTTCCTCGCCGGACTGGCCGTCTCGGTCGCGTTCCGCATGGGCCTGTTCAACATCGGGGTCGAGGGGCAGTACCGGCTCGCCACGATCGTCGCCGCCGCGGTCGGCGCCGCTGTCGTGCTGCCGGCCCCGCTGCACGTCGGGCTGACCATCCTGGTCGGCGCCGCCGTCGGGGCGCTCTGGGCCGGCATCGTCGGCCTGCTGAAGGTCACCCGCGGCGTGAGCGAGGTGATCAGCTCGATCATGCTCAACTTCATCGCGTTGGGGACGGCGTCGTACCTGCTCACCGGCCCGCTGCGGGGCAGCGCGCCCGGCCAGTCGATCGTCACCACGCGCGAGATCTCGGAGTCGGGCTGGTTCCCGGGTCTCAACGGTGTGCTCACCGGGCTCGGCCTGGCCGAGCCGCGCAGCGAGCTGTACGGGTTCCTGATCGTCGCGGTGGTGGTCGGCGTCGCGATCGCGGTGCTGCTCAAGCGCACCCGCTTCGGGTACGACCTGCGCGCCACCGGCCTGTCGCCCTCGGCGGCCACCGCGAGCGGGGTCGACACCCGGGCCATGGTCCTCAAGACGATGCTGCTGTCCGGGGCGATCGCCGGTCTGGTGGGGCTCCCCGAACTGCTCGGCGACAAGCACCAGTTCGACACCGAGTTCACCGCGGGCCTGGGCTTCCTCGGCATCGCGGTGGCGCTGCTCGGCCGCAACACCCCGGTGGGGATCGCCCTGGCGGCGCTGCTGTTCGGGTTCCTCGACCGGGCGGGGCTGCCGCTGCAGTTCGCCGACATCCCGTCCTCGGTCGTCACGATCATCCAGGGCACGATCGTGCTCGCCGTCGTCATCGCCAACGAGATCGCGCGCCGGCTGGCGCTGCGCTCGGCGGAGCGGGCGGGCGCGTCGGCACCCGGCCGGCCACCGGACGGGGGACGTGGCAGGGGCACCACCCCCGAGGGATCGGGGCCGGACGGCGGTGGCCGTGCCCGCCCGGGCGTGCCCGGTGAGCCGGAAGGGGCGCAGGCGTGAGCACCACCATGGGGGTTCCCGGCGTCCCCGAGACCGGGTCCGGCGGCGGGCCGCGCACCGGCCTGTTGGCTCGCGGCGGCCGACGCGGCCGGCTGCTCTGGATCGCGCTCGGCCTCGTCGTGCTGTTCTCGGTCGCACGGGTGGTCTCCGGCGAGCGGGAGCTCACGTCGTCGGCGACGTTCGCCGCCGCGCTGCTGCTCGCCGTGCCGATCGGGCTCGCGGCCCTCGGTGGGCTGTTCGCCGAGCGCGCCGGCGTGGTCAACATCGGCCTCGAGGGGATGATGATCCTCGGCACCTGGGGGGCGGGTTGGGCCGGCTACCAGTGGGGCTGGGGCGCGGCCGTGGCCGCCGGCCTGGTGTTCGGTGCCGTCGGCGGGCTGCTGCACGCCGTCGCCACCGTGACCTTCGGCGTCGACCACGTCGTCTCCGGTGTGGCCATCAACATCCTGGCCGCCGGCCTGGTGCGGTTCCTCTCCGAGCTGCTCTACACCGACAACCCGGCCGGCGGCGGCGCCGGCCAGTCGCCGCCGATGTCCAGCCAGCCGCCGGACTTCTCGCTCCCGGTGCTCTCCTCCGGCCCGGACCTGCTGGGGGACCTGGAGCGGCAGGGGTGGTTCCTGCTCAGCGACCTCGCCGGCCTGCTCCGCGGGCTGACCAACGGGGTCGGCGTGCTCACGCTGCTCGCGGTGCTGCTGGTGCCGATCTCCTACCTCGTCCTCTGGCGCACCGCCTTCGGGCTGCGGCTGCGCTCCTGCGGCGAGAACCCCGCGGCCGCCGACTCCCTCGGCGTGCCGGTCTACCGGTTGAAGTACATCGGCGTGCTCATCTCGGGAGCGCTGGCCGGGCTCGGCGGTGTGTTCCTGGTCTTCGTCGCCAACATCTACCGCGAGGGCCAGACCGGCGGCCGCGGGTTCATCGGCCTGGCCGCGCTGATCTTCGGCAACTGGCGGCCCGGGGGGCTGGCCGCGGGCGCCGGGCTCTTCGGCTTCTCCGACGCGCTCCAGCTGCGCAGCAGCACGGCCGTGGTGGCGCTGCTCCTCGTCGTCGCGGTGCTGCTCGCCGGGGTCGCCGTCCACCAGGCGACCCGCCACCAGTCCCTCGCGGCCGTGCTCGCGGCCGTCTTCGCCGTCGGGGCCCTGGTCGGCTTCCTCACCATCGACGAGCTGCCCGAGGGCATCGTCTTCTTCACCCCGCACCTGATCACGCTGCTGGTGCTGTCGCTGGCCTCGCAACGATTGCGCATGCCCAAGGCCGACGGCCTGGTCTACCGACGCGGGGAGTCCTAGTGGACGTCGACTGGGACTCCTTGCGGGCCGCTGCCCGCGAGGCGATGACGCACGCCTACGCGCCGTACTCGAAGTTCCCGGTGGGCGTCGCCGGGCTGGTCGACGACGGCCGGGTCGTCACCGGCTGCAACGTCGAGAACGCCTCGTACGGGCTCGGGCTGTGCGCCGAGTGCGGCATGGTCAGCGACCTGGCCCGCACCGGCGGTGGCCGGCTCGTCGCCGTCGCCTGCGTGGGCGGGGACGGGCAGCCGCTCATGCCGTGCGGCCGCTGCCGGCAGCTGCTGTGGGAGCACGGCGGTGCCGACATGCTCATCGAGACCGTCTCGCTCGGGATCGTGCCGATGCGCGAGGTGCTGCCCGACGCGTTCGGCCCCGACGACCTGGTCTCCGCGGCCGAGCGGGAGGGGCGGGCGTGAGCTTCGACGCGATCGACGTCATCCGGGCCAAGCGGGACGGCGTCGCGCTCACCGCCGACCAGATCCGCTGGGTGATCGGCGCCTACACCGACGGGGTCGTCCCCGACGAGCAGATGAGCGCGCTGCTCATGGCGGTGTTCTTCCGCGGCATGTCGCCCGACGAGCTCGCCGTCTGGACCCAGGCGATGATCGACTCCGGCGAGCGCAAGGACCTCTCCTCGCTGGGCCGGCCCACCGCCGACAAGCACTCCACCGGCGGCGTGGGCGACAAGACCACCCTGCCGCTGGCGCCGCTGGTCGCGGCCTGCGGGGTCGCCGTGCCGCAGCTGTCCGGCCGCGGGCTGGGCCACACCGGCGGCACGCTGGACAAGCTGGAGGCGATCCCCGGCTGGCGGGCCGACGTGCACGAGGAGGCCTACCTGCGCCAGCTGCGCGAGGTGGGCGCGGTGGTGTGCGCGGCCGGCAACGACCTCGCCCCGGCCGACAAGAAGCTCTACGCGCTGCGCGACGTCACCGGCACCGTCGAGTCGATCCCGCTGATCGCCAGCTCGATCATGAGCAAGAAGATCGCCGAGGGCGCCGACGCGCTGGTGCTCGACGTGAAGACCGGCTCGGGCGCCTTCATGAAGGAGCCCGACCTCTCCCGGGAGCTGGCCCGCACGATGGTCGGCCTCGGCGAGGCGGCCGGTGTGCGCACGGTGGCCCTGGTGACGGCGATGGACCGGCCGCTGGGCCGCGCCGCCGGCAACGCCGTCGAGGTGGCCGAGTCGGTGGAGGTGCTGGCCGGCGGCGGCCCGGCCGACGTCGTCGAGCTGACCCTGGCCCTGGCCCGGGAGATGCTGGCCGGCGCCGGGCGCGACGACGTCGACCCGGCGGACGCGCTGGCCGACGGCCGGGCCATGGACGTGTGGCGGCGGATGGTCGCCGCCCAGGGTGGCGACCCCGACGCCCCGCTGCCGCAGCCGGCCGAGAAGCACGTGGTCACCGCGCCGGCCACCGGCACGCTCACCCGGCTCGACGCGTACTCGCTGGGCGTGGCCGCCTGGCGGCTCGGCGCCGGACGGGCGCGCAAGGAGGACCCGGTGTCGGCCGCCGCCGGCGTCACCTGGACGGCGACGGTGGGGGAGCGGGTCACCGCGGGGCAGCCGCTGCTCGAGCTGCACACCGACGACCCGGCCCGCATCCCGCGGGCGCTGGAGGCGCTGGCGGGCGCGATCGGCGTCGACACCGGCGACGAGCCGCTGCCCCTGGTGCTCGACCGCATCACCGCCTGACCCGGCCCGGTCCCGGCGACGGGGCGCTGGTGACAGGGACCCAGCTCACAGGAGGACACTGACCTCCCGTGACCCGTTCTCCCTCCGCCGAGGTCGTCGGTGCGGACGTCGGTCCGGTCGACCCCGACGCCGCGATCTCCATCCGCGGGCTGGTGAAGCGCTACGGCGACGCCACCGCCGTCGACGGCCTCGACCTCGACATCCGGCGCGGCGAGATCTTCGCCCTGCTCGGCCCGAACGGCGCCGGCAAGACGACGACGGTGGAGGTCTGCGAGGGCTACCGCGACCGCGACGGCGGGGACGTCCGGGTGCTGGGGCAGGACCCCGCGCGCGGCGACCGGGCGTGGAAGGCGCAGCTGGGCATCGTGCTGCAGTCGGGCGCCGGTGACAGCCAGCTCACCTGCCGGGAGCTGCTGCGGGCCCAGGCGTCGTACTACCCCGACCCGCGCGACCCCGACGAGGTGCTGGAGCTGGTCGGGCTGTCGGAGAAGGCCCGCGCGCGCGGCCGGTCGCTCTCCGGCGGGCAGCGGCGCCGGCTCGACGTCGCGCTCGGCATCGTCGGCCGCCCCACGCTGCTGTTCCTCGACGAGCCCACGACCGGCTTCGACCCCGAGGCCCGCCGGCAGTTCTGGTCGCTGATCCGGTCGCTGCGCGAGCTGGGCACCACGATGCTGCTCACCACCCACTACCTCGAGGAGGCGGAGGCGCTCGCCGACCGGGTGGGTGTCATCGCGCGCGGCCGGCTGGTGGAGGTCGCCGTCCCCTCGACCCTGGGCGGTCGGGGGACGGCGCCGGCGGTGGTCAGCTGGACCGAGGACGGCGTCCGCCGCACGCAGGCCACCGGGACCCCCACGGCGTTCGTGCGGCAGCTGGCCGACCGCTTCCCCGGCGAGGTGCCCGACCTGGCGGTCGCCCGGCCCACGCTCGAGGACGTGTACCTGCGGATGATCGAGGAGCCGAGTGAGGGGGTGTCGCGGTGACGACGGTGGAGCGGCCGCTGCCCTCGGTGACCAGCGTCTGGGGGACCCGCGCCGGGGTGGAGCTCAAGGAGTTCTTCCGGCAGCGCGAGTCCGTCGTCTTCACGCTCGCCTTCCCGGTGATCCTGCTGCTGGTGTTCGGCGCCGTGCTGAACTACGACCTCGGCTCCGGGGTCGGCTTCGTGCAGTACTTCATGGCCGGGGTGATCGCCGCCGGCATCCTCGGCGCGGGCCTGCAGAACATGGCGATCAGCATCGCCACCGAGCGCTCCGACGGCACGCTCAAGGGGCTGGCCGGCACGCCGATGCCGAAGAGCGCCTACTTCGTGGGCAAGGTCGTGCAGGTGCTCGCCGTGACGGTGGCGATCATCGCGATCCTGCTGCTCGTGGGCGCGGTGTTCTACGACGTCCCGCTGCCGTCGGGCGCGAGGTGGTTCACCTTCGCGTGGGTGGCGCTGCTCGGGTCGGCGGCCTGCACGCTGCTCGGCATCGCCGTCTCCAGCCTCGCCAGGAACGGCCGCTCCGCCTCGGCCACGATCACCCCGATCGCGCTGGTGCTGCAGTTCATCTCCGGCGTCTTCTTCCAGTTCAGCCAGGTCCCCACGTGGCTGCAGACGGTGGCGTCGTTCTTCCCGCTCAAGTGGATGGCGCAGGGCCTGCGGTCGGTCTTCCTGCCCGACGCGCTGGCCGCGCAGGAGCCCGCCGGCACGTGGGAGCTCGGCCGCGTCGCCCTGGTCCTCGGGGTGTGGTGCGCCGCCGGGCTCGCGCTGTGCGTCCTGACCTTCCGCTGGCAGGACAAGGGGTGACCCGCGGTCCCGAGGAGGGGCCCGAGGCGGCGTCGTCCCGTGGGACCACAATGTCGTGGTGCCCTCCCCGCTGAACGCCGACTCGCTGCGCCGCGCCCCGAAGGTCCTGCTCCACGACCACCTCGACGGCGGGCTCCGGCCGCAGACGGTGCTCGAGCTCGCCGACGAGCTCGGCTACCGCGACCTGCCGGCGGACGACGCCGACGCCCTGGGGCGGTGGTTCCGGGAGGCGGCCGACTCCGGCTCGCTGGTGCGCTACCTGGAGACGTTCGCGCACACCGTCGGGGTGATGCAGCGGCCGGACGCGGTGCACCGGGTCGCCCGCGAGTGCGCCCTCGACCTCGCCGCGGACGGCGTCGTGTACGCCGAGGTGCGCATGGCGCCCGAGCTGCTGACGCCGGCCATGCCGATCGAGGAGGCGGTCGAGGCGATGCTCGACGGTTACGCGGTCGGCATGAAGGAGGCCGCCGCGGCCGGCACCCCGATCACCGTGGGCACGCTGCTGTGCGCCATGCGGCAGGAGGACCGCTGGGCGGAGGTGGCCGGCCTCGTCGTCCGCTACCGCGACGCCGGCGTCGTGGGCTTCGACCTGGCCGGCCCCGAGGACGGCTTCCCGCCCGACCGCCTCCCGGCGGCGATCGCGCTGCTCGACCGCGAGGGCGCGCACCGCACCGTGCACGCCGGCGAGGCCGCCGGGATCGACTCCATCCGGGCCGCGCTCGACGGCGCCCGCGCCGAGCGGCTGGGCCACGGCGTCCGCGTCGCCGACGAGGTCGCCGCGGACGGCGCGCTGGGGCCGGTGGCGCGGCGCGTGCGCGACCAGCAGGTGCCGCTGGAGGTGGCGCCGACGTCGAACGTGCAGACCGGCGCCTACCCGTCGCTGGCCGAGCACCCGGTGGACCGGCTGCACCGGCTGGGCTTCGCGGTCACCCTCAACACCGACAACCGGCTGATGAGCGGGGTGTCGGTGACCAGCGAGCTCACCGACGTCGCGTCGACGTTCGGCTGGACGTGGGACGACGTGCAGACGGTGACCGAGCGGGCGGTGGCGGCGTCCTTCGCGGCCCCGGCCGAGAAGGCGCAGCTGCTCGACGACCTCGTCCGCCCGGGGTACGCCGCGCTGCGAGCCTGATCACGCCGGGAATGGCGGCCCCACCTGCGCTGCTACGGTAGGTGCACCGGCACTCGCCGGTCATCCTCCGGACGGTCCGTCCGGCATGAGCGCATCCGTGCAGATCCGGCGTCACCGACGACGCCCGCGATCGCCAGTGAGGACGCCGGAACCGGCGGCCGCCTATCGCCACGGGACGCGCCCGAGAACATCGGAGTCCCACCCGCATGACCTCGTTCGACACTGTCGACGCCCCCATCGAGAGCACCACCCCCACCTTCGCCGAGCTCGGCCTGCCCGCGCAGCTGGTCGCCGCGCTGGAGCAGCGGGGGATCACCACACCGTTCGCCATCCAGGCCTCCGCGCTGCCGGACGCCCTCGCCGGCCGCGACGTGCTGGGCAAGGCGGCCACCGGCTCGGGCAAGACGCTCGCCTTCGGCCTGCCGCTGCTGACCCGCCTCGGCGCCGACGTGCGCCGCGGCCCCCGCCGCCCGCGCGGTCTGGTCCTCGTGCCCACCCGCGAGCTCGCGCAGCAGGTCAACGACAACCTGATGCCGCTCGGCCGCGCGCTGGGCGTCTACGTCACCACCGTCTACGGCGGCGCTCCGATGCACCGCCAGATCCAGCAGCTGCGCCGCGGTGTCGACGTCCTCATCGCGACCCCGGGCCGGCTGCTCGACCTGATGCGCCAGGGCGAGGCCGACCTCTCCGAGATCTCGGTGACCGTCCTCGACGAGGCCGACTTCATGGCCGACCTCGGCTTCCTGCCCGACGTGACCGAGCTGCTCGACGCCACCGACCCCGGCGCCCAGCGGCTGCTCTTCTCGGCCACCCTCGACGGCGAGGTCGACACCCTCGTCCGCCGGTACCTCAAGGACCCGGCGCGGCACGAGGTCGTCCGCCCCGGCGACGCCGCGCCGCCGGCCGAGCACCTCGCCTACAGCCTGGCCTTCCGCGACAAGCTCGCGGTGGCCCAGGAGCTGGCCCAGCGGCCGGGCCGGACGATCGTCTTCGTCCGCACCCAGCTCGGCGCCGACCGGCTGGCCGAGAACCTGCAGGCCGTCGGCATCGGCGCGCAGGCCATCCACGGCGGCCTGCCGCAGGGTGCCCGCCGCCGCGCGCTCGAGGCGTTCACCGACGCCCGGTCGCCGGTGCTCGTCGCCACTGACGTCGCCGCCCGCGGCATCCACGTCGACGACGTCTCGCTGGTGCTGCACTACGACCCGCCGGCCGACACCAAGACCTACCTGCACCGCTCGGGCCGCACCGCCCGCGCCGGCGCCGGCGGCGTCGTCGTGTCGCTGCTGCTCCCCGACCAGGTGGGCCAGGCCAAGCGCCGCTTCCGCCAGGCCAAGGTCGACCCGCAGGTCAGCCGCATCCGCCCGGGGGACCAGGCGATCGGCGAGCTCGTCGCCTCGGGTGTCCCCGTGGAGCCGGTCGAGCGACCGGTCCGCGAGCACCGGCCGCGCACGGGCGGCGGCCCGCGCCGTCCGCGCCGCGAGGGCGACCGGCCGCGTCGTCCCTACGGCGACCGCGGCGAGCGCGGCGCCCGGGACGGCGACCGCGGTCCCAGCCGCTACCGCGGCCAGGGCCGCCGCCCGAACGACCGCCCCGCCCGTAGCTACTGACCCGGCCCGTAGCTGCTGAGTAGTCACTGAGGGCCCCCCTGCCCCCGCCGCGAGTGGCGGGGGGCAGGGGGGCCCTTCCTCAGTCGCGCCAGACGAGGACGGCGGTCACCGCGCCCACGACCTCGTCCCAGTCGCGCTTGATGGCGGCGGCGTCGGCGGCCGGCAGGGTGGCGCCGGGGTCCCGCTCGCCGCGGGCCACGGCCCGGCCCAGCGCCGCCGACGGCGCCAGCAGCTCGTCGACGCGCCGCAGCCCGGCGTACTCGGCGATGTCCCGCACGCCCTCGACCGGCTGGGCGAACGCCCGGTGGTCGACCAGCCCGGCCGCGCCCCCGGCGACCTCGCCGAGCACCTCCGTGAGCTCGGTGAGGTCGTAGCGGTCCTGCTCGGCGGGCAGCGGCAGGGTGTCGGTGTCGGCCACCTCCGGCCAGGAGGCGATCTCGGTGAGGTCGTGCTCCTCGGTGCTGGTGGAGAGGAACTTCGCCAGGTCGGTCGGGGTGTCGAACACCCAGATCTCGCGGTCGCGGCCGAGGAAGCGGGCGACGTCCTCGACGTAGCAGCGCAGCGTGACGCCGGCCGCGCCGGGCACGACCACCTCGACCGGCAGGATGCCGACGGCCTCCCAGAACTCCTGGGCCGCGGCGACGGCGGCGGGGGAGGCGGTGATCCGGCTGCCCCCGCGGATGGTGCTCACGCCGGCGGCCGGGGCGGCCTCGGCCGCCGGCTCCTCGTCGGCCCGCTCCGCGGCCTCCTCGGGCTCGACGTCGGCGTCCTCCTCGGCCTCCGAGGCGGCCGGGTAGTCGTCGAGCGACACGGTGCCGCCGCCGGTCCAGTCCAGGTGCTCGGAGAGCTCCTCGACGACGTCCTCCCACAGCTCGTCGAGCGCGCTGCCGACGCCGACCCAGGCGTCCTCGCCCGAGCGCCCGACGAAGGCCTCGACGCCCAGCCCCAGGGAGCCGATCTCCGGCCGGCCGACCAGCTCGGCGACCGCCTCGAACTGGCCCTCGTCCTCCTCGTCGGCGTCCTCGTCCTCGTCGCCGGTGTCGAGGCACTCGGCCAGCCGGCCGACGATGTCGATCGTCGCCGCCAGCTCCTCCACCGCCCAGCGGTCGGGGTTCTCCGCGGCGATGTCGTAGACGCCGTCGAGGTCGTAGCGGTGGTCGTCGTCGGGGGTCAGGTCGGCCGCGCCGAGCCCCACGACGACGGGCCAGACCGGGTGGTCGGCCAGGTCGTGGTCGGTGCGGCTGCGGCAGAACGCGGCGAGCGCCTGCGGCGTGGGGAAGAGGTGGACCTTGGCCGTGGCGCCCTCGGTGGTGCCGAGGAAGGCCTGCCACTCCTCGCCGTCCTCCTCCCAGGGCGGCGCCCACAGCGTGTAGCCGGTGCGGTCGTCGAGGGTGAGGGCGATCGGGACGATGCTGGGCCTGGCCACCCGCCCATCCTGCCGAACGACCCCCGGTGCGCGCGCCCCGGTTCCCCGGCGGCCGGCCGCGGGCGGTGCCGCCACGAGCCGGCCGGGCCCGGCCTCGGTGCCGTCGGGGCGCACCGAGGCCGGGCCGGACCGCTCCGGGTGGGCCCCTCAGACACCCATCGGGTGCCAGACGGTCTTCGTCTCCAGGAAGGTGCGCATGCGGGTCAGCCCGGGATCGGCGGTCCAGTCCGGCTCGGTGGCCGGCGGCCGCAGCACCCGCTTGATCGTGCCGGCGGCCAGCCGCTCGAGCTCCATCGCCCGGTCGGCGGGGGCGCCGGTCAGGTCGACGGCGTCGACGTCGGCGTGCTCGGCGAGCCAGGGGCCGATCTCGGCGGCGTCCCCGGTGAGGAGGTTGACCACGCCGGCCGGGACGTCGCTGGTGGCCAGCACCTCGCCGAGGGTGACCGCCGGGAGCGGCCGCTCCTTGGACGTGACGACGACGGCGGTGTTGCCGCCGGCCAGCACCGGCGCCAGCACGCTCACCAGGCCCAGCAGCGACGACTGCTGCGGGGCGAGGACGGCGACGACGCCGGTGGGCTCGGGCAGGCTGAAGTCGAAGTACGGCCCGGCGACGGGGTTGGCCCCGCCGAGCACCGACGCCAGCTTGTCGGTCCAGCCGGCGTACCAGACCCAGCGGTCGATCGCCGCGTCGACGGCGGCCCGCGCCTTGGACGCCGACAGGCCCTCGCCGGCCGCGACCTCCTCGCAGAACTGGACGTGCCGGCCCTCCATCACCTCGGCCACGCGGTAGAGCACCTGGCCGCGGTTGTAGGCCGTCGCGCCGGACCACTTGGCGAAGGCGGCGCGGGCGGCCACGACGGCGTCCCGCGCGTCCTTGCGGCTGGCCCAGGAGGCGTTGGCGAGGAAGTGCCCCTTGGCGTCGGTCACCTCGTAGCTGCGGCCCGACTCCGAGCGCGGGAAGGCCCCGTTGACGTAGAGCTTGTAGGTCTTGCGGACGGCGAGGCGCTCGCTGCCGATCACAGGTCGCCCTCCTTGCCCGCGGGGCGCTTCCGCGCCCGCTCCGCTGCTCGCTCGCCGGCGCTCGCTGCGCTGCTCACTCGCTGTCAGCTCCCTTCAGGTACGCGGCGAGACCGTGCCGGCCGCCCTCGCGGCCGTAGCCGGACTGCTTGTAGCCGCCGAAGGGCGACGTCGGGTCGAACTTGTTGAACGTGTTGGCCCACACCACGCCGGCGCGGAGCTGGTCGGCGATCTTGAGGATCCGCGAGCCCTTCTCGGTCCAGATGCCGGCCGAGAGGCCGTAGGTGGAGTTGTTCGCCTTCGCCACCGCCTCGTCGGGCGTGCGGAAGGTGAGCACGGAGAGCACCGGGCCGAAGATCTCGTCCCGGGCGATCCGGTGGGCGGGGGAGACGTCGGTGAAGACGGTCGGCGGGAACCAGTAGCCGCGCGCCGGCAGCTCGCAGGCGGGCTGCCAGCGGTTGGCGCCCTCGGCCTCGCCGACCTCGGACAGCTCGCGGATGCGCGCGAGCTGCTCGGCGGAGTTGATCGCGCCGATGTCGGTGTTCTTGTCCAGCGGGTCGCCGACGCGCAGCGTGCCGATCCGCCGCTGCAGGCTGGCGATGACCTCGTCGTGGATCGACTCCTGCACCAGCAGCCGGGAGCCCGCGCAGCAGACGTGGCCCTGGTTGAAGAAGATCCCCTGGACGATGCCCTCGACCGCCTGGTCGATCGGGGCGTCGTCGAAGACGATGTTCGCCGCCTTGCCGCCGAGCTCCAGCGTCAGCTTCTTGCGGGTGCCGGCGACCGCGCGGGCGATCGAGCGGCCCACCTCCGTCGAGCCGGTGAACGCGACCTTGTCGACGTCCTCGTGCTCGACCACGGCCCGGCCGGTGTCGCCGGCGCCGGTGACGATGTTGACCACGCCGGGCGGGAGGTCGGCCTGCCGGCAGACCTCGGCGAACAGCAGCGCGGAGAGCGGGGTGGTCTCGGCCGGCTTGAGGACGACGGTGTTGCCGGTGGCCAGCGCCGGCGCCACCTTCCACGCCAGCATGAGCAGCGGGAAGTTCCACGGGATGACCTGACCGGCCACGCCGAGCGGCCGCGGCGCCGGCCCGAGGCCCGCGTGCTCGAGCTTGTCGGCCCAGCCGGCGTGGTAGAAGAAGTGCGCCGCGGCCAGGGGGACGTCGACGTCGCGGGACTCCCGGATCGGCTTGCCGTTGTCCAGCGACTCCAGGACGGCGAACTCGCGGGCGCGCTCCTGCAGCAACCGGGCGATGCGGAACAGGTACTTGCCCCGGTCGGCCGGGCGCATCGGGCCCCAGGTCTTGGTGAACGCGCGGCGGGCGGCCTTCACCGCGCGGTCGACGTCGGCCTCGGTGCCGCTGGCGACCTCGGAGAGGACCTCCTCGGTGGCCGGGTTGACGGTCTTGAACGCCTCGCCGCTGCCGTCGACGAACTCGCCGTCGATGAACAGGCCGTAGGACGGCGCGACGTCGACGATCGACCGCGACTCGGGGGCGGGGGCGTACTCGAAGACGGTGCTCATCAATCCACGCTGACGTAGTCGGGGCCGGAGTAGTGGCCGGTGCGGAGCTTCTGCCGCTGCAGGAGCAGGTCGTTGAGGAGGCTGGAGGCGCCGAAGCGGAACCAGTCGGGGGTCAGCCAGTCGGCGCCGGCCGTCTCGTTCACCAGGACGAGGTGCTTGACCGCGTCCTTCGTCGTCCGGATGCCGCCGGCGGGCTTGACGCCGATCTGCCGGCCGGTGGCGGCGCGGAAGTCGCGCACCGCCTCGAGCATCACGAGGGTCACCGGCAGGGTGGCGGCGGGGGAGACCTTGCCGGTCGAGGTCTTGATGAAGTCGCCGCCGGCCAGCATGGCCAGCCAGCTCGCCCGCCGGACGTTGTCGAGGGTGACCAGCTCACCGGTCTCGAGGATGACCTTCAGGTGCGCGTCGCCGCAGGCCTCCTTCACCGCGACGATCTCCTCGTAGACGTCGAGGTAGCGGCCGGCGAGGAAGGCGCCGCGGTCGATGACCATGTCGATCTCGTCGGCGCCGTTGGAGACCGCGTCCTGCACGTCGGCCAGCTTGACGGCGCGGCTGGCCCGGCCGCTGGGGAAGGCGGTGGCGACGGAGGCGACGTGGATGCCGGTGCCCGCGACCGCCTCCTTCGCGACGCCGGCGAGGTCGCCGTACACGCAGACGGCGGCCACCTGCGGCGCGGTGAGATCGGTCGGGTCGGGACGGCGGGCCTTGGCCGCCAGGCTGCGCACCTTGCCCGGGGTGTCGGCGCCCTCGAGCGTGGTCAGGTCGACCATCGAGATGGCCGTGTCGATGGCCCACGCCTTGGCGGTGGTCTTGATCGAGCGGGTGCCGAGCTGGGCGGCGCGGGCCTCGGCGCCGACCTGGTCGACGCCGGGCAGCCCGTGCAGGAAGGCGCGGAACGCCGAATCGGACCGGGTGACGTCGTCGTACGGCGGCAGCGGCCCGGCGATGGGCCGTGCGTGCGCCGACAGCGCGTCGGGCTCGAGCACGTGGGTCATGCCGATCATTGTCCCCTGCCCGGTCCTGCCGCCTCGATACCCGTCACTCCCTGGTGTCCAGACCCGTCCGCGATCTGTGGACAGGCCACTGAACTGGGGATCCGGGTCGCCGTTCTACCCTGGCGGCGGTAGACTTCGAACACATGTACGACTCGGGGTCGGGAGGTGCTCGTGGAGCAGCTGGCCGCAGTGCTCGACGCGCTCGCCGGCGCCGACCTGCACGCGCGCACCGGCCCGCAGCTGCTCGAGGACACCGTCGATCTCGTCGAGGCCCGCAACCGCATCGACGCCGAGCTGGCCCGCAGGGTCCGCGCCGCCGACAGCAAACGGGCGTTCGCCGGGGACGGGCAGAGGACGGCGCAGTCGTGGCTGCGCGGGCACGGCCGGCTCTCGCCCTCGGCGGCGTCCCATCTGGTGCGGGTCGGGCGGGCACTGGAGCAGCTGCCCGCCCTCGCCGCCGCGCACGCGGCCGGGGCGATCACCGCCGACCAGGCCGACCTGATCGGCAAGATCACCGCACCCCGGCCGGCCGCGCTCGCCGCCGCCCAGGGGGTGGACCTGCCCGCCGGGGCCGCGGTGCGGGCCGGCTTCGCCGCGGCGCACGAGCACACCGACACCGCCCGGCTGGTGCACACCTACCTGGCCCGGCTCGACGCCGACGGCCCGGAACCGGACCCCACCGAGCAACGGTTCCTGTCGATCGCCCGGCACGCCGACGGGTCGGCCACCGGCCGGTTCCACCTCGACCCGCTCGGCGCGGAGAAGGTCACCGCGGCGCTGGAGTCGCTCCGACAGGCCGACCGCCCCGCCGGCGACACCCGCACCCGCGCCCAGCAGTCGGCCGACGCTCTGGTGCAGCTGGCCGACATCCACCTCGGCTGCGGCACCCCGCCGCTGCTGCGCGGGGTGAAGCCGCACGCCGTGGTCACGGTCGACGCCGCCGACCTGGTCGACCCGGCCACCGGCCCGGCCTCGGCGCAGCTCGGCTGCGGCGGCGTGCTCTCCGCCGCCCGCGCCCGCTGGGCCGCCTGCGACGCCGACCTCACCCGCATCGTCCTCGGCCCCGACGGCGAACCCCTCGACCTCGGCCGCGGCCCCGCTGCAGGGGCCCGCGCCGAGCGGGCGAGGCGTGGGGGGCAGCGGGGTCCTTCCATTCGCAGGCTACGACGCCCCGCACTGGTGGAGGAGGTGCACCACCTCCTCCACTGGGCGCTCGGCGGGGAGACGTCACTGGCGAACAGCGGGCTGCTCCGCGAGCGGCACCACACCCAGGTCCGCCACGGCTTCCGCGTCGAACGCGACACCGCCGGCCGCTGGCACACCTACCGCCCCGACGGCACCGGGATCCACGTGATCCGACCACCGGCCGACGACCCCGAACTCGCCCGCGCCGGCTGATCCACTAGGCGGGGACCACGGCTGTGCCGGCGTGGGCGCATGGCGACCGCGACCCGGCACCCCCTGCTGACCTGGACCACGGCCGTCCCGGTCCTCGCGCTGGTCGTGCTCGTGGGCACCTGGGGTCGCTCGCTGCCCGTCGTGGTCGAGCTGGTCGTCGCCCTGGTGCTGGTGGGTGCGGTGCTGTCGGCCGTCCACCACGCCGAGGTCATCGCGCGCCGGGTGGGGGAGCCGTTCGGGTTGCTGGTCCTCGCCGTCGCGGCGGAGGAGCACGCCGCACCGCCCACCCCGCGGGCCGCGCTCACCAGCCTGGGTCTGCTGGTCGCGGTGGTGGGCCTGGCCAAGGTGGAGTCGCCGGCCATCGAGGAGGCCGTCGCCGCGGTCGGCTACCCCCAGTCGGTCGTCGGCGTGGTGATCGCCCTGCTGGTGCTGCTGCCCGAGACCCTCGCCGCGGCCCGCGCCGCCCGCCGCGACCGCCTGCAGATCAGCCGCAACCTCGCCTTCGGCTCCGCGATGGCGGGCATCGGCCTCACCATCCCGGCGATCGCGGTCGCCTCCATCTGGCTCGACGGACCGCTGCTGCTCGGGCTGGGGCCGACGCAGGTGGTGCTGCTGGCGGTCACCGTCGTGGTCGGGATGCTCACCGTCGTCCCCGGTCGGGCCACGCGCCTGCAGCGCGTCGTCCACCTCGTCCTGCTGGCGGCCTTCGCCTTCCTGGCGGTCAACCCGTGACACCGCAGGCCGCTACGGTGTCGCCCGTGCAGTTGACCGTCGTGGACCACCCGCTCGCCCGTGCCCGGCTCTCCCGCATGCGGGACGAGCGCACCGACAACGCCAACTTCCGGGCGGCGCTGCGCGACCTCACCCAGATGCTGGTCTACGAGGCCACCCGCGACCTCGAGCTGCGCCGGGAGCCGATCACCACCCCGGTCACCGAGACCGTCGGCTACCGGCTGGCCGCGCCGCCGCTGATCGTCCCCGTCCTGCGCGCCGGTCTCGGCATGGCCGACACCGCGCACCGCATGCTGCCCGAGTCGCAGATGGGCTTCGTCGGCCTCGCCCGCAACGAGGTCACCTTCCAGCCCGAGGCCTACATGGCCTCCCTGCCGGAGACCCTCGTCGGCCGGCACGTCTTCGTCCTCGACCCGATGCTGGCCACCGGCGGCTCGCTGGTGCACTGCTGCGGCTTGCTCACCGAGCGCGGCGCCCCGGTCATCACCGTGCTGTGCGCCCTCGCCGCACCGCAGGGGCTGCGCCGGCTGGAGGAGAGCGGGCTGCCGCTGCGGGTCTTCACCGCCAGCGTCGACGAGGGCCTGAACGAGAAGGCGTACATCGTCCCCGGCCTCGGCGACGCCGGCGACCGCCAGTTCGGCGCGGTCTGACATGCGGTTCGGCGTCCTCGGCACCGGCTTCTGGGCCCGGGAGATCCACGCGGCCAGCCTCGCCGAGCACCCCGACGCCGAGCTGGTCGGCGTGTGGGGCCGTGACCTGGCCAAGGCGAAGGCGGTCGGCGCGCAGTTCGAGGTGCCCGGCTACGGCGACCTCGACGCCCTGCTGGCCGACGTCGACGCCGTCACCTTCTCCCTGCCCCCCGAGGTGCAGGTGCCGCTCGCGGTCCGCGCCGCCGAGGCCGGCAAGCACCTGCTGCTCGAGAAGCCCGTCGCGCTCACCGTCGAGGACGCCGACCGGCTCGTCGCCGCCGTGCGGGCCAACGGGGTGGCCTCGGTCGTCTTCTTCACCTTCCGGTTCCAGCAGGGGACGGCGACCTGGCTCGCCCAGGCCGCTCGGACCAGGCTCATGGGCGGCGCCGGCAGCTGGCTGGGCAACAACTACCAGCCGGACAGCCCCTTCAAGGACTCGGCCTGGCGCAAGGAGAAGGGCGCGCTGTGGGACATCGGCCCGCACGCGCTGTCGCTGTTCCTGCCCGCGCTCGGGCCGGTGACCGCGGTGCAGGCCGGCGCCGGGCTGGGGGACACCGTCCACCTGGTGCTGCACCACGCGTCCGGGGCCGCCAGCACCGTCACGCTCTCGCACACCGTCGCGCCCATGTCCAGCGGCATCGAGTTCTTCGTGCACGGCGACGCCGGCCGGATCACGCTGCTGCCCGAGGAGCGCGCCGCCCGCGCCGCGCACTCGGTCGCCGTCGAGGAGCTCACCCAGGCCGCGGTCACCGGCGGGGCGCACCCGTGCGACGTCGCCTTCGGCCGCGAGGTCGTCGTCGTCCTCGCCGCCGCCCAGCGGGCGCTGGAGTCGGGCTGCCGCGAGCCCGTCACCAGCTGAGCCACCACTCGGCTCCAAGCGCGGCACAAGCAGCCGCGGCGAACCTCTCTCCCGACGCGAACGAGCCCCGGCAGGGGCGGACACGGGAGAAGCACATGAACGGCACCTGGTACGTGCGGCGCGGGCGGATCGGCCGCAAGGTCTACTGGCTCCACTACGCGCTGCCGGTCTGGCTCGCCTACGTCGCCGCGGCGTGGGCCGACATCAGCCTCGACCTGGCCTGGTACACGGCCGGCAGCTACAGCACCTACGACCCCTACTACGGCTACTCGGCCGGCGTCGAGGCCACCTTCTACGGCGGCCCCCTCACGCTCATCACGTCGCTGGTGCTGCTCGTGCCGTCGATCAGCGCCGCCGTGGCCCGCTGCCACGACAGGGGGAAGTCCGGCTGGTTCCTGCTGTGGGGCCTGGTGCCGCTCGTCGGGGCGGTCGTGCTGCTGGTGCAGCTCGGCTTCCTGCGCGGGGACTCGGGCCCGAACCGGTACGGCCCGCCGGCGGTCTCCGGGTTCAGCGCGGCGCCGCGGCCGGCGCAGCAGCCGACCCTGCGCTGACCAGCGCCGCGAGCAGGTCCGCGGCGCGGGCGCGCACTCCCGCGAGCGCCGCGACGTCGGCCGGCGGCGGGACCACGACCTCCTCGGTCCCGGGCGGTCCGGCGAGGGTCTCGACCGCCTCCTCCGGCGTCGCGGCGCCGCCGAGGGCGTGCAGCCCCAGCGCCGCGGCGCCGAGGGCGCACCCGTCGGCGTCGGCGCCGACCCGCAGCGGGCGGGCCAGCGCGGCGGCCAGCGAGCCGCGCCAGAGCGGCGCCCGCAGGGCCCCGCCCGTCGCGCGCACGTCGGTCACGGGGGAGAGCGCCGCCAGCCGGCCGACCACCCGGGCCAGCTCGAGGCAGACGCCCTCGACGGCGGCCCGCAGCAGGTGGCCCCGGGTGTGCTCCCGCCGCAGCCCGAGGTAGGCCCCGGCCGCGCCGGCGCTCCACAGCGGCGCGCGTTCGGGCAGCAGGTACGGCAGCAGGACCACCCCGCCGCTGCCGGCGGGCACCCGGGCGGCCCGGGCGAGCAGCGCCTGGTCCGACGCCCCGGCGTCGAGGGCGGCACCCGCCCAGCGCAGCACGTCGGCGCCGTTGCTGACCGCGCCGCCGACGACCCACCGGTCCTCGGTCAGCGCGTAGCTGAACAACCCGCCCGCCGGATCGGGCGCCGGCCGGGGGAGCACCACCCGGGCCGCGGCGCTCGTCCCGATCGACAGGCTCACCACGCCCGGCGCGGTCGCCCGCGTGCCCAGGTTGCCGAGCGGCCCGTCGGCGGCGCCGGTGACCACCGGGGTGCCCCGGGCGAGCCCCACCCGGCCGGCTACCCGCCGGTGGCCAGGTCGAGCAGCCCGGTGGCGGAGGCGGAGGAGAGCTCGGTGGCCAGGCTCCCGGTCAGCCGCAGCAGCAGGTGGTCCTTGAGGCCGATCCACCACCGCGCCCGGGACCACGTCCCCGGCTCGTGCCGGCGGAACCACAGCAGCTTCACCAGCGGCGACATCGGGTGCACCGGGGTGCCGCTGACCCGGTGCAGCTCCGCCGCCTCGCCGGTGGCGTGCAGCTCCCGCGCCTCCTCCTCGGCCCGGGCGTCGGCCCAGGTGAGCAGGGGGGTGATAGGGCGCCGCTCCGCGTCGAGCGCGAGCAGGCCGTGCATCGCGGTGCCCAGCGCGATCCCCGGCACCGGCCGTCCGGCCGCGGCGACGCACTCGGCCAGCGCGGACACCGCCGCGGTCACCACCGCGTCGGGATCCTGGACGGCGTGGCCCGGGGCAGGCCGCAGCAGCGGGTGCTCGCGGACGACGAGGGCCCGCCGGCCGCCGTCCACCCCGAAGGCGACCGCCTTGACGCCGGTGGTGCCGACGTCGAGGCCGATGACGACCGCGGTCACCGGGGGCGGAGCTCGGCGGCGTGCTCGACCACGGCGGCGACCAGGTCGCGGTCCTCGCCGAGCTCCGGGTCCAGCGCCGCCAGCACCCGCGGGACCGACCCGGCGAGCGGCCGCAGCTCGTCGGCCCGCACGTCGCGCACCGGGGTGCCCGCCCCCGACAGGTGCACCAGCCAGGCGGCCAGCAGCCGGACGGCGGGGAGCGGCAGCCGGCCCGCCGCCCGCTCCCGGCGCAGCACCGGGAACAGCCGCACCGGCAGCTTCTGCGAGCCGTCGGCCGCGATCTGCGCCAGCGCGTGCCGGATGCGGGGGTTGGCGAAGCGGTCGAGCAGCGCGGCGCGGTAGCGGGCGACGTCGTGCGCGGGCAGCTGGAGGTGCGGCGCGCAGGTGTCCCACCACGCCTCCACCCAGCCGCGGCAGGCCGGGTCGGCGATCGCCTCGGCGACCGTGGCCCGCCCGCGCAGCGGCCCGGCGTAGGCCAGCAGCGAGTGCGCGCCGTTGAGCAGCCAGAGCTTGCGGTCCTCGAACGGAGTGACGTCCGTGGTGAGGACGGCGCCGGCCGTCTCCCAGGCCGGCCGGCCGCCGGGGAACGCGCCGGCGACGACCCACTCGCTGAACGGCTCGGTGGCCACCGGGCAGCGGTCGTCGACGCCCGTGCCGGCGCGGACCGCCCGCCGGTCGGCGTCGGTCGGCTCGGGGGTGATCCGGTCGACCATCGTCGTCGCGACCGACACCTGCTCGTCCAGCCAGGACCTCGTCGCCGGGTCGGCCAGGTCGTGCAGCGCGGTGCGCAGGACCGCGCCGTTGCCCGGCAGGTTGTCGCAGGGCACCAGGGTGATCGGCCCGGCGTCGGCCGCGCGGCGGGCCTGCAGTCCCGCCAGCAGCCGGGCCGGAGCGGCATCGCGGCGGTACCCCGCCTCGGTGACCGTCAGGGTGACGACCCGGACGTCCGGGCTGGCGAGGTGGGCGAGCCACGCGTCGTGCTCGTCCGCCGCGTGCGCCCGCGCCACCGACCGGACGACGTCGAACGCATCACCGCCGGCGCCGCGGGTGACCAGCGTGTACAGCCCGTCCTGGGCGGCGAGGGCCCGGGCGAGGTCGGGCCGGCGGCCGGTGAACGCCGCGATGCCCCAGCCGTCGCCGGCGCGGTCGGTGTACCAGGCCTGGTGCGCCCTGAAGAAGCTGCCCAGCCCGAGGTGGACGGCCCGCACCGGCGGGGCGGCCGACGTGCGCCTCACAGCTTGAAGACCTCCCGCGGCCGGGTGGCCACCAGGTCGACCGCCGTCTCCAGCGCCTCGTCGTCGTCGAGCAGGTGCTCGGCGACCAGGCGCGCCAGGTATCCGGCGTCCAGGCGCCGAGCCATGTCGTGCCGCGCGGGGATGGAGCAGAAGGCCCGCGTGTCGTCGATGAAGCCCGACGTGCGGGAGAAGCCGGCGGTCTCGGTCACCGCGGCACGGAACCGGCGGACGGCGTCGGGGGCGTCGAGGAACCACCACGGCGCGCCCACGTAGACGGCCGGGTAGAAGCCGGCCAGCGGGGCGAGCTCGCGGGAGAAGGCGGTCTCGTCGAGCGTGAACAGCACCAGGTGCAGGTTCGGGTGGGTGCCGAAGCGCTCCAGCAGGGGCCGCAGCGGGTCGGTGAAGTCGCCGCGCAGCGGGATGTCGTGGCCGGTGTCGGGGCCGTGCGCGGCCAGCGTCGGCCCGTGGTGGTTGCGCCGCACGCCCGGGTGCAGCGTCATCACCAGCCCGTCGTCGCACGACATGCGGGCCATCTCCAGCAGCATGTGCCGGCGCAGCGCCACCGCCTCGGCGCGGGTCGCCGTCCCGGCCAGGGCCGCCCGGTAGACCCGGTCCGGGTCGTCCAGCGGCTCGGTGCCGACGTCCTCGTGGCTGTGGTCGGCCGAGACCGCGCCGTGCGCGCGGAAGCAGGCGCGGCGCTCCTGCATCGCGACCACCCAGCCGGCCCAGCTGCCGGTGTCGGCGCCGCTGACCTCGCCCAGCCGGCGCACCGCCCCGGCCCAGCCGGGTGCCGCCACCTCGAGGTAGCGGTCGGGCCGGAAGGTCGGCACCACCCGGCCGGAGAAGGTGGCGTCGGCGGCCAGCGCGGCGTGCGCGGCGAGGTCGTCGCACGGGTCGTCGGTGGTGGCGAGCACCTCGATGCCGAACCGCTCGAACAGCGCGCGCGGGCGGTAGGCGTCCTTGGTCAGCCGCTCGGCCACCTGGTCGTAGATCGCGTCGGCGGTGGCGGCCGAGGGGGCGACGGTCACGTCGAAGATCTCGCCCAGCTCCGACTCCAGCCAGTACCGCGACGGCGTCCCGCGGAACAGGTGCCAGTTGGCGCACAGCAGCCGCCAGATGCGGCGGGACTCGGCCTCGGCGAGCTCGGTGCGGCCCACGCCCAGGTCGTCCAGCGCGATGCCGCCGGCGTGCAGCAGCCGGGTCAGGTAGTGGTCCGGGGTCACGAACAGCGTCGCCGGGTCGGCGAAGGGGACGTCGTCGGCGAGGACCCGCGCGTCGACGTGACCGTGCGGCGACAGGATCGGCAGCTCCCGCACGGCCTCGTAGATGAGGCGGGCGGTCGCGCGGACGCCGGGCTCGGCGGGGAGCAACCGGTCGGGGTGCCGGTGCAGCGGAACAGGGGCGTCCATGGGCGGGATCGTGACGGCGCGCACGCCGTTGCGGCAATCGGTTGCCAGCTGTTGCCTGCGGCACTTGCCCGGCACGCCGGCCACCCCGGATGGTTCAGGGGTGACCCGGATGCTCCACCCGCCCGCCGCGACGGCGGCCCTGATCGGCGGACCGGACCAGGTGCTGGCCGAGGACGAGGTGACCGCCTTCGTCGCCGAGCAGCTCGCGCGGCGCGACCTCGACGGCCGCAGCGTGTGCGTGATCGTCCCCGACGCCACCCGCAGCTGCCCGCTGCCGCTGCTGCTCTCCGCCGTCCACGGGGCGCTGGCCGGCCGGGTCACCCGCATGACCGCGCTGATCGCGCTCGGCACGCACGCGCCGATGACCGAGGCCCAGCTCGCCCGCCACCTCGGCCACCCGGCCGGGGACGTCGCCGCGCGCTATCCCGGCCTGGAGGTGCGCAACCACGAGTGGGCCGACCCGGGCACGTTCGTCTCCCTCGGCGTGATCCCGGCGGAGCGGGTCACCGAGCTCTCGGAGGGGCGGCTGGTCGAGGGCGTCGACGTCCGGCTCAACCGCGCGGTCGTCGAGCACGACGTGGCGCTCGTGGTCGGGCCCGTCTTCCCGCACGAGGTGGTCGGCTTCTCCGGCGGCAACAAGTACTTCTTCCCGGGGGTGGCGGGCCAGGAGATCATCGACCTCTCGCACTGGCTCGGCGCGCTCATCACCAGCGCCGACATCATCGGCACGCGGGGGACCACGCCCGTGCGCGCCCTGATCGACGAGGCCGCGGCGCTCATCCCCGCGGAGAAGCTCGCGCTGTGCGTCGTCGCCCAGTCGGGCAGCGGCGCGCTGCACGCGGCCGCGTTCGGGGAGCCGCGGGCGGCCTGGGCCGCGGCGGCCGACGTCTCGGCCGAGACCCACGTGCGCTACCTCGATGCCCCGGTCCGGCGGGTCCTGTCGGTCATCCCCGAGAAGTACGACGACATCTGGACCGCCGCGAAGGGCTTCTACAAGCTCGAACCGGTCGTCGCCGACGGCGGCGAGGTCATCCTCCACGCCCCGCACATCACCCGGATCTCCGAGATGCACCCCGAGATCGAGGAGATCGGCTACCACTGCCGGGACTGGTTCGTGCGGCAGTGGGACCGCTACCGGCACCTGCACTGGGGCGTGCTCGCGCACTCCACCCACCTGCGCGGGGCGGGGACCTTCGACCACGAGCACGGCGAGCGGTGCCGGGTCGACGTCACGCTCGCGACCGGCATCCCGGAGGACGTCGTCCGCCGGGCGAACCTCGGCTACCTCGACCCGGCCGCCGTCGACGTCGAGGCGTTCCGGGCCGACGGCGAGACGTTCGTCGTGCCCGAGGCGGGGGAGGTCCTCTTCCGCCTGCGCTGACCGGTCGAGCCGCGCTCGACCAGCCGCACCGGCAGCACCATCGGCTGACCGGTGCGGCTCTGCGCGCCCTCGATCATCGCCAGGAGGTGCTTGGTCGCCGTCGCGCCCTGCAGCCGCAGCGGCGAGGCGACGGTGGTCAGCCCCGGGGTGACCAGCTCGGCGGGCGCGATGTTGTCGAAGCCGACCACGCTGACGTCCCGCGGCACCTGGACCCCGCGGGCGGCCAGGCCGCGGACGAGCCCGATGGCGACCTGGTCGTTGTAGGCGATCGCGGCCGTGGTCGACGCGGCCGCCAGGTCCTCGGCCGCGCGCACCCCTCCGGGCACGTCGGGGGAGAAGGGGCCGATCCGGCGGACGCGCAGCTGCAGGTCGGACGCGGCGTCGCGGAGCGACCGCCAGCGCATCCCGTCGGCCCAGGAGGCCTCCGGGCCGGCCACGTAGGTGAGCGAGTCGTGCCCGAGGCGGAGCAGGTGCTCCACCGCGCGGCGCATGCCGGCGGGGTTGTCCGGGACGACGCACGGCACGTCGACGACGACCCGGTTGAGGACGACGACCGGCTTCTGCTTGGCGATCATCCGGATGGCGGAGTCGGACATCCGGGACCCGCCCAGGACGACGCCGTCGACCGAGGGCAGCGCGCGCTCGAGGGCCGCCCGCTCCACCCGGTCGGACTCCTGGGCGTCGGCCAGCACGACCGTGTACCCGGCCTCGGCCGCCTCCCCCTGCGCGCCGCGGATGATCTCCGAGTAGAAGGGGTTGGCGACGTCGGAGACCACCAGCGCGATCATGTGGGTGCGCGCCGTCGACAGGGCCCGCGCGAGCGGGTTGGCCCGGTAGCCCAGCTCCTCCGCGACCCGGCGGATGCGCTCGGCGGTCGCGGCGTTGACCCGGCCGGGTCGGGAGAACGCGCGGGACACCGTGGACGGCGCGACGCCCGCCGCCCGGGCCACGTCGTAGATGGTCACGGAACGGGCCACACCGCCCAGTGTGCGGCAACCTGTGGCAACCGATTGCCCCCGAGGGACGTCCCGTGCGGTACTGCGAGGGTGCTGCGCCCCCAGGACGGCCCCACCCGCGAGCGCAAGAGCCTGAACGGGCTCTGGCGCTTCCGCCTCGACGGCGACGGGGTCGGCCGGGACGATGGCTGGTGGCGCGCACCGCTGCGCGACGCCCGCGAGATGCCCGTTCCGGCCAGCTACAACGACGTCCTCGCCGACACCGCGGTGCGCGACCACGTCGGCGACGTCTGGTACCAGACCACGGCCCGCGTGCCCCGCGGCTGGGCCGGCGAGCGGGTGGTGCTCCGCTTCGACGCCGCCACCCACCGCGCGGTCGTGTGGGTCGGCGACGTCGAGGTCGCCCGGCACGAGGGCGGGTACACGCCGTTCGAGGCCGACGTCACCGAGCACGTCCGCCCCGGCGAGGAGGTGCGGATCACCGCCGTCGTCGACAACCGCCTGTCCTGGCGGTCGGTGCCGCCGGGCATCGTGGAGAACGGCAGGCAGACCTACTTCCACGACTTCTTCAACTACGCCGGCCTGCACCGCTCGGTGTGGCTGCACAGCACTCCCCGCACGCACGTCACCGACGTCACCGTCGTCCCCGGCCTGGAGGGCACCCGCGGGACCGTCGACTACCGGGTGGAGACGGCGGGGGAGGACGCCGGGGTGCAGGTGGTCCTGCTCGACGCCGCCGGCACCGAGGTGACCCGCGCGACCGGTGCCGCCGGACGGCTGGCCGTCGACGACGTCCACCCGTGGCGGCCGGGCGAGGGCTACCTGTACGAGCTGCGGGTCGAGCTCGTCGACGGCCCGGGCGTGGTGGACAGCTACACGCTGCCCGTGGGCATCCGCACGGTCGAGGTGCGGGGGACGCGGTTCCTGATCAACGGGGAGCCGTTCCGCTTCACCGGCTTCGGCAAGCACGAGGACGCCGCGGTGCGCGGCAAGGCGCACGACGACGTGCTGATGGTCCACGACTTCGCGCTGATGGACTGGATCGGCGCCAACTCGTTCCGGACGTCGCACTACCCCTACGCCGAGGAGGTCCTCGACCACGCCGACCGGCACGGCATCGTCGTCATCGACGAGACCGCCGCGGTGGGGCAGAACCTCGGCATGATGGCCGGGATCCTGCGCCGGGAGTTCCCGCCGACGTTCTCGCCGGACGCGCTGGACGACGCGAGCCGTGAGGTGCACGCCCAGGCGATCCGCGAGCTCGTGGCCCGGGACAAGAACCACCCGAGCGTCGTCCTGTGGAGCATCGCCAACGAGCCGGAGTCGGACACCGAGGCGTCGGTCGCGTACTTCGAGCCGCTGGTCGCGCTGACCCGGGAGCTCGACCCGAGCCGCCCGGTGGGCACGGTCAACATGGCCTTCGCGCCGCACGGCCGGGACCGGCTGCAGGCGCTGGGCGACGCGATCATGCTCAACCGCTACTACGGCTGGTATCTCCACACCGGCGACCTCGCAGCGGCCGAGAAGGTCCTGCAGGCCGAGCTCGAGGCGTGGGCTGGCGAGGGCAAGCCGGTCCTGGTGACCGAGTACGGCGCCGACACCCTCGCCGGCCTGCACTCGCTCACCGCGGAGCCGTGGAGCGAGGAGTACCAGGCCGAGTTCCTCGAGACCTACCACCGGGTCTTCGACCGCGTGGACGCCGTCGTCGGCGAGCACGTCTGGAACTTCGCCGACTTCGCGACGGCGACCAGCGTCGGTCGGGTCGCCGGCAACAGGAAGGGTGTCTTCACCAGGGACCGGCAGCCCAAGGCCGCCGCGTTCGCGCTGCGCCGCCGCTGGCGCGAGCTCGACTGACCGCGCGCCGGAAGGGGCGGCGTCCCGCAGACTGTGCGGCGATGAGCGCGGACGACACGGCGGCACCGAGGCGGTTCCCGCGGTCGGTCTACGGCGTGGGGGAGGAGCCCGACCCCCGGTTCAGCCTGGCCAACGAGCGGACCTTCCTCGCGTGGATCCGCACGTCGCTGGCGCTGGCGGCGGCCGGCGTGGCGCTCGAGGGGCTCGAGCTGCCCATCGCCCCGGGGCTGCGCCTGGCGTGCGCGCTGGTGCTGGTCGGCCTGGGGATCCTCGCGCCGGTCCAGGCGTGGACCGGCTGGACGGCGACCGAGCGGGCGATGCGCGAGGGCCGGCCGTTGCCGTCCCCCCGCCTCAGCCCGCTGATCGCCGCCGGGACGCTGGTGGCGGGTGTGCTGCTGGTCCTCGGGTTCGTCCTGCGGTGAGCGGTGCGGCGGACCGCGTCTTCGACGCCGGGCTGCAGGCCGAGCGCACGGCCCTGGCCTGGCGGCGGACCGGCCTCGCGATGGCGGTGGCGGCGGTCGGCGCCGGGCGGCTGGCCGCGCCGGTGATCGGTGCGCTGGCCGTGGCGCTGGCCGGCGTGGGGCTCCTGCAGGCGGTGTCGGTCAGCCTCGCCGCCCGGCGCCGGTACCGCGCCACCCACCGGTCGCTGACCTCCCGGGCCGACCTCGCGGCCCTCCGGCAGGGCGGCTGGCCCATGGCGACGCTCGCCGGCAGCTGCCTCACCGTCGGCCTGCTGGCGCTCGCGTTCGTCGTCGGCGCCTAGAGGCCCAGCGCCGCCGACATCTCCGCGCGCAGCTCGTCGAGCTCGTCCTCCCCGCGCCCGCGGGCGGCGATGATCCCGGCGTCGTCGTGCACCGGGACGACGGTCTCCAGGTAGCACTTGAGCTTGGGCTCGGTGCCGCTGGGCCGCACGACCACCCGCACGCCGTCGCCGAGCAGCCGGACGGCGTCGACCGGCGGCTGCTCGGTGAGCAGGTCGGCGAACTCCACCGGCCGGCCGAGCAGCGTCGCGGGCGGCGCGGCCCGCAGCCGCTGCATCGCCTGCCCGATCAGCGACAGGTCCTCGACGCGCACCGACAGCTGGCCGGTGGCGAACAACCCGTGCTCCCGCGCCAGCTCGTCGAGCCGGTCGAGCAGCGTGCGGCCGTCGGCCTTCAGCTCGGCGGCCAGCAGCGCCACGGCGAGCGACGCGGAGATGCCGTCCTTGTCCCGCGCCACCGACGGCGCCACCGAGTAGCCCAGCGCCTCCTCGTAGCCGAACACCAGCGGCTCCGCCTCCGAGCCGGCCCGCATGATCCACTTGAATCCGGTCGGCGTCTCGGCCGACGGCACGCCGTGCGCCTCGGCCAGCGCGTGCAGCAGCGATCCGCTCACCAGCGACGACGCGTACGTGCCGCGGACCCCGCGGCGGAGCAGCCAGTCGGCCAGCAGCGCCCCGGTCTCGTCGCCGGTCAGCTGCCGGCCGCCGCAGACGACGGCGCAGCGGTCGGCGTCGGGGTCCTCGGCGATCGCCACGTCGGCCCCGATCCGCTCGGCCAGCGCCTTCAGCAGGTCCGTCGCGCCGGGCTCCTCGGGGTTGGGGAAGGCGACCGTCGGGAACGCCGGGTCGGGCCGGTCCTGCTCGGGCACGCTCACCGGCTCGGCCAGCCCCGCCGCCGCGAAGACCGCCCGGGTCGTGTCGGCGCCCACCCCGTGCATCGCCGTGCAGGCGACCACCAGGGAGCCGCGGCCCGGCACCCGCTCGGGCTCCAGCGCGGCCACCACCGCGGCCACGTAGTCGTCGACGACCTCGTCCCCCAGCGTGACCCAGTCGTCCCGGCGCGGCACGTCCCGGGCCGGGCCGGCCGCGGCGATCGCCGCCTCGATCCGCGCGTCGGCCGGCGGCACGAGCTGGCGGCCGTCGCCGAGGTAGACCTTGTAGCCGTTGTCGTCGGGCGGGTTGTGGCTCGCGGTCACCATCACGCCGGCCACGCAGCCGAGGTGCCGGACGGCGAACGACAGCACCGGCGTGGGCAGCGCCCGGGGCAGCACCTGGACGGCGAACCCGGCCGCGGCGAGCACCTCGGCGGTGATCCGGGCGAACTCGTCGGAGCGGCGGCGGGCGTCGAAGCCGACCACCACGCCCCCGCCGGTGTGCCCCTCCTCGGTCAGGTGCGCGGCCAGCCCGGCGGCCGCCCGGGTGACGACGGCGGCGTTCATGCCCGCCGGCCCGGCGCGCAGCGGCCCGCGCAGACCGGCGGTGCCGAAGGTGAGCGGGCCGGCGAACCGGCGCTCGAGCTCCGCCAGGTCCTGGGCCTCGATCAGCGCCTCGATCTCGGCGCGGTCGCCGGGGTGCGGGTCGTCGTCGGCCCACTGCCGGGCGACCGCGAGCAGCTCGCTCACGGCTCCTCCCGCCCCGTGCCCGGCGCCTCGACCACGACGTCGTCGGTGAGGGGGGCGTTGAGGGCGGGCAGCGTGTAGTCGCCGCCGACGCGGGCGTGCACCGGGTCGGCGGGGTCGGGCTCGCCGTGGGTCTCGATCAGCGCCTCGGCGTAGACCTCGGCGTCGTCCTGCGGCTCGTAGCCCAGCGCCCGGGCGGCCGAGAGGTCCCACCAGTTGCGGGTGTTGGCCGAGACGCCCCACACGACGGCGAAGCCGGGGGAGGGGGCGCGCAGCGCCGCGTCGAACAGCGAGACGCAGTCGTCGGGCGAGAGCCAGGTGGCCAGGTGGCGGGTGTTCGTCGGCTCCGGGAACGCGCTGCCGATGCGCAGGCAGACGACGTCCATGCCGTACCGGTCGTGGTACAGCGAGCCCAGCGCCTCCATCGTCACCTTGGCCACGCCGTAGTAGGTGTCGGGCCGGGGCGGGGCGTCCTCCTCGCGCAGCAGGCCGTCGGCCGGGCGCGGGGTGAAGCCGGTCGCGTGGTTGCTGCTGGCCAGCACGACGCGGGTCACGCCCGCCCGGCGCGCGGCCTCCAGCGTGGCCCACGTGCCGTCGATGTTGGCCCGGCTGATCGCCGGCCAGGTCGACTCGCCGACGACGCCGGCCAGGTGCACCACCGCCGAGGCGCCCCCGGTGGCGTCGACCATCGCGGCGAGGTCGGCGACGTCGGCGACGACGTGCTCCTCCCCGGGCCGGGTCTCGACGATCGGGACGACGTCGAGGCAGCGCAGCGCCCAGCCGCGCTCGGGCAGGCCGCCGCGCAGCACCGTGCCGATGCGCCCGGCCGCCCCGGTCACCAGCACCGGTCCGCTCACGGCGTCACCCGTTCGGTCCCGCGGGGCGGTCCGCTCCTCGCTCGTTCCTCGCTGCGATGCTCACGCCCCCGTCCGCTCACGCCAGCCGCCCGGTGAACTCCACGAGGAACTCGCCCAGCCGGCCCGCGGCGGCCTTGCCCGCGGCGAGCACCTCCTCGTGGTCGAGCTTCTCGCCCGTGATGCCGGCCGCCGCGTTCGTGACCATCGACAGCCCCAGCACCTCCAGCCCGGCCGCCCGCGCCGCGATCGCCTCCAGCGCGGTGGACATGCCGACCAGGTCGGCGCCGAGGGTGCGCAGCATGCGGATCTCGGCCGGCGTCTCGTAGTGCGGGCCGGGCAGCGCCGCGTAGACGCCCTCGGTCAGCGACGGGTCGAGCTCCCGGGCCAGCGCGCGCAGCCGGGAGGAGTAGAGGTCGGTGAGGTCGACGAAGGTCGCGCCCACCAGCGGCGAGGTCGCCGTCAGGTTGAGGTGGTCGGCGATGAGCACCGCCTGGCCCACCCGGTGCTCGGGCGCCAGCCCGCCCGCGGCGTTGGTGAGGACGACGGTCCGCACCCCGGCCGCCGCGGCGGTGCGCACCCCGTGGGCCACCGCCTGCACGCCCCGGCCCTCGTAGAGGTGGGTGCGGCCGAGGAAGAGCAGCACCCGCCGGTCGCCCACGGCGACCGAGCGGATCTCGCCGCCGTGACCGACGGCGGTCGGCGCCGCGAACCCCGGCAGCTCCGCGATGCCGACGGAGGCCAGCGCGGGCCCGAACGCGTCGGCGGCGGGCGCCCAGCCCGAGCCCATGACGACGGCGACGTCGTGGCCCTCCCCGAGGGCGGTGGTGAGGTCGGCGGCCGCGGTCGAGGCGAGCGCGGCGGGATCGGTGCTGGGCGCGGGTTCCACGGTGGGCGACGCTAACGCAGCGGCGACGCGGCGGCCCCGGCACAGGGGCCACAGCTGCCCCTCCCGGCGTGTGCGCGGCCGGTGCCGCCCCGGTGCGCCGCACCATTCCGCCCGTGCAGCGCATCGAGATCGACGGCGTCCCGGTCTTCACCGCACCGGGGCCGGACCGCATCACCGCCGTCCTCACGTTCGGGGTGGGCCTGCGGGACGAGACGTTCGCGACGGTGGAGGTCACCCACCTCGTCGAGCACCTGGTGATGGGCACGCTGCCCAAGTCGCACCTGCAGTGCAACGCGCTGGTCGACACCGACCTCACCGCGTTCTACGCCACCGGCCGCCCGGACGCCGTCCGCGCCTTCCTCGAGTCGGTCTGCCGGGCGATCTCCGACCTGCCGACCGACCGGATGGCGCTGGAGGTGGGCGTGCTGCAGGCGGAGAACTGCCCGGGCTCGCACCCCACCGTGGCCGCGCTGCTCGGCGCCCGGTACGGCCTGCGGGGCCCCGGGCTCACCGTCGCCCCCGGCCCGGGGCCGGACTTCCTCACCGAGGCGACCGTGCGCGCGCACGCCCGCCGCTGGTTCGTCCGCGAGAACGCCACGCTGTGGTGCCACGGCGACCTGCCCGCGGGGCTGTCCCTGACGCTGCCCCCCGGCCCCCGGCCGCAGCGGCCGGTGCCCGAGCCCCGCCGCCAGGCCGGGCCGGTCTGGTCGCCGGCCCCGATGGGCGAGGGCGCCGGGCTGCTGCTGGCCGGTGCGCCGCGGGACCACGCGCTCAACGTGGGGCTGCACGTGCTCTCGGGGCGGCTGACCGACGTCGCCCGGACCGAGCGGGGGCTGAGCTACTCCACGGGCACCGAGGTCCTCGACGTCACCGCCGACCGGCGGGAGAGCGCCCTCTACGTCGACGCGCGCGAGGGACGGGCCGCCGAGGTCGGCCGCATCCTGTGGGAGCAGTTCGACTCCCTGTGCCGCACCGGCCCCACCGCCGAGGAGCTGGCGCACGTGGTGACCGGTCTGGCCGAGGAGTTCGACGCCGACGAGGACGCCTTCGTCTGCGGTGAGCTGGGCGGGGCCGCGCTCGGCGAGCTCGGGCCGGTGCCCTTCCTGCCCGCCGAGCAGGCCCTCGCCGCCTGGCGGGCGGTCACGCCGGCGCAGGTCGCCGCGGCCCTGAGCGCCGCGGCCGCCACCGCGCTGCTCGTCGTCCCGCAGGGCACCGTGCTGCGCACCGCGGTCGGCGGGATCGAGCAGCGCCCGTTCTGCGGGGTGGTCCCCGTGGCGCCGAAGGGTCGGCAGTTCCGGCCGTCGGCGTTCAGGCGGGTGCGCGACCGCGCGGCCCGGGTCCGGCTGGTCGTGTCCGACGCCGGCCTGGCCGACGTCGACGCCGACGGCGACGTGCACTTCACGCCGTGGGACGGGATCGAGGCCGTCGTCCCCGCCGACCGGGGCGAGGGCTTCTCGGTGATCACCCGCGAGATGTGCGTGATCCCCGTGGACCCGGCCGTGCAGGGGCGCGGGGCCGTGACGGCGGTCCGCGAGCGGCTGCCGGAGCACCTCTGGGTGCGGCCGGTGGCCGCCGCCGACGTCGCCCGGACGGCGGAGCCCGTCCGTTGACCGGGCCGGGGGACCGGGATCGTCCTTAGACTTCCGGGATGCAGATCCCCTTCGAGTCCTCCGAGCGCGCCAGCCTGGGCGTCGAGTGGGAGCTGCAGCTCGTCGACCGCGGGACGCGGGAGCTGACCTCGGGCGCCGTGGAGATCCTCGAGGAGATCCGGCCCGAGGGCGCGAGCGAGCACCCCAAGGCCAAGCACGAGCTGCTGCAGTCGACGATCGAGATCATCACCGGCATCTGCGGCACCGCGGCCGAGGCCAAGGCCGACCTCGCCGGCACCCTCACCGAGGTGGTGGCCGCCGCCGACCGCCGGGGGCTGGGCCTGATGTGCGCGGGCACCCACCCGTTCACCGACTGGCAGACCCAGCGCATCTCGCCCAAGGAGCGCTACCTCGAGCTGGTCGAGCGCATGCAGTGGCTGGCCCGCCGGCTGCAGATCTTCGGCGTGCACGTGCACGTCGGCGTCCGGGCGCCGGAGAAGGCCATCCCCATGGTCAACGCGCTCACCCAGTACGTGCCGCACTTCCTGGCGCTCTCGGCGTCCTCCCCGTTCTGGAAGGGCGCCGACACCGGGCTGGCCTCGGCGCGCAGCAAGGTGTTCGAGAGCATGCCGACCGCCGGGCTGCCCTACCAGCTGTCGGGCTGGGACGAGTTCGAGACCTACATGGAGACGCTGATCTCCACCCACGCCATCGAGAGCGTGCGCGAGGTGTGGTGGGACATCCGGCCGCACCCCAACTTCGGCACCGTGGAGCTGCGCATCTGCGACGGCCTGCCCACCCTCGACGAGATCGGCGCCGTGGCGGCGCTGTCGCAGTGCCTGGTCGAGCAGTTCGACACCCAGCTCGACCGCGGCTACACGCTGCCCACCCCGGCCGGGTGGGTGCTGCGGGAGAACAAGTGGCGGGCGGCCCGCTACGGCCTCGACGCCGACATCGTCGTCGACGAGAAGGGCACCGTCCGCCCGGTCCGCCAGGCGATCCTCGACCTGGTGGAGGACCTCGCCCCGACGGCGCGGCGGCTGGGCTGCTCGGCCGAGCTCGCCGACGTCGAGCGGGTGCTCGCGGTGGGCGCCTCCTACCAGCGCCAGCGGGCGGTCGCGGCGGCCGCGGGCGGTGACCTCACCGCCGTCGTCGACAGCCTGGTGGCCGAGCTGCGGGACGGGCTGCCGGCTCGGCAACCGAGCGGGATGGCCTGATGGAGGGTGTCGTCGAGAAGCTGGGCGCGGGCGTCGACGACTGGGTGCGCGACCGCCACGCGCAGCTGGTCGCCACGCGGCGGCACCTGCACGCCCACCCCGAGCTGGCGTTCGCCGAGTTCGAGACGACGTCGTTCCTGGAGCAGCGGCTGCGCCAGGCGGGGCTGAGCCCGCGGCGCCTGCCCACCGGCACGGGCCTGGTGGTGGAGGTCGGCCCGGGCGGGGGGCCGACGGTGGTGCTGCGCGCCGACATCGACGCGCTGCCGCTGCACGACCTCAAGGACGTGCCGTACGCCTCCACCAAGGAGGGCCTCTGCCACGCCTGCGGGCACGACGTGCACACCACCGTCGTCCTCGGCGTGGTCCTCGCGCTGGCCGAGGCCGACGGGCTGCCCGGCGCGGTCCGCTGCGTCTTCCAGCCGGCCGAGGAGACCGTGCCCGGCGGCGCCACCGAGGTGGTCGCGGCCGGCGTGCTCGACGGGGCGTCCCGCGCCTTCGCCCTGCACTGCGACCCGTCCGTGCCCGCGGGCAGGATCGGGCTGCGCACCGGCGCGATCACCGCCGCGTGCGACCGCATGGACGTCTCGCTCATGGGGCCCGGCGGGCACACCGCGCGCCCCCAGCTCACCGTCGACCTCGTCGACGCCCTCGGCCGGCTGATCACCGAGGTCCCGTCGCTGCTCTCCCGCCAGGTCGACCCCCGAGCGGGCATGTCGCTGGTGTGGGGCGCGGTCAACGCCGGCATCGCGGCCAACGCCATCCCGCAGCGCGGGCACCTGCGCGGCACCGTCCGCGTCCTCGACCGCGACGCCTGGACCGGCGCGGAGGACCTGCTGCGCTCCCTCGTCGAGCGGGTCGCGGCGACCACCGGTGCGCAGGTCGACGTCGACTACGTGCGCGGCGTGCCCCCGGTGGTCAACGACCCGCGGTCGGTGGCCCTGCTGCGCGCCGCCGCGCTGGAGACCGTGGGCCAGGACGGCGTGCTGCCCTCCCCGCAGAGCATGGGCGGGGAGGACTTCGGCTGGTTCGCCGACGTGCTGCCGATCGCGCTCGCCCGGCTGGGCACGCACGGCGGCGGGCCGCCGCTGGACCTCCACCGGGGCACCTTCGACGTCGACGAGCGGGCGATCGGCGTCGGCGTCCGGCTGCTGGCGCGCACCGCGCTGCACGCGCTCGTCGCCGACTCGGGCCCGGCCCGCACCGGCAAGCGCGCACCCGGGGACACGCCGCCCCGGCGGGCCGACGACGGCTCCGCCGACCGGGCGGCGGGCTGACGCCCCGCGCGCACGTGACGCAGATCTCCGGGCGACACTGCCATTCCCGGACACACTGCTCCCGGGAGTGCCGTCGACGAGAGGCGGGAATTCGACGATGAGTTCCGACCTGCAGCACTCGGCCGGCGCCGGGTCGATCGATAAAGGGCGACTCGCCGAGCACGAGGTCCCCGACGAGCTCGTGCTGGCCGGGGAGTTCCCGGCGGCCACCCGCGACGAGTGGCGCGAGCTGGTGGCCGGCGTGCTGCGCAGGGCCGGCCGCACCGAGCTGCCCGACCCGGTCGAGGATGCGCTGCGCCGTCCCGTCGCCACCGGTGTCACCGTCGCGCCGCTGTACACCCCCGACGACGCCGGCGACCTGCCCTCGGCGGTGGGCGTGCCGGGGATGGCGCCGTTCGTGCGCGGCGCCCGGGCCGGCGCCGGGTCGAGCGAGGTGCCCGCCGGCTGGGACGTGCGGCAGCGGCACGCGCACCCCGACGTCGCCGTCACCCGGGAGGCGGTGCTCGCCGACCTGGAGAACGGCGGCACCTCGCTGTGGCTGGCGCTCGGTGAGGGCGCGATCCCGGTCGACGCGCTGCCCGAGGTGCTCTCCGACGTCCTGCTCGACGTCGCGCCGGTGGGCGTCTCGGGGGGCCTCCCGGCCGCCGAGGCCTTGCTGTCCCTGGTGGAGGGGCGCACCGACCTCGCGCCCGGCGGCTCGCTGGGGCTCGACCCGCTCGGCGCCGAGGCGGCGTCGGGGGAGCGGCAGGACGTCGCCGGGCTGGCCGACCTCGCCCGCCGGGCGGCGCCGCTGGGCCTGCGCACGGTGACCGTCGACGCGACCGTGTTCCACGACGCCGGCGCCTCGGCGGTGGAGGAGCTCGGCTGCTCGCTGGCGGCCGGGGTCGCCTACCTGCGGGCGCTCACCGAGGGGGGCCGGTCGGTCGACGAGGCGTTCGCCGCCGTCGAGTTCCGCTACGCGGCCACCGCCGACCAGTTCACGACGATCGCCGCGCTGCGCGCCGCCCGGCGGCTGTGGGACCGGGTGGGAGAGGCCAGCGGCGCCTCGCCCGACGTGCGCGCCCAGCGCCAGCACGCCGTCACCTCGTCGGTGATGACGACCAGGCGCGACCCGTGGGTGAACATGCTGCGGACGACGGTCGCCTGCTTCGCCGCCGGCGTGGGTGGCGCCGACGTCGTCACGGTGCAGCCGTTCGACGCCGCGCTCGGGCTGCCCGACGCCTTCTCCCGGCGGATCGCCCGCAACACCCAGAACCTGCTCGTCGAGGAGGGGTCGCTGGCCCGCGTGCTCGACCCGGCCGGCGGCTCCTTCTACGTCGAGTCGCTCACAGAGGACCTGGCGCAGGCCGCCTGGGCGTGGTTCACCGAGATCGAGCGGGCCGGCGGGCTGTCGGCGGCGCTGGCGTCGGGGCTGGTGCGCGACCGGGTCGCCGCGGCGTGGTCGCAGCGGCAGCGGCGGCTGGCGAGGCGCACGGACGCGATCAC
The DNA here is from genome assembly GCF_054050035.1 of Geodermatophilus sp. SYSU D00815. NCBI lineage: Bacteria > Bacillati > Actinomycetota > Actinomycetes > Geodermatophilales > Geodermatophilaceae > Geodermatophilus > Geodermatophilus sp. SYSU D00815. The sequence goes on along the minus strand of NZ_JBJGYO010000007.1, from coordinate 10,946 downwards.
CGGCGTCAGCGAGTTCCCGAACCTCGCCGAGAAGCTGCCGGAGCGGCCGCCGGCCCCCGACCTGCGCCCCACCGGCGGGCTGCCCCGGGTGCGCGCGGCGGAGGAGTTCGAGGCCCTGCGCGACGCCGCCGACGCCGCGCCCACCCGCCCGGCCGTCTACCTGGCCACGATCGGCCCGGTGGCCCGGCACACCGCCCGCGCCACCTTCGCGGGCAACCTCTTCCAGGCCGGCGGGATCGCCACCCCCGCCGGCGACGGCGTCGCCGGCTTCGCCGAGGCGGGCACCACGGTCGCCTGCGTCTGCGGCACCGACGACGACTACGCGTCGTCCGCCGCCGACCTCGCCCGCGAGCTCAGGGCCGCCGGCGCGACGTCGGTGTGGCTCGCCGGGAAGCCGTCGCTCGGGGTGGACGGCGTCGACGGGTACGTGTACGCCGGGTGCGACGCCCTGGAGGTCCTCCGCACCGTCCACGACCTCCACCGAGATGGCCATTCCGGTGGGAAGGAGGCGCCGCGATGAGCGCGATCCCCGACTTCGGCGACCTGGAGCTGGGCCGGCCGGCTTCCGGGACCTCCGCCGACGACTGGGCCAAGGCGTTCGAGGCGGCGACCGGCCGGAGCGCGGCCGAGGCGACCTGGGAGACGCCGGAGGGCATCGCCGTCCCGCCCCTGTACACCCCGGCCGACCTCGAGGGGCTGGACTTCCTCGGCACCTACCCCGGCGTCGCCCCGTTCCTGCGCGGGCCGTACCCGACCATGTACACGACCCAGCCGTGGACGGTCCGCCAGTACGCGGGCTTCTCCACCGCGGCGGAGTCCAACGCGTTCTACCGGCGCAACCTCGCCGCCGGGCAGAAGGGCCTGTCGATCGCCTTCGACCTGCCCACCCACCGCGGCTACGACTCCGATCACCCGCGGGTGGTGGGCGACGTCGGCATGGCGGGCGTGGCGATCGACTCGATCCTCGACATGCGGCAGCTCTTCGACGGCATCCCGCTGGACCGGATGACCGTGTCGATGACGATGAACGGCGCCGTGCTGCCGGTGATGGCGCTCTACGTGCTCGCCGCGGAGGAGCAGGGCGTGGCACCCGAGCAGCTGGCCGGGACCATCCAGAACGACATCCTCAAGGAGTTCATGGTCCGCAACACCTACATCTACCCGCCGAAGCCGTCGATGCAGATCGTCAGCGACATCTTCGCGTTCACCTCGCAGCGGATGCCGCGGTTCAACTCGATCTCCATCTCCGGCTACCACATCCAGGAGGCCGGGGCGACGGCCGACCTGGAGCTGGCGTACACGCTGGCCGACGGCGTGGAGTACGTGAAGGCGGGCAAGGACGCCGGGCTGGACGTCGACGCGTTCGCCCCACGGCTGTCGTTCTTCTGGGCCATCGGCATGAACTTCTTCATGGAGGTCGCCAAGCTGCGGGCCGCGCGGCTGCTGTGGGCGAGGCTCATGAGGTCCGCCGGCGCGCAGAACCCGAAGTCGCTGTCGCTGCGCACCCACTCGCAGACCTCGGGCTGGTCGCTGACCGCGCAGGACGTCTACAACAACGTCGTCCGCACCTGCCTGGAGGCGATGGCCGCCACCCAGGGGCACACCCAGTCGCTGCACACCAACGCTCTCGACGAGGCGCTGGCCCTGCCCACCGACTTCTCCGCCCGGATCGCCCGCAACACCCAGCTGCTGCTGCAGCAGGAGTCGGGCACGACGCGGGTCATCGACCCGTGGGGCGGCTCGGCGTACGTGGAGAAGCTGACCTACGACCTGGCCCGCGCCGCGTGGGCGCACATCGAGGAGGTCGCCGAGCACGGCGGCATGGCGCAGGCCATCGACGACGGCATCCCGAAGCTGCGCATCGAGGAGGCCGCCGCCCGCACCCAGGCCCGCATCGACGCCGGCATCCAGCCGGTGATCGGCGTCAACAGGTACCGGGTGGCCGCCGACGAGCCGGTCGAGGTGCTGCGGGTCGACAACGCGCAGGTGCTCGCCGAGCAGAAGGCCAAGCTCGAGCGCTTGCGGGCCGAGCGCGACGACCACGCCGTCCAGGAGGCGCTGGGGCGGCTCACCGACGCGGCGCGGGCCGCCGCCGAGGGACGGCGGGGCGGCGATCTCGACGCCAACCTGCTGAAGCTGGCCGTCGACGCGGCCCGCGCCCACGCCACGGTGGGGGAGATCTCCGACGCGCTGGAGCGGGTGTACGGCCGGCACGCCGCGCAGGTGCGCACCATCTCGGGTGTGTACCGGGACGAGGCAGGCGCGAACGAGCCGGTCGAGGCCGCCCGGCGGCTGGCGTCGGAGTTCGAGGAGGCGGAGGGCCGCCGGCCGCGGATCCTGGTCGCCAAGATGGGCCAGGACGGCCACGACCGCGGCCAGAAGGTGATCGCGACCGCCTTCGCCGACCTCGGCTTCGACGTCGACGTCGGCCCGCTGTTCCAGACGCCGGAGGAGGTCGCCCGGCAGGCGGTGGAGGCCGACGTGCACGTCGTCGGCGTCAACTCGCTGGCGGCCGGCCACCTCACGCTGGTGCCGGCGCTGCGCGACGCGCTGGCCGAGCTCGGCGCCGACGACGTGCTCATCGTGGTCGGCGGCGTCATCCCGCCCGACGACGTGCCGGCCCTGAAGGAGATGGGCGCGGCGGCGGTCTACCAGCCGGGCACGGTCATCGCCGAGGCGGCGCAGGACCTGCTGCGCACGCTGTCGTCCCGCCTCGGTCACTGAGCGGGATGGCCACTGACGTCGCCGCCCTCGCCGAGGGGGTGCGGGCCGGCGACCGGCGGTCGGTGTCGCGCGCGATCACGCTGGTCGAGTCGCGCCGCGCCGACCACCGCGAGCGGGCGCAGGAGCTGCTGGTGGAGCTGCTGCCGCACGCCGGGGGAGCGCGCCGGGTGGGCATCAGCGGGGTGCCCGGGGTGGGCAAGTCGACGTTCATCGACCAGCTCGGGGTGACCCTCACCGGCGCCGGGTCGAAGGTGGCGGTGCTCGCCGTCGACCCGTCGTCCGCCCGCTCCGGTGGGTCGATCCTGGGCGACAAGACCCGGATGTCGCGGCTCTCGGTGGACCCGCAGGCGTTCATCCGGCCCTCGCCGACGTCGGGCACCCTCGGCGGCGTCGCGCAGGCCACCCGCGAGTCGGTGGTCGTGGTGGAGGCGGCCGGCTACGACGTCGTCCTGGTCGAGACGGTCGGGGTCGGGCAGTCGGAGATCGCCGTCGCCGAGATGGTCGACTCGTTCCTGTTCCTCACGCTGGCCCGCACCGGTGACCAGCTGCAGGGCATCAAGCGCGGCATCCTGGAGATCGCCGACGTCATCGCGGTGAACAAGGCCGACGGGCCGGGCGAGGTGGACGCCCGCTCGGCCGCGCGCGAGCTGTTGCAGGCGATCCGGCTGCTGCGGGGACGCGGGAACGACTGGGACGTGCCGGTGCTCACCTGCTCGGGGCTGACCGGCGCCGGCCTGGACGAGGTGTGGGCGAAGCTGGTCGAGCACCAGGACCGGGGGCGCGCCTCCGGGGCCTTCGAGGAGAAGCGCCGCACTCAGCAGGTGCGCTGGACCTGGCAGCTGGTGCGCGACGGGCTCGAGCACCGGCTGCGCGCGCACCCCGGTGTCAGGGCGCTGGCGCCGGACCTGGAGAAGGCCGTGCTCAGCGGCGAGCTCACGCCCGCCCTCGCCGCCCGGCAGCTCCTGGAGACCTTCCTCGAGCCTGACCCGCCGTGATCGCCGCCGGATCCCCAGCCGGGGTCCCCGTCCACAGACCTCGCAGCCGCCGCTCGACGGGCGCGGACGAGCCGCAGCCTCGCCGGGTGGACTTCGCCCTGTACCGCACGATCGCCCGGCAAGGCGGCGTGTTCACCGTCGACCAGGCCCTCGACAGCTGCAGCGACGCGGAGGTGCGGCGGCCGGTGAGGTCCGGCCGCTGGCGCCGATCCCGGTGGCGGGGCGTGCTCGTGGACGGCGACGTCCCCGATTCCTTCGCGGTCCAGCTGCGCGCGGCGTCGTTGCTGGTCGGCTCCGACCTGGTCGCCTGCCACGCGACGGCGGCGCGCCTCTGGGAGTTCGACGTCCTGGGCGACGACACCCTGCACTTCCTCGGACCGCCGTCCTTGGTGAACCGGTCCCGCCCCGGCATCCGGGTGCACCCGTCGAGCCTCGGCACGGAGGACGCCGTCCTGGTCGACGGCATCTGGTGCACGCCCGCCGCCCGGACCGCCTGCGACGTCGTCCGGCTGACCCCACCCATCGACGGTCTGGCCACGCTGGACGCCGCCCTGCTCCGGCTTCTGCCGCAGGGAGGACCTCGTGGTCGCGGCCGCGGCGCAGGCGGGCCTGCGGCAGGTGGTGCGGCTGCGCCGGCTGGTGCCCTGGGCCGATCGCCGGGTGGACTCGCCGATGGAGTCGCGGATGCGGTGGCGCTTCCTCGATGCCGGCTTCCCGCCCCGGACCTGCAGGTGAAGGTGCCGGCCGAGGGGCGCGCCCGGTGGCTCGACCTCGGCTGGCGCGAGGAGCGGGTCGGAGCGGAGTTCGACGGTCAGGAGGCGCACATGACGCCCGAGCAGCTCCGCGACGACCGGCGGAGGCACAACTGGCTGACGGAGAACAGCTGGCCCCTGCTGCACTTCACCAAGCACGACGTCTACCGCGCTCACCGGCAGATGCTCGCCGTCACCGCCCGTGCCCTGCGGCTCCCGCCCCGCTCGTGGTGATCATGGAGTTCGGGAAGCGGCACACCGGCCCGCGGCGGCGTGTCGCTTCCCGGACTCCATGATCGCGGGGATCGGGGACCGGCCGGGTCAGAAGGCGGTGCGGCAGTCGCGGGAGCGCAGCTCGGTCACGTAGTCGTGGGGGGCGCCGGCGGCCTCGGCCGCGTCGGCGATGGCGCCCAGGTGCCGGGCCGAGGGCAGGCCGCCCTCGAAGGCGTCGAGCGCGTAGACGTAGGCGACGACGTCGCCGGCGAGCGTGTGCACGCGCAGGTGCAGCTTGCGGTAGAGGCCGTGGTCGGCGCCCTCCCACGCGTCGAGGGCGCGCTCGTCGGCCTCGGTGAGGTCGTAGAGGGCGACGTAGACGCCGGGGGAGGCGTCGTCGGGCACGAGGGTGGCCAGGGCGCCCTCCCAGCCGTACTCCTCCGCGCCGAAGGTCAGCCGCCAGCCGCGGATCCAGCCGGTGCCGGTGTGCGGCGAGGACGGGCAGCGCCGCAGCATCTGCTCCGGATCCATGTTCGACCCGTAGGCGGCGTAGAGGCCCATCGCCGGAGAGGGTAACCGGGTCGGTGCCGACGCCGGACCACCCCGACGGGGACAATGGCGGCGACGTCCGCACTGCTCCGGGGGAGAACCACCCATGACCCGCATCGTCATCATCGGCGGCGGCCCGGCCGGGTACGAGGCCGCGCTGGTGGCCGCCCAGCTCGGTGCGCAGGTCACCGTCATCGAGAAGGACGGCATGGGCGGGGCCAGCGTGCTCACCGACTGCGTCCCCTCCAAGACGCTGATCGCCGCGGCCGGTGCGATGACGTCGGTGCGCGACTCCGCCGTCCTCGGGCTCATGGGCACCGAGCCCGACGCCATCGGGCTCGACCTCGCCACGGCCAACAAGCGGGTCAAGAACCTGGCCATGGCGCAGTCCGCCGACATCCACGCCCGCCTCAGCGCCGAGGGCGTGACCATCGTCGCGGGCCGCGGCCGGCTCGCCGACGACGTCCCGGGACTGGCCGCGCACGAGGTGGAGATCCTCGACGCGAGCGGCGCGGTCGTCGACGAGATCGAGGGCGACGTGGTCCTCATCGCCACCGGCGCGGACCCGCGCGTGCTGCCGGGCGCCGAGCCCGACGGCGAGCGGATCCTCGACTGGCGGCAGGTCTACGAGCTCGACGAGCTGCCCGAGCACCTCGTCGTCGTCGGCTCCGGCGTCACCGGCGCCGAGTTCGCCTCCGGCTACCTCGAGGCCGGCGTCCCGGTCACGCTGGTCTCCTCCCGCGACCGTGTGCTGCCCGGTGAGGACTCCGACGCCGCCGAGGTGCTCGAGCAGGTCTTCCAGTCCCGCGGCGGGCGGCTCGAGCGCGGCCGGGCCGCCGGGGCGCAGCGCACCGAGAAGGGCGTCTCCGTCGCGCTCACCGACGGGCGCACCGTCGAGGGCTCGCACGTGCTCATGACGGTCGGCACCGTGCCCAACACCGCGGGCCTGAACCTGGAGTCCCACGGCGTGCAGGTCACCGGGTCGGGCCACGTGGTCGTCGACCGGGTCTCCCGCACGACGGTGCCGGGGATCTACGCCGCCGGCGACGTGACCGGCGTCTTCCAGCTGGCCTCCGTCGCCGCGATGCAGGGCCGGATCGCCATGTGGCACGCCCTCGGCGAGGCCGTCGCCCCGATCCGGCTGCGCACGGTCGCCGCCAACGTGTTCACCCACCCCGAGATCGCCACGGTCGGCCTGCAGGAGAAGGCGCTGCCCGACCACCCCGACGTCGAGGCCGTCCGGCTGCCGCTGGCCACCAACGCGCGGGCCAAGATGAGCGACCTGCGCGACGGGTTCGTCAAGCTCCACGCCCGCCGCTCGACCGGCGTGGTCGTCGGCGGCGTCGTGGTGGCCCCCGGGGCCTCGGAGCTGATCCTGCCGATCGCGCTGGCCGTGACGAAGGGCCTCACCGTCGCCGACCTGGCGAACACCTTCGCCATCTACCCGTCGCTGTCCGGCTCGATCACCGAGGCCGGCCGGCGGCTCATGGGTCTGGACGACGACCTCATCTGACCAAGGACCGCCTGCCCCCACCGCTCGCGAGCTCGCGGCGGGGCCCTGCAGGCGGCCGTTCCAGCACGCTTGCGGGAGCCCTGGGGACGCCGGGGCGGCTGTGACGAACGGGTCGCGCATTCGGCTTGAGCCGGTGCCGGCCGCGGCCGAGACCGCCGATGAGCCAGGGGATGCCTGCTTCCCCGCGCCGCTCCGCCGTCCGCCTGCTGGCCGCCCTCGCGGTCGGTGCCGGCGTGCTGCTGCCGGCGGCGACCGCCGCGGCGGACGAGCCCGGCGCCACCGCGCTCGTCGGCGAGCTCGTGCAGGCCTGGCCGGAGGAGGCCCGGCCCACCGCCGGGCACGCCTCCGAGGAGCCGCTCAGCTGGGTCCGCACCGCGGCGGGCGAGACCGTGCGCGTCCCCACGGACGACGTCACGTCCGTGCCCGTGGGCGCCACCGTCGCGGTCGAGGTGGGGGAGCAGGTCGACGACGAGGCCGCCGACGACGGGTACGAGCCGGCGCAGGAGGTGCTGGAGGCCGAGGTCCTGGCGGCGCCCGCCGCCGTCGCGCCCGCCTCGGGCCCCCTGACCAACGAGGTCACCGTCGCCCTCGTCGTCCCCCCGGGCGGGGTCGCCGACGGGGTGACGCTGGACCAGGTGGTGGCCACCGTCGACGGTCCCGTGGCCGGCTTCTGGTCGGAGCAGACCGGTGGCGCCGTCCGCCTCGGGGTCACGGCGGCCCACGACTGGCTGCCCGCGCGCGTCGGCTGCCGGGACCCCAACGCGCTGTGGGCCGACGTGGCCCGCTCGGTGGGGTTCGTCCCCGGCCCGGGCCGCCACCTCGTGCTCTACGTCAGCAGCCGGCCGGGCGACCTGCCCGGCTGCTCGTACGCCCTCGGCCAGGTGGGTTCCGGTCTCGGCTCGGGGGGCTCGCTGTACGTCCGCGACCTGCTGCCGTCGGTCGTCGCCCACGAGCTCGGGCACAACTTCGGCCTGGGGCACTCCTCGGGCCTGCAGTGCGACGGCGCCGTGGAGGACGGCTCCTGCCGCACCGCCGGCTACCGCGACTACTACGACGTCATGGGCGCCTCCTGGTCGCAGGTGGGCGCGCTCACCGCCGCGCAGGCCGACCTGCTCGGCGTGCTGCCGACGACGGCGCAGGCCGCGGTCCGCGCCGGTGACGCCCCCGGCACCTGGACGCTCGCGCCGCTGGCCGGCCCGGCGGGCACCCGCGCGCTGCGGCTGTCGGCCGGTGGTACCGACTACTGGCTCGAGTACCGGGCGGCCGCCGGCCGGGACGCGTGGCTGGCCGGCGCGGCCAACCGGTACCGGCTCGACGCCGGCGTGCTGCTGCACCGGGCGGGCACGTTCCCCGACACCTCGCTCCTGCTCGACGGCACGCCGGCGCGGGCCGGCGGGTGGGACGTCGACCTGCAGGCCGCGCTGCCCGTGGGCGTGCCCGTGCACGCCGGCGGGTTCACCGTGACCGTGCAGGCGCTCACCGCGAGCGGCGCGGTCGTGAGCGTGGTCCCGGGGCCCGCGTCCTCGGCCACCGCGCCGCCGGCCGCGCCGGCGCCCTCGGTGCTCCCCGGACGGGACGCCCCCGGCGCCCCGGCCGCCGCGGCGGCGAGCCCGCAGCCGGCCACGGCCGGGACGACGACGGCGGACCCGGCGGCCCCCGCCGCGGAGGCCGCCGCCACCGGGGACGCGGCCACCGGGGACGCGGTCGCCGGGGGCGCGGCGGAGGCCGCGACGGTCGAGGAGGCCGCGGTGGCGCGCTCCGCGGAGCGCGCCCGGTCGCTCGCCGGGCCGGCGGTCGGCGCGGTCGCCGGTGCGCTGCTGCTGGCGGCGGTCGCCGTCCGGCTCCGGCGCGGCGCCCGCACCCGCAGCTAGGCGACCCGGTCCCGGCCGGCCTTCCCGGTCCGGCCCGGACCCGCCGATGGAGAGAACGTCGTCGTCTGCCTGGAGTCCGCCCCGTGCCCGCTGCCCGCCGCAGGTCCTGGTCCGCCGCGCCCCTGGTGGCCGCCGCGGTCCTCGTACCGGTGCTCGCGGTGCCGAGCCCTGCGCGCGCGGAGCCGCCGGCCGACACGGTCGTCGGTGAGCTGGTGCAGGCGTGGGCGGAGCCGGACGGGGCGCACGCCGAGGAGGAGCCCCGCGCCGACGACGGGCTGCTGACCTGGATCGAGACCGACGACGGCGACGCCGTGCGGGTGCCGACCGAGGACCTGGCCGACGAGCTGCCCGACGTGGCCCCGGGCGCCACCGTCGAGGTCACGGTCGGCGACGAGGTCGACGACGCCCCCGCCGGGGACCACGAGCTCGAACCGGCCCGCGAGGTGCTCGCCGCCGAGGTGCTCGCCGCCGCCGAGGAGCCCGCGCCCACCGCACCGGCGACGGCGCTGACCGACGAGGTCACCGTCGTCATGACGGCGCTGCCGGGCGCCACGCCGGACGCCACCCTGGCCGAGGTGGTCCAGGCGGTGAACGGGCCGGTGGCGGCGTTCTGGTCGGCGCAGAGCGGTGGCGCCGTGCGGATCGGCGCGGCGGCCGCGAACGTCGACTGGTGGCAGCCCACCGGGGTCGACTGCTCCAACCCCGCCGCGCTGTGGAACGCGGCCGCGGCCCGTGCCGGCTGGAGCCGGGGACCCGGCCGGCACCTGCTGGTCTACCTGCCGTATGGGACCCCGGGCTGCGCCTACGGGCTGGCGGAGGTCGGCACCAGCCTCACCGGCGGGGGGCGGCTGTACGTCACCGACGTCGCGACGTCGGTGATCGCCCACGAGCTGGGGCACAACTTCGGCCTCGGGCACTCCTCGGCGCGGCAGTGCTCCTCCGCGCTGGAGACGGGGACCTGCCGCACCCGCGCCTACTACGACTTCTACGACGTCATGGGCATGTCCTGGGACCAGGTCGGCTCGCTCAGCGCCGCGCACTCGGCCCGGCTCGGGCTCCTCCCGGCCGACGCGGCCACGACGGTGACCGCCTCCTCGGCCGGGGGCACCTACACGCTCGCCCCGCTGTCGGGCTCGTCGGGCACCCGGGCCGTGCGCCTGCTGGCCGCCGACGGCGCCGTCTACTGGCTGGAGCACCGCACGGCCGGCGGCCAGGACGCGTGGCTGGGCACCTCGGCCAACTGGCCGCGGCTGCAGACCGGCGTCCTCCTCCGCCGCGCCGTGGGCGGCTCGGACACCTCGTGGCTGCTCGACGGGACGCCGTCGGCCTCCTCGGGCTGGGACGGCGACATGCGGACCGCCCTGCCCGTCGGCACCGCCGTGCGCGTGGCCGGCGGCGACTTCACCGTCACCGTGCAGAGCGCGACGGCGACCGGGGCCGTGGTGCGGATCGCGACCGCCGACCCGCCCAGGCTCGCGCGCACCCCGGAGAACGGCGCCGTCTACCTGGTCTCCGGCGGCACCCGCCACCTCGTCCCGGACCTGACGACGCTGGCGGCCTACTCGGCGCTCGGTCCGGTCACGTTCGTCGCGCAGGGCTACCTCGACGGCATACCGGAGGGACCGCGCCTGGGGCGCGTCGTCACCGACCCCGGCGGCGGCGTCTGGTTCGTCGACGCCGGCATCAAGCTGCCGTTCGCCTCGTGCGCCCAGGTCGCCGACTACGGGGCCGCCTGCGGCTCGATCGTGCGGCTCGAGCAGCCGTTGATCGACGCGTTCGTGACCGGGCCGGTGATGACCTCGGTGTACCGGACGACGTCGGGCAAGGCGTTCGTGGTCTCCGGTGGGGTCAAGCGGGAGGTGGTCGACGACGCGGCGTTGGCCGCGGCGGGGTGGCCGACGGCGGGGGTGCGGCTGCTGGAGTCGGGGCTGGGCCACCTGCCCTACGGGGTGCCGATCACCCGGGACGGGGTGGTGTTGCGCAACCGGTCGACCGGGGCGGTGACGGTCGCGGCCGAGGGCACCTTCACGGCCCTCTCGCACGCGGTCTGGGCCGCCACGCCCCTGTCGTCCTGGCCGGTGCGGTCCCTGGACGACGCCGGCATGCGGCAGCTGCCGACGACGCCGGCGACCGGCGCCCTGCTCCGGGAGCGCGGCGGATCGGCCGCCTACCTCGTCAGCCAGCGCGGCCGGGTGCTGGTGGCCGATGCCTCGATGCTGCCGGGGTCGGTGCCGGAGGTGCCGGCGGCGGTGCTGGCGGCGTTGCCCGAGGACGGGTCGTTGGCGGCCGGGACGTTCGTGAAGGGCTCGCAGGGCGCGGGGGTGTACGC